>NZ_CANPVT010000002.1:0-302066 GCF_947581735.1 Candidatus Palauibacter soopunensis
GGGCGAACACCCACAGGACGGCGGCCGAGGCCGTCTCGGTGATCGCCCACCTCGTGTCCTTCGAGCACTCGCTGCTCCGTGTCGCCCGCATCGACGAGGACGGCGACGATGCTCGTTAAGTTCCTGCCCCACGGGAAGGGCTCGGCTAGGGCGGCGGTCAAGTACCTCGTCGGCGAGTTGGACGCCGAGGGACGGGAGCGCGAGGGCGTCGAAGTGTGGCGCGGGAACCCGGACATGGTGGCCGCCGTGGCCGACTCGCTCGACTTCGAGCGCAAATACAGGTCGGCCGTGATCGCGTGGGCACCGGAGGACCGGCCGACCGACGAACAGATCGAAGCCGTCCTCGACGAGTTCGAGAAGACGGCGTGGGCGGGACTGGAGCCGGACCGCTACTCGTGGACGGCGGTTCTGCACCGCGAGCGCGGAGGCGGCGTCCACGTCCACATTCTGGCCGCGCAGTGCGACCTACAGACGGGCCGCAGCTTGAACATCGCGCCCCCCGGCTGGGAGAAGACCTTCGCCCCGCTTCGCGACGCCTTCAACCACGAGCACGGCTGGAGCCGACCGGACGACCCGGCGCGGGCCAGGGCGCAGCGGCCGGGCCACGTGGCCTACATCGAGGCGTCGAAGCTGCGGGCCGGGCTCGAACACGAGGCGGACCCGCGCACGCTGATCCGCGACTACCTCGTGCAGCGCGTCGAGCACGGCGCGGTCAAGGACCGAGCCGACGTGGTCTCCGCGCTGGAGGACGTTGGCCTCGACGTGACCCGCCAAGGCAAGGACTACATCACCGCCCGCGATCCCGACAGCGGGAAGCGGTGGCGGCTGAGAGGAGAACTGTATGAACGAGACTTCGAGCCCGGGCGACTTGACCTCCCGGCTGAGGAGCAGGCTGGAGGCCGACCGGAGGCGAATCGAGGACGAAGCCGCGCGCGAGCTCGCGCGGCTCGGCGAGAACTTGAGCGCAATCGCAAGCGGCGCGCTGCGTTCCATCGAGGCCGATACGGTCGAGGCGACCGGGCGGATGCGCGAGTTGCTGATGAAGGCCTGGCTCCGGCCGCTGGTGGTCGGCATGAGCCTCTTCCTCGGTATCTGCTTCGGAAGCTTGGGGACGATGCACTGGCTGTCGAGGAGCATCCACGACCGGATCGAGACCTTGGACGAGCTGGACACGCGGACCGGGTGGGCGCGCGCGATGCTGGCCGAGATCGAGGAGACGACCTGGGGCGTCGAGTTGCTGGAGAGCAGCGGGGACCGGTACGTGTCGCTGCCGGCCGGCACGACGGTCCGTCCGGCGTTCACGATGGACGGGCGGCCCTACTTGAAGCTGTCGAGGGAGTGAGGAGGGAGCTGCGTGACCGATTTGGAGCGGCGGCTGACGGCCGCATTGGAAAGATTGTCCGGGCAGTACGAAACGGAACAGCGGTGGCACTCCGGGCAGATCGGAGCGTTGCGAGAACAGGTCGAAGCCTTGCAGCGGCAAGTCGAGCGGCTGAGCGCGCGGGTGACGGACTTGACCGGATACTCCGGGACGTACGGCGCAGGGCCAGGGAGCAGGTGGAGATGACGAGGCAACTGCTGGAAAGGATACGGCGGCCGGGGCCGGACCGGGACTCCGGGCCGAGCCGGTGAGGGTCGAGTGGCGTATCGGTTGGGTTGAAATCGGAAGCCCTGCATCCTCCTCAAGGCCGGTAGCCTTCCCTTGTACGATGCCTCCAGCGAACGTATTCGTTCCGTGACACTACCTACACTCCCTGCACGCCGGATCGGCCACGATGGCCCATGAGAACCAGAAGAAGACTCTCGGTGCGATGGCACTGTACTGCTTGTCCCCCCTGATTCAGCGCTCCAAGTGGGGCCGGATTCGGTGGGACGGCTTCGTTCGCATGGTCTCCTCGAGCAGTGGGGCTACGTGTCGGCGCCGCGTACTGCCGGATTCGGCCGCCACAGTGCATCCCAGGCACCATGGGTATTGGGAACGGCGGATGCCGACGCGACCGTTCGATCACGTCCGAACTACTCGGTTGGGCTGCCAAGCTGGGGTTGCAAGGTGAGTCTACACAACGTCCGGCGGTTGCTCGTGAAACGCCTTGACGAAGCGGATCGCGGAGACCGTGGCTGGTTCATCATCACGAGAGTCCACGTTTCCCTCTCGTGGCTGGAGAGCATTGCCGGATACCTCGCGAACCGGGCTGGGCGTGGTATCGTTGAGTTGACCTACGGCGACTACCAGCGATTGGCGAGAATCGTCGATATCGACAGCGACGACCCAGGGCGTCAGTTGCGTCGTCATCATCTTCTCGCTATGGACAAGCCCCTGCGACTCCTGCGCCGAGTGGAGGGCAATAGATGGCGGCGGATCCAGCTCACCGAGCGTGGCCATGACCTGGCCAATTCGGACGACCCGTCAGCCGTGGTTGAAGATGCGCTCGCCGCAATGCGATTCGCGGTCGAGCCTTGGTCGCCGCCTCAGCGCGTCAGGGAATACAGCGAGTTCGACGTGCCGGTGTACGAGATAGCACGACAGTTGCTTGCGACCTGCGACGGTTACATCGACCGGGACGAGTTCGACCTTTTCGTATCCCGGATACGTACGGACGAGGAAGTGCCGTGGGCAGCCGAAGCTATCGGAGCGTACCGTGAGTTGACGAAACGGGAAAAGGACTCTCTGCACCGCAAAGTACGGAACCGTATGCCGGGGGCCAAGCAGTATTCGAATTGGCGTGATATCGGGCTGCACACATTCTCCCTCTTTTCCCTTGGGACGAGCATGGTGCGTCAGGATACCCGATTGCTGTTGACGACGGCGTGGGTCCAAGAGCGAGCCGCATATCGCCCGGCCGACGGAAGGGCCGCGTCAGCCGGGCCTCCGCCGAGAGGATCTTCACCGCCGCTCTTACGGATGCCTACGCCACCGGAGGTCGAAGGTTTACTCGAACCCCCTACCGCGCCGGTTGGGAATGATGGCGCAGATGCCGAGAGCTTCGTTGCTAAGGTTCTGAGGTCACAGGGATGGCAGGTCGCGTTCTATACTAATCGGCGTGGCTATGGCTTCGACCTCTGGGCGCGCCGGAAAGATCGGGCCATGTTGGTCGAGGTGAAGAGCAGCCTCGGCGATCTGGATGCCGTGAGTCTCACGTCGACCGAGTATCGGGCGGCTCGTCAGCACGGCGACAGCTACTTCCTGGCGCTCGTCGAGCACGTTGCCAGCGCGTCCCCCAAGCTTCGGATCATTCAGAATCCGGCCGCGAAGCTCGCAGTCCAGAAGCAGAGCGCCACCAGCTACGTCATCTACCGTGCGGAGTGGCTACGACTCACGCGCTGACGCCCGCCTGTCCCTGCGCGGCGTGTCTCGTCCCCCGGAACTCCGGGATCCCCTTGCCGGGACGGGGCGAAGTATCTACCATAGGTATGGTAGTTGCTTCGGGCCTTCTTGTCCGCTCTAGGAAAGGAAAGAATGGGACAGTCATTCAAGAACGTGTACTTCCGCGATTACCCAGAGACGCCGTCGTCTGGCCGGTCTAGTCTCACGCTCGCCTTCGGGCCTCGTGATCAAGATGTCTTCCGAGCTGTGAAGCACCTGACAAGTGACGCGCTACGCTCGGCGCTCGGCCAGGAGAGCTTCCTGTCACTTCGGAGCGACGCCAAACGACACGGTAGGTCGGTCAACGCCTTCTGCATCCACATGCTGCGAAATCAGCTCCGAGCAAGCCGGGACTCCGCGAATCTGCATCTGCCGGGATTCGGGACTGCGAATCCACTAACTCTTGACCCCATCCAAGCAACGTTCGTTGGAGGCCGCGATCAACCTCTGCACGAATGGTATCCGTACCTTGAGGGATACTCCCCAGCCTTCGTTGAGGCTGTAATCGAGAACTACTGCCCCAATGCGACCAGCGTATTCGATCCATTTGCTGGCACGGGCACGACCCCGCTCACAGCTTCACGTCTTGGGAAGAAAGCGTGTTTTGGCGAGATCAACCCCGTCCTTCAGTTCGTCATCGCTGCCAAGGTGCTCGCCCTCCGTTTGCGTAGCCGTGACCGAGTCCGTCTCACACACTCGCTTCTGGTGCTGGCTGACGTTCTCGACAAGAGACTCGATGATTCCTCGCCGGATGCGCAATTGCGTCGTACCCATGATTCGGTGTTTGGCGCCAGTGTGTTCTTCGATCCCGAAGTCTTCGAGGACGTGCTGCGATACCGGACTCTGATCGACGCCATCGGTCGCGAGGATCCGCTCGTGGGACGCTTCCTTACGGTAGCTGTACTGAGATCGCTAATCCCCGCGTCCCGGCTGATTCGGCGAGGGGATCTGCGATTCAGGACGGATGCCGAAATGGCGGGCTTCCAGCCAGATATACGTGGCGCGACAAGAACGGCCTTGAGGAGAATCGCGCAGGACACTCAGGTGTCATCACGAATCGACGAAACACCGACCTTGCTTCTGGAGAACGCCAAACGCTTACACCTGATTCCCGATGTGTCTTTCGCGTCTGTTGTCACGAGCCCACCGTACTTGAATGGGACCAACTACTTTAGGAATACGAAAGTCGAACTCTGGTTCCTCAGATGCCTTGGAAGTCGTGACGATCTCGCCCGCCTCCGATACTCCTCCCTCACATGTGGGATCAACGATGTAACCGTTCGCAAGCCAATCGGACGCCTGCCATCGTCGGCCGAGCGGGTTGTGAGCCGGCTGGAGGAAGTCGCTTATGATACGAGGATCCCTCGTATGGTGGCGTGCTTCGCTTCGGAGATGAGGTCAATACTCCACGCGGTAGCTGATCGGATGCAGGAAGATGGTACCATCGTTATCGATATTGGGGACTCTGCGTACGCAGGCGTGCATGTGCCGACAGACATGTTCATCGAGGAGTCTCTCGATTCAGCCGGCTTCGAGCTCCGTGACCAAGTAGTACTCCGCCGCCGCTTTTCTCGCAGTCAGATTAGATTGGCCCAGAAGCTACTCGTATTCGCTCCCAAATCGACGTTCGCTTCGAGACCGCCAAGTTCACAGACACCGCCCAGGAATTGGTCGGCCGCTTGGACAGCTTTCAAGGATACGCTCCCTCATCAGCAGGGAGAGTTTGCTAAACGCAATTGGGGACACCCTCTTCATTCTCTTTGTTCGTATCAGGGAAAGATGAAGCCATCGCTGGCCGCGCATCTTGTTCGGACGTTTACTTCGCCGGGCGACCGAATCGTGGACCCCTTTTCCGGCGTGGGCACGATACCATTCGAAGCCGCATTGCATGGCGTCACTGCGTGGGGATTCGATATCAGCCCGCCAGCGGTTCATATCGCAGCCGGTAAGATCGGGAATTGGACTCTTGCGGAATGCGACGAGACGGTACAGCGACTCAGAGACTGTTTGAAGGACCGTGACGTTCGTAGCGAAGACATGGAATCGGCGCAGTCCATTCGTTTCAACGGCGACCTTACCTCTTATTTCCATGAGGAGACACTGAGAGAGATACTCGTCGCGCGTCGGTTTTTTCTCGCTCATCCACCGAGCAGCGCCGCCGAGTCACTCGTATTGGCTTGTCTGCTGCACATCCTTCACGGTAATCGCCCGTATGCGCTCAGCCGAAGATCGCATCCGATCACACCCTTCGCCCCAACCGGTGACACGTTCTATCGGCCGCTCATGCCAAGGCTCGTAGACAAGCTGAACCGGAGTACGAGGGTAGAGGTGGAGGACGGGTTTGCCCACGGATACTCGCTGTTCCAAGATGCGACAGGGTGGTGGCCCTCGGAAGTGGACTCACTGGATGCAGTAATCACCTCGCCGCCATTCTTCAGTAGCACTCGCTTCTATCTCGGGAACTGGATGCGGTTGTGGTTCTGCGGTTGGGAGCGGAGGGACTTTCAAGATCGTCCGGCAGCGTTCGTGGAAAAGCGCCAGAAGGGCGGGTTCGATGTCTACCGACCGATGCTGCGGCAGGCACGAGAACGGCTGCGATCGGGGGGTGTTGTGGTACTACACCTCGGAGCCAGCAAGAAGTGCGATATGGCAAAGGAGCTTGCGCGGGTCGCCAAGAGGTGGTTCCGAGTCGTTGATACCTACTCGGAGTGTGTGTCCCACTGCGAGAGCCACGGCATTCGCGACAAGGGGACCGTATCGAGCCATCAATACCTAGTGCTTCAATAGGGGCCAGCCGCCGGTTGGGGCGCTGACGGTTATAGCGCGGCGTGACCTGCCCGCAGTGCGGAAGCGCGAACGAAGCCTACCGGGACTCTCGTGGCCGAAACAGACCTCAAATCACTCGGCGGCGGGGGGAACGAGATTCTACACTGGAGGCCGAACCACCCACCAACCGGAGAACCACTGGCATGTAATGCCGCTCCTCGCCTCCGCGCGCATGGGAGGTGTGAGGGTGAGACGCTTCGGCTGCTGCTTGCCCACGGCTTGGTCGAACAAATTTGCGTCCACAGAGATCCGGCGCGGTCGATTAAGATTCGCGTTCAGAACCGCATATCAGAAGTGATACACAAACACCTGGACATTGGCTAACACGTTGTAAGGCCATCATATACATGAAGTGCTCGCGGTTCGGGCGGGATCGAGCCCGTGAGGTCGTTGGACCACAGTTCGAGAATCCGGAGTTCGGACAGCTGGCCGATGATCGGAGGGATCGAGCCGGCCAGCGCGTTGTCGTGGAGGTACAACTCCGTGAGCGTGGGGAGGTGGCCGATCACGAGCGGGATCGGCCCCTCGAGACCGTTCTCGCCGAGTTGCAGCTTCGTGACGCGGCCGGCGGCGTCGACTTCGACTCCGTACCAGTCCGCGAGCGGCGCGTCGCTGAGCCAGTTGCCCGCGTTCCTCCACCCCGTGCCGTTCGTCGTCTCGTACAGGGCCGTGAGGACGACCCGGTCCGTGGCTTCGTTGTCGACGTTCACGACCGCCGTCCCCGAGGCGGCGCCCGCCGTCGCCGTCACCGTCGTCTCCCCGCTCCCGACGGCCGTTACGAGCCCCGTCGCGTCGACCGTCGCGGTGGAAGGGTCACCGGACCGCCAGCTCACCGCGACCGCGGACATCGGGCGGTCGTCCTGGTCGCGGACGGTCGCCGTGAGATGGAAACTGACGCCCCGCCACAGCGTCACGGTGGACGGCGCAATCGAGATCGACGTCGGTACGGGGAGCGCGGGCGCCGCCGGATCGTCTCCGCAGGCCAGGAGAGCGAGGAGAAAGACGGGGGACGCGCGAAACCCGCCGACGCTCCGCATGGGCTACCGCCGGCCGGCGGGCACCAGGCGCACGATGCCGGTCGCGGGGCCGTCCACGTCCCGCGTCTCCCCGTCGATCGCGAGGTAGATGAACCCGTCCGGTCCCTGGCGCACGTCCCGGATGCGGCCGATCCCCTCCAGCAGCGTCTCCTCGTGCGCCACCTCCCGGCCGTCCAACCGCAGCCGCGCGAGGCGTCGCCCGCTGAGACCGCCGACGAGCATGTCGCCGCGCCACTCGGGGAACGCGTCGCCCGTGTAGAAGAGCATCCCGGAGACGCCTATGGAGGGAACCCAGATGTGCTCCGGCGGCTCCATCTCCTCCATCAGGGTCCCCGAGTGGATGCGCGCGCCGGTTCGGTAGTTCACGCCGTACCCGACGACGGGCCAGCCGTAGTTGAGCCCCGGCTCGATGAGGTTCAGCTCATCGCCGCCCTGCGGGCCGTGCTCGTTCTGCCACAGCTCTCCCGTCTCCGGATGGACCGCCATCCCCTGCGCGTTGCGGTGGCCCCACGTCCAGATCTCGGGGTGGATCTCCTCCCGGTCCACGAACGGATTGTCCGCGGGGACGCGACCGTCGTCGTGGAGTCGGATCGTGCTGCCGTTGTGGTTGGCCAGATTCTGCGCGGGGTGCGCCTCCAGTTCGCCCGCCGGGGGCCACTGCCGGTCGCCCAGCGTCATGAACAGGTAGCCGTCGTGGTCGAAGACGAGGCGCCCGCCCCACATCGAACTGCGCTCCGTCCCGTTCCCCGGCGCGTCCGCGTGGAACAGCTCCTCGACGTCGCTCAACCGGTCGTTCTCGAACCGGCCGCGGGCGATCGCGATCGTGCCCAGCGAATCGGGGCCCGGCTTCACGTAACTCAGATAGAGGAGCCGGTTCGTCTTGAAATCCGGGTGCAGGATCGCGTCGCGCAGGCCCGCCTGCTCGAAGCCGGCCATGGAGCGGGCGCCGCGTCCGAGCGCTCGGATCGGCGGCAGGCCCTCCACGGAATCCGGGAGCAGCGTGCCGTCGCGGATGATGCGGAGCCGGCCGGGGCGTTCCGTCACGAGGAGGTCGCCCTCGGGCGTGAAGGCGAGCGAGAACGGGCGCACGAGTCCGTCCGCCACCTCTTCGACCCGGAAGTCGTGCAGCGCGGTCCGGACGACGTCGCCTTCGTCGCCCGCCGGGTCTCCACCGCCGGGGGCGCACGCGGCGACGGTCAGGAGCGATACGACGAGTAAACGGGAGCAGCGGGGATGGCTCATCCGGGGATCGTCCGTCCGTGTCAGGGGAGTCATTCGGCCTCTATACTTATGCCGTCCCACAGGAGCCTGACAGGAGGTAGACATGCTTCGCGCCCATGCGGTCACATCGATCCCCGCCGTTCGTCCCGCCGTCCTCGCGATCGCCGCCGTCCTGGTGGCCGGTTGCGCGACCGATGGAGGCGAAGGGGGCGCCGGCGTGACGGCGTTCGAGGGCGCCACGGTCCTCACGGGCGACGGCTCCGTGATCTCGTCCGCCGTCTTCCTCGTCCAGGATGGCCAGTTCGCCGCCGTCGGGGCGAGCGGTGACGTCGAGGTGCCGGACGGCGCGGAACGGGTGGACCTCGGCGGCAAGACGGTCATGCCCGCGATCGTGAACGCGCACCTCCACCTCTCCTCCGAGCGCGATGAGCGGATCGAACAGCTCCGGCACATGGCGTATTACGGGGCGGGGGCCGTCGTGAGCCTCGGGACGGAGACCGGCGGCATCGGGATCGAGATGCGCGACGAAGTCATCCCGGACGCGGCCCGCGCGAAGACGGCCGACCGCGGGATCACGATGCCGGAGCCCGGCCGCTCGGAGGCCCCCTACTGGATCGAGACGGAGGAGGAGGGACGGGACGCGGTCCGGGAACTGGCGGAGCGGCAGGCTGACATCATCAAGATCTGGGTGGACGACCGCGGAGGGCGGTACGAGCAACTCCCCCCGGAACTCTACGGCGCGATCATCGATGAAGCGCACGGGCACGGTCTCATGGTGACGGCCCACGTCTTCTATCTGGAGGACGCCAAGGAGCTGCTGCGCGCGGGCGTGGACGTGTTCGCGCACGGCGTGCGCGACCTCGACGCGGACGACGAACTCATGGCACTGTGGGCCGAGCGCCCGGAGGTCGTCCTTGTCCCCAACCTTCCCGGGCCGGGGGTGGCGCTCGACCTGAGTTGGCTGGCCGGCACCGTGCCGGCGGACCAGTTGGCGGAGATGCAGGCGGCCTCCGTGGACAACCCCGCCGCGCGGGAGTCCTTCGGGATCCAGGCGCGGAACCTGGCCCGCTTCGCCGAGGCCGGCATCCGGATCTCCTTCGGCACCGACGGCAACGCGGCCTGGGCCGTGCACCAGGAGATGGAGGACATGGTCCGCTCCGGCATGACGCCGGGTGACGTCATCGTCGCGGCGACGAAGACGTCCGCCGAACTGATGAGCTGGGACGACCTCGGCGAGATCGCGGCCGGCAAGAGCGCCGACTTCATCGTGATGGACGCGAACCCGCTCGACGACATCACGAACACGCGCCGGATCGACGCCGTCTATCTGCGGGGAGACATGGTCGATCGCGACGGGATCAGCGCCCACATGCTCGGGGGCGGGACGGAGTGACCGCCCACCGCCGTTCCGGCACGCGCCGATGATCGAACTTCGGCCCGTGACCCTCGAGGGACACGGCGTCCGGCTGGAACCCATGGGCCTGGAGCACGCCGCCGCGCTCGCCGAGGCCGCCGCGGACGGGGAGTTGTGGAACCTCTTCTTCACCTTCGTCCCGGCCCCGGACGAAGTGACCGACTACATCGAGACGGCGCTCGAGGGCCAGACCGCCGGCCACATGCTGCCGTGGGTCGTCCGGCTCGCGGACACCGGCGCGGTGATCGGCTCCACCCGCTACCACGACATCCTGCCGCACGTCGACCGGGTGGAGATCGGCTACACCTGGTACAGCGCGAGCCACCAGCGAACGCACGTCAACACGGCGTGCAAGATCCTCCTCATGACGCACGCCTTCGAGACGGCGGGATGTGGAGTGGTGGGACTGCGCACGGACGGGATGAACCTGCGCTCCCAGCGGGCCATCGAGGCGCTCGGCGCAAAGAAGGACGGTGTCCTGCGCAATCACTCCCTGCGCCGCGACGGGAGCGTGCGCGACGACGTGATGTACTCCGTCCTCCTCCACGAATGGCCCGCCATCAAGCGGCACCTCGAAACCCGCCTCTGGCGCCACCGCTGACCGGGACGCCAAAGGCGGGGATGTGGGATCCTACATGCCGAGGGGGATATCGACCTGGGTGTTCTCCCACGAGAAGCGGAGCGCGCCGTCCACCTGCTCGAAGGTCATCATCTCCACCATGCCGGCGGTTGCCGAGGGCGTCGCCATGAAACTGCCCACCTCGGTGCTCTGGACGACGGCGTCGATCGGGATCCCCCAGCGGTCGTACTCCGAGTTCACGTGGAACTCCCATTCCGTCTCGCCGGGCGTGGCGTACAGCGAGTAGCTGCCGGGCCCGAGCGCGACGCCGCCGACCGTGGCGGCGGCCGAGAGGTGGAGCGCCGTCGCTTCGTTCGCACCGAGGCGCCAGACCTCCCCGTAAGGGACGAGCTCGCCCATGACCACGCGCTCGCGGGCCGACGGCGCGCCGTAGCAGAGGAGACCTTCACCCCCGTCGTACGAGAAGCTCAGCTCCTGGAGCGGGCTCGCCCGGCCTTCCACATCGCCCATGACGACGCAGGCCAGCCCCGCGTCCGCCATTTCGTCCATGGCTTCGGCCGTCTCCGCCATCTCCGCCATCTCCGCCTCGCCGGCCTCGGATCCTCCGCCGCATCCCGCGACCAGAAGAACGGCGAGGTACCACGCGCTGCTTCGCTTCATCTCGTCACCTCCAATTGTTCGGTTTTTCGGACGTCATTTCGTCCAGACCGCGACGAGGCCGCAGCGGGAAGGCGGGAACTCCGCCGGACCCGACGACAGCCCCTTGTATATCTCGATGCCCGCGATCTCGTTCGGCCTCACCACGTCGTCCAGTGGGATCCCCCTCGTCGGCAGACCGTCGACATAGAAGCTCAGCGAACAGGCGCCCGCGACTCCCGACGAATACCGCGTGTTCACCAGCCTGCAGTCGGTACGCCGGGCGTTGCACTGAAGCCGGATTCCCGACTCGTCGGCGATCATGTGCGAGATTTCGACCGGCCGGCGGCGATCGATGTCCTCCGCCGTGTAGAAGGTGCCCGTGCCGACGAGTTCGCTCCAGTGCCTGCGCTCGTAGAAGCCCTTGACCTCCAGTCGGCGAGACCGCGTCACGGTCGCTACGATCGGCTCCATCTCCACGGGCGCCGGGACCATGCCGATCTCCACGTCCGTGGTGAGGCCGGGCGAGACCTGGAGCACATAGGACAGCGGAGCGTACCCGATGTGACGCACGTTGAGTTCCTGCATGCCGACCGGAACGCCGCTGAGGACGAAGCGCCCCCGGCGGTCGGTCTCGGCCACCCGCAGACGGTCGGGAACGGAGACCGTGGCGGCCACCACCGGATCATCCGTGATGGCATCGCGCACATGACCCATCAGCCTCCCGGTTCTGATCCGCCCCGAGCGCTGCATGAGCGTGATGTCGTGGGACATTCCGGCGACGATGACGACGACCGTTTCTTCGCTCGAGAAGTTCCCGTACTCCGACCAGAGGGTGGCCTGCGTCGCGTCCCGCGGAGCGCAGAGGACGAGGCGTCCGTCGGCACCGACAACTTCGCGCACCGGCCTTCTCGCGCGCTCGGTCTCCGTCCACCGCACGACCACCACCGCGTTGGGGACCGGAGCCGAGCCGTCGTCGTCGACGATACGGATCCGCAAGCTCGCGCGGTCCCCGCAATCCGACTCCTGGGCCGAGAGAACTCCGGCGCCTCCGGCCAGCCCCCAAGCCGCAGCGAGGCTCCAGGCGAACTGCCGCGCCGCCAACCGTGCCACCGACCTGGGATCAGAACTCGCGAATCTCCGCATCTCCCCTCAAGACTGGGATACGGACCCCGCGGCATCAAGCGAGGAAGAGGAACCCTCCGAACACGGTCGACGGGAGCACGATCATCGTGAGGACTCCGACCGTAGTGTTGTCGAGGCCGAGCGGCCGGGTACCCGAGCTACTTCGTCCAGATTGCGACGACCCCGCACTGGGAGGCGGATCCGCCGAACTCTGCCGCGAGGGACGAAGCGCTCACGTATATTTCGACGCCCGCGATATCGTGCGGCCGTACCAGATCGTCGATGGACTCCCCCATTCGTCCACCGAGAGCCCTGACCGGCGTGCCATCGAGATAGAACTTTACCGGGCATCCCCCCAGCATCCGCGAAGATGCTCTTATGTTCACCAACTGGCAGCTGCCTCGTCGAAGGCGGCAGTTTTGCAGTCGGATCCCCGGCTCGTCGGCGATCATGTGCGAGATGAATATCGGCCGGCGCCGCTCGATGTCAGCCTCCGTAAGGAAGGTCGCCCCGCCGATGAGTTCACCCCAGTACTTGCGCTCGTAGAAGCCCTTGATCTCCAGTCGGCGCGATCTCATCGCCGTGGCCACGATCGGTTCCATCTCCATGGGCTGCGGAGCCATCCCGATCTCGACCTCCGTCGTGACTCCGCGTAACACCGCCACGGTATGATCAAGGGGAGCGTAACCGAGGCGCCGTACAGCCAGTTCATGCACACCGACCGGAACGCCACTCAGAATGAAAACGCCCCGCCGGTTGGTCTCAGCCACGGCCGCACCGCCCACGACAGAGATCGCCGCTGCCACGACCGGCCTATTGGTCAGAGCGTCTCGCACCTCACCGATCAGGCGTCCCGTCCTCACCGACCCTGAACGGAGCCTGAGCTCCACTTCATGCAACACTCCCCGCGCTATGCTGACCACGGCCTCCTCGCTCGATGCATCCGCGAACTCTGCCCATAGCGTGGCCCGGCGAGCGTCGGGCGGAGCACAAAGCACAAGGCCACCATCGGACCCCACGTCCTGGCGCACCGGTCTTCGCACCTGATCCGTCTCGGTCCAGCGAAGAATCACGGTGGCGGTCGGAATCGGAATCGCACCAGCCTCATCCATGACCACCACGCGCAGCACGGCGCGATCGCCGCAGGCCGGTTCCTGAGCGGCCAGCCCCGGAGTACTCGTTGCGAGCGCAAGGACGGCCGCGATCGCCCACGCGAGGGGCCGAACTCGAGTCTGCACTCCGCGATCCGATAGCCTCATGCCCACCTCACGATAGAAGATCCGATTGCTGGCAAGACGACCGGGACGACGGATGGGTCACGGCGCGTAATGAGATCAAGCCAACACGAGAAAGCCGGCGGCGGCCAGTCCCGCGGCGAAGAGGGCGTAGGGGAGTTGCGTCAGGGCGTGCTCGACGACGCCGCAGCCGCTGCCGCGGGCTGCGAGGACGGTCGAGTCGCCGTAGAAGCAGGTGTGGCTGCCGAAGGCGCTGGCGGAGATGAGGGCGCCGATCACGAGGGGCATTTGCGCCCCCACCGAATCGGCGAGCGGGAGCACGATCGGGACGGCCACGGCGAAGATGCCCCAGAACGACGCGGTGGCGAAGGCGACGAGCGACATCGTGAGGAAGGTGATGGCGGGGAGCAGTTGCGGCGTCATCAGGGGTTCGACGGTCTCGATGAGGTAGGCGGTGAGGCCGAGTCCGTCGTTCACCTCCTTGAGGAGGAAGCCGCCGAACACGGTCGCCAGGGGGACGATCATCGTGAGCACGCCGGCCATGGTGGTGTCGAGCGCGGCGCGCACCGGGAGGAGCCTTGTGCCCACGACGATGGCGAGGGTGAGGCCGAGCGCCACGACGACGCCCTTGAGGATGTCGAGGTCGAGGATCCAGGTGGCGGCCACGAGGGTGACGACCGGGACGATGAAGTGCCACGGGCGCGCGCGCTCGGCGGCGCGCGGATCGGTCTCGCCTTCGAGCTTCGCCTCCTCCAGGCCCGGAGGCACCACTTGGCCCGTCTCCCGTGCGCGACGCTCGGCCTTGCGCATGGGGCCGACGGCGGGGACGAGGCCGGTTCCGACGAGGAGCGCCAGCGCCACCGCGAGCCACGCGTAGAGCATGAACGGGATCGCATCGATGTAGAGCGATAGGCCGCGGCCCGATGCCGCGCACCCCGTCTCCTCGAGCAGGCCGGAGAAGTAGGCGGCCCAGGTGGAGATCGGTACGAGGATGCACACGGGCGCGGCGGTGGAGTCCACGACGTAGGCGAGCATCTCGCGCGACACGCGGTGGCGGTCGGTGAACCGCTTCACGGAGGAGCTGACCGCGAGGACGTTCAGGTAGTCGTCGATGAAGACGGCGAGGCCGAGGAGCCACGTCGCGGCCAGCGAGCCGCCGCGCGTCCGGATGCGCGCCGACGCCGCGTCGCCGAAACGGGCCGCGGCGCCCACCCGGACGAGCAGCGTGATGAGGCTGCCGAAAAGCGCGCAGACGAGGATGATCCAGCCCACGGTCTCGTTCCGCATGACCGCGACCATGCCGTCCGTGAACGCGGTGAGCGGATCGCCGGGCGCGAGGATCACGAACCCGACGAGCGCCCCGATGATGAGGGATTCCACGGGCCGGCGCGTCCAGACCGCAACGGCGAGTACGACGGCCGTCGGTATCAGGCTTACGACGCCAAAATGCTCCAGCGGCCACTCCCTTCTCCGGAGGCGAGACTCGTGCCCCCGGCGGCGGTTCGGCGAACCGCCCTAGCCGAGGCGAACCTCGTCGCCGACTTGTACGGCGCCCGGCCCGGCCACCTCGCACTTCACGCCGACGTTCCCCTCGTTGTGGTCGAAGGCGGCGCGCAGCACCTGCGGATCCTTCGGGAGATCTCCCAGCGGGAGCGTGACCATGACGCAGCGCATGCAGGGCTTCGTCACCCGCAGGCGCGCCCCGCCGATGTCGAGTGTGCCGCCCACCCAGTCGTTCTCGACGAAGCCCCGCGCCCCCGCGACGGGTTCGATCACGAGGTTGGGCCGGAAGCGGCTCACATGGAAATCGCTCCCGGGGACGAGTCCCCGCAGGTGGTCGAGGCTCGTCGTCGTCAGGGCGTGGAGGCCGGAACTGTCGAAGAACGTCCCGGGCGGCAGTTCCCACTCCGTGATCTCGTCGCGGTACGTCCGCCCGTCCTGGACGAGTCCCTCCATGTCCGGCCAGTGGTACTCGCACGTCGACGTCCCCTCCGCCTCCGTAGCGAACGCGACCTCCCGGCCCAGAAGCGCGCTCAGGCGGGCCTCCAGCCGTTCGCGCCCCGCGCTCGACAGCGTCGTGCCGTCTTCGAACCGGACGTGGATCGACGCGGCCCCGTTCTCCCGCTCGAAGCTCGCGGAAAGGCCGTAGACGGCCCCCCACCGCCGTGGCCGCTTCGCGCTCACCACGCGCCCGGTCTCGCGATCCACCAGCGCGCCGGCCCGGTCGCCCTCCATCCCGCGCGGCATGATTCGGGCGGCCTCGAGGCGTTCTCCGCCCATCGACTTCACGGGGTAGCGGTACAGGCCCACGACGCGCCCCACCACCATGCCCCGAGTAGCCGCCGCTTCGTCCATGGCCGGGTGGGCGCTCACCGCACGAGTGACACGAGGTAGGCGAGGCCGGTCCCGCCGAGGAGGACGAGCCCCACCCAGCTCAGCGTGACCATGCCGCGGCCCGGCCGGTGCTCCGGCGGCACCGCCTCCGACGTCACGGCGCGGAGGTTGAAGTAGCCGAGGATGGGCGCGGTGAGGAACGCCACCGTCGTCGCGAAGTCCACCATCGCGGTGAGGCTGCCGGAGAAGCCGAGGAGGATGAAGAAGGCGACGACGGGGAGCGCGATCATGCTCCACCAGTAGACCCGTCCCACGCGGATCACCGTGTCCGCCGCGACGCGCCCCCGCAGGTTCGCCAGCGTGCGCTCGATCGCGCGCGGGAAGCCGTCCGTGACGGCGAGGAGGCTCGAGAAGATCGTCGCCAGCGCCGCCACGAGGACGATGGGGCGGGACCATGAGCCCAGGGTCGTGCTGTACATGTCGACGAGTTGCGTGGAGAACACGGCCCCCGCGCCGCTGAGCGTGACGTCCGCCTGATAGAGCACCGTGGCCCCGACCGACACGAAGATGAGGGCGAGGATGCCGGTGCCGACGAAGCCCACCAGGAAGTCGCGCTTCGCGTCCGCGACCGAGGTCCGCGCGCCCGTCGTCTTGTCCTTGGCGAGCGTCCACAGGCTGCTCCACACCGCGACGTCGACGGGCGAAGGCATCCACCCGATGAGGGCGAGGAGGAAGGCGAAGGGAACGACGGTGCCGACGACGTCGCCCGGCCACAGCGCCAGCGTCGAGAGGTCGGCGCGCGGCGCGGCCACGAGCGCGGTCGCCACGGTCGAGACGACGAGCATCGCGAGCAGGATCTTGATCGTGATGTCGAGGCCGCGGAAGCGCCCCACCGCGAGCACCGCCACGCAGGCGCCCATCAGCACGGCCCCCGTCGCCGCCAGCGGCCACTCCGCGCCGAACGCGTAGCGCGTGAGGAAGGCCATGAACATCGCCAACGCCGCCAGCGAGATGATCGCGGTCACGAGGGTGATGGCGAGAAAGAGCCACAGCGCCCAGCGGCCGATGTCGCGGTAGCCCTCGACCAGGCTCCGCCGCGTGGCCGCCGCGTAGCGCGCCCCGTACTCGAAGAACGGATACTTGAGGACGAGCGCGACGACGATCACGCCGACGAAGGCGAACCCCGCCTCCGCCCCCGCGCGCGTCGACTGCACGAGGTGGGAGACGCCGATGGAGGTCGCGGCCCAGATGAGACCGGGGCCGAAGCTCTTCCAGAAGCTGGAGCGGGAACGCGCGGCGGGTTCGTTCATGGGCTTCTCCGGCCGACCGTGGGTCGCGGGGGTGTGTGGAGCCTGACGATGCCCCTCCCCCGCCGGATGGTGCAACGCCGCGACGAACGTGCAATAGTGAGTCGCCGTCCGTCCAATCCTCGAACGCTGGAGAAGTCGCCGTGCTATCCACGCTCGCGCTCGCCGCGCTGATGCAGGCGCCCGCCGTGACGCAGGAACTCGCGCCCGGAACGCGCTATGACCCCGACATCCCGACGCTCGAAGAAGTGGCCGGACACGGCTTCCGCGACGTCGTCACGCCGCCGGACGACGTGATCCGCTACATGGAGGCGCTCGCCGCGGCGGCGCCGGAGCGGACGCATTTGATCCAATACGCGGAGAGCTGGGAGGGACGACCGCTCGTCGTCCTCGTCATCGGTTCGGCCGAGCGCATGGCGCGGCTCGAGGAAATCAAGGCCGGGATCGCGCGGCTCGCCGATCCCCGCGGCCTCTCCGACGAGGAGGCGGAGGCGCTGCTGGCCGAGCTTCCGGTCGTCACCGCGCTGATGCACGGGATTCACGGCGACGAGATCAGTTCGAGCGGCGCCGCGATGGCCGAAGCCTACCACCTGCTCGCGGCGACGGGGGACCCCGACGTCGATCTCATCCTCTCGGAGTCGCTCGTCCTCATCGATCCCATGGAGAACCCGGACGGGCGGAACCGCTTCGTGTACCAGAACTCCGTCGCGCACGCGCGCTGGCCGGACGAAGCCCGGGTCTCCGCCGAGCACGACCCGCCGTGGCCGGGCGGCCGCGGGAACCACTACCTGTTCGACCTCAACCGGGACCTCTTCATCCAGAGCCAGGTCGAGACCCGCGGGAAGGTGGACATCTTCCTCGAGTTCCGGCCCCACATCGTGGCGGACCTGCACGAGATGGGAGGGGACGCGACCTACTTCTTCCCGCCGACGGCGCCGCCCTCCAACCCCTGGTTCGGGGAGCGGCAGGTCGCGCTCATGGACGTGTTCGGGGAGGCGATCGCGGCGCGCTTCGACGAACGCGGGTTCGCGTACTTCAACCGGGAGGTGTACGACCTCTTCTATCCGGGCTACGTGGACATGTGGCCGATGGGCTACGGCGCGCTCGGGATGACGTACGAGCAGGCGAGCGCGGGGGGCCTCAAGCTGCGGCAGTCGGACGACGACCTGCTCACGTACGGCGACGGCGTGCTGCACCACTTCACGGCGGGGATCGAGACCGCGCTCACGTCTGCCCGGAACCGGGACCGGATCCTGCGCGACTACCTGGCGTACCTGCGCGAGGGGATCGCGCTCGGGGAGCGGGGGCCGGCCGAGATCGTGCTGCACTCGGCGCACGACCCGGGGATGGCGGAGCGGCTCGGCCTCATGCTCGTCGAGAACGGGATCGAGGTGTTTCGCGCCTCCGGTCCGGTGACGGCCGGCGACCGGACGCTGTCCGCGGGTTCGAGCTTCGTCGTGCCGCTCGACCAGCCCGGGCACCGCTTCATCCACAACCTGCTCGACGCGCACGTGCCGATGGAGGAGGAGTTCGTGCGGCGGCAGATCGAACGCCGCGCGAACCGGCAGCCGGACGAGATCTACGACCTGACCGCGTGGAGCCAGCCGTTCCTGTGGGACGTGGAGGCGATCGAGACGGCCGCGACGGGGGCTCGCGGCGCGGCGCTGACCGCGAGCGACGCGGCCGCGCGCCCGGAGGTGGCCGGGGACGCGGGCGGAGGCGACGGCGGGATCGAGCCCGCGGACCCGCTGCCCGAGGCGCTCGTCGGTTACCTGGTCCCGTGGGGCACGAACGGGGCCGCGGCGGTCGCCGAGGCGCTGCGCGAGGGCCTCCGGGTGCGGGCCGCCGGTGCGGAGTTCACGCTGGACGGCCGCCGCTTCGGCGTCGGCACCGCGATCCTCCGGGCGGCCGAGAACGGCGAGGATCTGCGCCAGCGCCTGGCCGGCATCGCCGCCCGGCACCGCGCCGAGGTCGTGCCCATCGGCGACGCATACGTGCGCGAGGGGATGTCGCTCGGCAGCCGCCGCGTCCGGGCGCTGCGCGAGCCGCGCGTGCTCCTCGTCTACGATGCCCCGGGCGGGAGCTATTCCGTGGGCTGGGCGCGCTACGTCCTCGAGCGGCGCTACGGCCAGCGCACGACGGCCGTGCGGGCATCCAGCCTCGGCCGGGCGCGGCTGGCCGACTACGACGTCATCGTCTTCCCGAGCGGCAACTACGGCGGCGCCGTGGGCGAAGGGCTGCGGGACCGCCTCCAGGCGTGGATGCGCGACGGCGGCACGCTCATCACGATGGCGGAGTCCTCGCGCTGGGCCGCGCGGACGGGACTCCTCGCCACCGAGGCCGAGCGCCGGGGCGGCCGCGCCGAGGGCGACGACCCGCCCGAGCCCGACACCCCCGAACAACCCATCGAATACCTCGATGCGATCTCGCCCGAAGACGAATCGCCGGAGGGCGTGCCCGGCGCGATCCTGCGCACGCTGTTCGACACGGAGCACTGGCTCGCCGCGGGCACGGATGGCGAGATCGGCGTCCTCGTCTCGGGCTCACGCGTCTTCCGTCCGATCACGCTCGACGAAGGCACGAACGTGGGACGCTACGCGGCGCTGGAGGATCTCGTCCTGAGCGGGATCGTGTGGGAGGAGTCGCGCCCACAACTCGCGAGCAAGGCTTTCCTCATCCACCAGCCGGTGGGAAGAGGACAACTGGTGGCCTTCGCCGAAGACCCGAACTACCGCGCCTATGCCGAGGCGACGCAGCTCCTGTTCATGAACGCCGTCCTCCTCGGCCCCGGCCGCTAGGCAGCGGGCCGGGGCGGTTGGCGCCCCGGCCCGTCATTGCTGCGGGTCAGGAACCGCCGGCGTCCGATACGGCGCGTGTGTCGCCGTCGTCGTGCGTCCCGAAGCGCTCGAACCAGCTGCGCAGGAAGAGCTGCGTGCGCAGGAAGTTCGACGGCGTGCTGCTCGTCCCGTGCCACTCGTTGCGGAAGCGAATCATCGCCGTCGGCACCCGCTCCATCTTGAGCGCCTGGTAGTACTCCTCCGTCTGCGGCATCGGCGTGCGCAGATCCATCTCCCCCGTCATGAGCATGGTCGGCGTCGTCACGTTGCCCACGTACATGAGCGGCGAGCGGCGCAGGTGCTCGGAGGGGTCGTCCCACGGGAAGTGCTCGAAGTTGCGGTACCAGCCGGGCCCGTCCGTCGTTCCCACAAACGAGAGCCAGTTCGTGACCGGGCAGTTCGCCGAAGCGGCCCGGAAGCGGTCCGTGTGGCCGACGACCCACGAGGTGAGCACGCCGCCGCCGGAGCAGCCGTACACGAACATGTTGTCCTCGTCGACGTATCCGCGCGCCACGACCTCGTCGACGCCCGCCATCAGGTCGTCGAAGTCCTGCGACGGATAGGCGTTCTTGATCGCGTTTCCGAAGTCCGTCCCGTACCCGGAGCTGCCGCGCGGGTTGGTGTACACGACGACGTAGCCGTTCGCGGCGTGCTCCTGCCAGCCGAAGTTGAACCCGGTGTTGTACATCCCG
Source organism: Candidatus Palauibacter soopunensis (assembly GCF_947581735.1). Lineage (NCBI taxonomy): Bacteria > Pseudomonadati > Gemmatimonadota > Gemmatimonadia > Candidatus Palauibacterales > Candidatus Palauibacteraceae > Candidatus Palauibacter > Candidatus Palauibacter soopunensis. The sequence goes on from NZ_CANPVT010000002.1 coordinate 20,609, forward strand.
TGCGGTCCGCCGTGGATCGACAGGATGAGCGGGTACTTCTTCGACGGGTCGAAGTCGGGCGGCTTCACGATCCAGCCCTGGATGTCCCAGTCGTTCACCGACTTGTACCAGATCTCCTCGACCTCGCCGAGCGTGACCCCGGCCAGCACGTCGTCGTTCACGTGCGTGAGCTGCATGAGGTTGCCGCCATCGTCGAGATCGAATGAGATGACGTCGCCTGGGCCGTGCGGCGTGGTCAGCGTACCCACCGCATCCCCGTCGTCCGTGAAGGAGCTGAGGCTGAGAAGGTGATTGCCGGTCGTGACCTGCGTCACGCCCCCGTCGACCGACGCGAAGTGGAGGTGCCGCGTCCCTTCACGGTTCACGTTGAAGTAGACGCCGCTCCCGTCCGGGGCCCACATCAGCTGCGGGCTCCCCCGCAGGCCGCGGTCGAAGTCGCCCGAGATCTGCCGCACGCCCGAGCCGTCCGGGTTCATCAGGTAGATGTGGGAGTTCCGGTACGTGTCATCGTTCCAGGGCTGTCCCGAATAGGCGACGAGGCTGCCGTCGGGCGAGGGATAGGCGCCCCCGTCCGGCCCGCGCCGCGTCGTGAGCTGCCGGATTGCGCCCGAGGCGACGTTCACCGCGTAGATCTCGGACTCGCGCCAGTTGTACTCGGAGTCCTCCTCCCGCAGCGAGGAGAAGTAGATCTCGCTCCCGTCCGCGCTCCACTGGGGGTTGCCGTGGTTCCACATGCCGTCGGTGAGCTGGCGCGGCGTGCCGCCGTCGGCCGGGACCACGAAGACGTGGGAGTGGCCCTGGTCGACGTACCCGCGACGGTCCTGACGATAGTCCATCCGGGTGACGATCTTCGGGCCTTCCGTCCACTTCGCGCCGTCCGGGCGGCTCGGCAGGTCGATCGGCCAGCTCTCCTCGTCCTCAACGAGCATGCTGAACGCGATGTGCGTGCCATCCGGGGACCAGCGAAGGCTGCCGGGCGAGTGCTCCAGCCGCGTAATCTGGGTCGTCGCACCCTCGGCATCCATCCAGCGCACGAAGATCTGCGAGCCCTCCGGCTCGCCCGACGCCGTGAAGGCGATGCGCGTGCCGTCCGGCGACCAGATCGCGCCGGACCCGTCGATCAGCTCCCGTTTGCGGGTGCCGTCGGCGTTCATGATGTAGAGGGTGGACTCCCAGCGGTCGTTGATCTGGTCGATCCAGCCGCGCGTGTAGACCACGTGGCGGCCGTCCGGGGAGATCTGGGGATTGGAGACCCGTTCCCAATCCATGTACATGTCGAGGGAAAGGGACTTCATCCCGTTGCCGTTCTGGGCCGAGACCGGCGCCAGGCCGACGAAGAGGAGAAGAAGCAGGCTCGCTGAAGCGAAGCGGGCGGCGCGATACATGATGTCCTCCTGCCGAAAGCGGAATAGGCGCAGACTTGAAACGTACGCTGGACAACGCGGCCCGCGAAACCGCTACGGCTGGCGTGTCCGCCGGGGACCGACGCAGCTTGAATGCAGCTTGGACGCTGCGTGCGTGAACTTCGGCAGACGAAATCTCGGGAGAGAACCTCATGAATCGGCGAACCCTTTTCTTCGCGGGTCCTGCTTTGGCGGCGGGTCTGGCGCTGGCGGCGCCCCAGGTCGCGGGCGCGCAGCAGTTCGGCGGCGCGCTGGCCGTGAGCGGCGACCAGGTGCTGGTCGGCGAAGCGGGCAACGGCACGATGTCGGGAATCGTGTGGGTCTACGGCCGGACGGCCTCGGGCTGGGCCGAGACGGGGCAAGTGACGGTTTCCGACGAGACGCGGGTCCCGGACGGGTTCGGACGGGCCATCGCCGTGCGGGGAGGCTGGCTGTGGGCGGGCGCGCCGCTCGAAGCGGACGGGGCCGGCGCGGTCTACGTGTTCCGATCCGACGGGACGGGCGGCTGGGGGCAGGTGGCCCGGCTCGAGGCGCCGGAGGGCGCGCGGGCGTTCGGGAGCGCGATCGCGCTGACCGAGGGCGTCGCGATCGTGTCTTCCCCCGCGGCGGATGACGGACGGGGGGCGGTGTTCTCGTACGCCGTGGGCCCCGACGGGGCCGCGTCGCCGGGTGCGGCGTTGCGGCGGACGGAGGGCGTGGCCACCGAGGGGTTCGGTGCGACGGTGGCCCTCGATGGCGAGACGCTGCTCGTCGGCACGCGGGAGTCCGGTGATGCGCCACCCGTCGTGTTCGCGTTCGAGCGCGAGGGTTCGGCGTGGACGGCGACCGGGACTCTCGAAGCGCCGTCGCTCCAGGAGCGCAGCGGATTCGGCGCCTCGCTCGCCGTGCGCGACGGCTTCGCGCTGGTCGGCGCCCCGACCCTCAGGGAGAGCGGCGGGGCGGTCTTCGCCTTCTCGCGCGGAGCCGGGGGCTGGGCGATGGAGGCGCGCCTCGGCCCGCTCCTGCCCGAACCCAACGCTCAGTTCGGGTCTTCTCTTGGCTTCGACGGCGACGACATCCTCATCGGGGCTGCGGGCAGCGCCATGGGCGCCGGCACCCTGTACGCCTACCGGCGCGATGCCGAGGGGCAGTGGCGCGAGGCTTCCATCCTTCTTCGCTCCCCGCTAGGCGAGCGCTCCGGCTTCGCCGGCGCGGCCGCGCGATCCGGCGATCACCTCGTCATCGGCGCGACGGGGCTCGACTCCGGCGCCGGCGCCGCCGTCGTCTACGAACGATCCAGTGCCGGCTCGTGGGAGGACGGCGGTATCCTCGTCAACGACTACCGCGGCTTCCCCGCCATCGCCGGCGAGGAGATCGAGTGCACCGAGGGGCAGGCGGATGTCTTCGAGTGCCGGGACGTGAACATCACCGCATTCATGCCGATCAAGGACCTCGGCGGCACCCGCGCCACGCGCGTCAACGACATCTGGGGCTGGACCGACCCGGAGACGGGTCGCGAAATCGCGATCGTCGGGCGTACGGACGGCACGTCCTTCGTCGACGTCAGCGACCCCTACCACCCCCGCTTCCTCGGCGACCTGCCCGCCACGGAGGGCTCGCGGCACATGATCTGGCGCGACATCAAGGTGTATCGCGACCACGCCTACATCGTCGCGGACGCGGCCCTCGAACACGGCGTGCAGGTGTTCGACCTGCGGCAATTGCGCGACGTGGGCGCGGAACCCGTGACGTTCGAGGAGACGTTCCTCTACGACGGGATCCACTCGGCTCACAACATCGTCATCAACGAGGAGACCGGCTTCGCCTATGCCGTCGGGAACAGCGGCGGAGGCGAGACCTGCGGCGGCGGCCTCCACATGATCGATCTCGAAGACCCGGCCCAACCCGTGTTCGCGGGCTGCTTCGCGCAGGAGGGGACGGGACGCCGGGGCACGGGCTACGTGCACGACGCGCAGTGCGTCATCTACCGCGGCCCCGACGCCGAGCACGCCGGCAAGGAGATCTGCCTCGGTTCGAACGAGACGGCGTTCAACATCGCGGACGTGAGCGACAAGGACGCGCCGGTCGGCCTCGCCACGATCGACTATCCGAACGTCGCCTACGCGCACCAGGGCTGGCTCACCGACGACCACCGCTACTTCTACATGAACGACGAGGGGGATGAACCCCAGGGTCTCGTGGAGGGGACGCGCACGCTGGTGTGGGATGTTACGGATCTCGACGACCCGATCCTCGTCACCGAATACATCGCGGAGACGACGGCCACCGACCACAACCTCTACATCGTCGGCGACCTCATGTACCAGTCGAACTATTCCGCGGGCTTCCGCGTCCTCGACATCTCGGACCCGGAGAACCCGGTCGAGATCGGCTTTTTCGACACCTCGCCGTACCAGGGCGGCGCGTCGTGGAGCAACTACCCCTACTTCGCGAGCGGGACGATCGCCGTGACGGGGACCGGGGACGGGCTCTTCCTGCTCAAGAACATGGCGAGACCCCGCCTCGTGCCGTGAGCTGAGGACGACGCGTGCCCGCCGATCCGGGCTTCGAAGGCCGCCCGATCGTCCTCTTCGACGGCGTCTGCAACCTGTGCGCGGGCGCCGTCCGCTTCATCATCCGTCGCGACCGGAGCGGCCGCTTCCGCTTCGCCTCGCTCCAGTCCGACGTGGGGCGCCGGATCCTCGCGGCGACCCAGGTAGACCCCCCCGGACCCGGCGAGCCGCCGCGGTCGCTGGTTCTGTTCGCGGGGGGAAAGGTCTACCGCAGCAGCACCGCCGCGCTGCTCATTCTGGCGGGGCTCGGGCGCGCCTGGCCGTTCGTCGCGACGCTCCTCGTCATCCCCTCCCCGCTTCGCAACTTCGTCTACCGCTTCGTAGCCCGGAACCGCTACCGCTGGTTCGGGAAGGAGACGGCCTGCGAACTGCCCCGGAGCGAGGAGGGTTGGCGGTTTATCGACAACCTGAGGCGCGTGCCCTGATCTCTACGGGGCGCCGCGCTCGTGGACGACGCGGCCGCCGACGATCGTGTACAGCGCCTCGGCCTCGAGCAGCCGCGCGGGATCGTTCCGGCCGGCCTCGACCAGGTCGACGTCGAACACGGCGATATCCGCCAGCTTGCCGGGCGTCAGGGTGCCCTTGATGTCCTCCTCGAACGAAGCCCAGGCCGGGTTTCGCGTGTAGGCCTCGATCGCCTCCTCGATCGTGAGCCGCTGCTCCGGGAACCAGCCCTCGGCCGGCTCGCCGGTGAGCGTCTGCCGACTCACCGCCGCGTACAGTCCGTACCTCGGATGGAGGAAGTAGCGGGCCGCGTTCGTCCCGGGACTGTCGCTCCCGAACACGAGCACCGCCCCCGCGTCCTTCAGGGAGCGGAAGGCGTACGCGCCGCGGGATCGCCCGCCGATCCTCTCCTCCATCCACCGCATGTCGTCCGAGATGTGGTACGGGTTCACCTCCGCCACGAGGTTGAGTTCGCCGAAACGGTGGAAGTCCGCCTCCTCAACCACTTGCGCGTGGATCATCCGCCACCGGTGATCCGCTTCGATCATGTCGTGCTCGCTCAACACGGCCTCGAACAGGTCGAGCAGGATCTTCACTGCCTTGTCGCCGATCGCGTGGATGTGGGGCGGGAGGCCCGTGGGCACCGCCTCCTCCATGAGCCGCTGGAGGTTCCCCTCCGGGAACTCGGCGTAGTTCTGGCCGCGTGTCAGGGAGAGGGCGAGGCCATCGATGCCCTCGGGAAGCATGATCTGGCGCACGATCCCGAAGTTGCCGGGCGCGTGGTCGTACTGCTCGTAGAACATCGCGCTGGAGCCGCCCATGATGCCGTCGACCCAGGCCTTGTAGCCGATGAAGCGGAGCCAGTCGTCGCCGAAGCCGCGGGTGATCCCGAGCCCGCCGGTGTGGGTCACGTTGTCGAGCGACGGACGGATGTTGATGCGGGCGGTCAGCTCGCCGCGGGCGTGCAGTTCCTGGTAGGCGCGGAACTGCTCGGAGGAGGTGATGTCCTGGATCGTGGTGACGCCGCCCTCGCGGGCCTCCTGGAGCACCGCGCGGACCTCGGTGAGGCGCTGCTCGAACGACTTGGGCGTGATGGCGGCCCGGACGAGGTCGACGGCGGAGCCCGTGAGGATGCCCGTGACCCGGCCGTCCTCGTCCTTCGCGATCATGCCGCCGGGTGGCGACGGCGTGGCGTCCGTGATGCCCGCCATGTCGAGCGCGAGGCTGTTCGCGAGGTACACGAAACGGTCGAAGCGGTTCACGAGGACGGGGTGATTCGGGGTCACGTCGTCGATGAGGTCGCGGTGCGGCGTGAACGGCCCCCCGGCACTCTGAGCGCCGCCCTCCCCTTCGCCGCCCTCCCCTTCGCGGCCGGTCGATCCCACCTCCCACTCCTCGTAGGCGCCCCAGTCGCCACGCGTGATCCAACTGCCGGGCGCCAGACGCTCGGCCGCGCGCGCGATTTCCTCGCGGAAGCCGTCCGGTTCGTGCACCTCGAGCAGGTTCACGCCCACGATCAGGGCCCCGGTGCTCTCGACGTGCACGTGGCCGTCGTTGAAGCCGGGTGATACGAACGCCCCATCCAGATCGATGACGCGGGTGTCCGGTCCCACGAGCGCCTCCGCCTCCGCGTCCGACCCGACGACGGCGATGCGCTCGCCGCGGATCGCGACCGCCTCGGCGGCGGGCCGCTCATCGTCGAGCGTATACACGTCTCCGTTCAGGAGGACGAGATCCGCCGGCTCCTCGGGTCCGCTTCCTCCGCAGGCCGCCACGAGTGCCGTCGCCGCGGCCGCAAGTATCCATGTTCTCATGTTTCGTCCCTGGATCGGTGTTCGGGGGCTCCGGAGCTTGGGGGCGCCGGCGTTCAGCGGGCCGGGATGCGTTCCCACACGAGCGTTCCCACCGCCCCCCCTCCGCGCGCGGGGTCCGGTTCGGTGCTCAGGATCAGCCGGTCCGGCCCGTCGAAGGTGAACGCGCGCGGCCGGTCCGAGCCGACCCAGCTCGGCAGCAGCGCGCCTTCCACGTGGTGCGTGACGACACCCGCCTCCATATCGACGCTGTAGTCTCCGTAGTAGGAGAAGAAGCCGCCCAGGATGGCGTCGCGCATCTCCTGGCCGTCGGCCTCGGCGGCGTCGGGGAACTCCCGCCCCACCTGCATCAACTGCGCGGACATGCGGCCGTCGGCCGTATACGTGATCTGGCCGGCGGGATTCCCGTCGTAGGGCAGCGTCACTTCGCCTGCCGGCGAGCGGCTCTCCCACGAGGCGAGCGACCACGCCCCGACAAAGGGGTTGTCCGCTTCGGCGGCGGGATCCGGGGCACAACCCGCGGCCAATGCCAGGGTCAGCGCGCACCAGACGCCGCGCACCGGGGGATGGATCGCAGACATTCGCACCTCCGCTTCGCTGGGCCGCGCGTGGTTCTCAAGGGCCCCGGAACGATAGGCCCGGCCCCGGCGTCTTTCCACCGTAGCGTTTTCCCGCAACGTTTGACGGCCGCGTCCCCGCGGGGGCGTTCGAGCGTTCGACCGCACGCGGATCGCGGACCCTCTCGGCAGGGGGCGATGTCCCTTGTACCTTCCGTGTCCGGCCTGAAAGGCACCGGCGTGAAGCAGTGGTCCCTGAACAGGAGGCCCGGCTTGTCCGATCGCGAATCGATGGCCGACGACGGATTGAACCCGGAGGATTTCACCCTCCCGTCGCTCCGGCCGCGCGATCTGCTCGCTCACTTCGGCCCCGGGCTGATCCTCATGATGACGGGGATCGGAACGAGCCACGTCGTGACCGCGCCCACCGCCGGGGGCCGGTTCGCCTACGCCCTCCTCTGGTGCCTGCCCGTCGCCTACGTCTTCAAGTACTACGGGTTCGAGATGGCCTTCCGGTTCACCAACGCCACCGGGAAGAGTCTCCTCGAGGCCTACGCCACGGCACGCTGGAAGTGGCCGCTCTGGTACGTGATGGTGACGACGCTCATCCAGTGCGCGATCGGCCAGGCGGGGCGTCTGATCGCGGCGGCCGCCGTGCTCTACTACCTGTTCAGCGAATACCTGGGTCTTCCCGTCCCGCTGGAAGCGTACGCGGCGCTGCTCGGCGTGCTCTCCGTCGCCATCATCCTCCGCGGCAGTTACAAGGCCGTGGAGAACACCACCAAGGCGCTCGCGGGCGTCCTGGTCCTTTCATCGGTCGCGGTCTACATCGTCCAGCCGGCGCCGCTCGCCGAGATGGGGCACTTCTTCCTCTTCGAGATACCGGACGGGTCGTGGCTCGTGATCGCGGGCTTCCTCGGCCTCCTGCCGACCGGCATCGACGTCTCGCTGCAGGCGTCGGAGTGGGGGAAGGCGAAGCGCGCGGGCATGAGCAAGGTCCGGCCCCACCTCGAGGCGACCGGCGTCGTGCCTCGCTTCGACCCCTTCACCTCGCCCGCTTCCGATCTCGCGGTCGATACCGCGCGGCTCTCCTCGCATGCGCGCGAATACTGCCGGCGCTGGTTCCGGATCGGGCTGTGGGATTTCCGGACCGGCCACGTCGTCTCCTTCGTGCTCGCGGCGATCTTCGTCCTGCTCGCGGCGGTGTGGCTCTATCCGAGTCCGATCGAGGGACGCGCCGTCATGGGAGAGATCGCGGGCATCTTCACGCTCAGCGTGGGGCCGGGGATGATGATGATCTTCATGCTCGGCGCGCTCGCGGCCACCTATTCCACCGCCTTCAACTACTTCGACGGGTGGCCCCGCATCGTCGGCGCCTGCTGCCGGAACCTCTTCCGCACGACGGCGCGCCTGCACGGGATATCGCCCGAGGATCGGGCCGATCCGGAACGGCGGCGGACCTGGAACTCCGAGTACAACATCTACCGGCTGACGATGTTCTACTCGCTCATCGCTTCGGTCCTCTACATCACGTTCGACCCGCGCCCCGTGTTCCTCGTGCTCGTCGCCTCGGCGCTCGCCTTCTTCGTCGCGCCCGTGATCTACTTCTTCAACCTCTATTTCTGCCTGAAGGTGATCCCGAAGGAGGACGACCTCTTCTACCCGTCGTGGTTCGCGCGATGGTTCGGAGGACTGAGCCTGTTCATCTTCACGGGCCTGTGCGGCATTCTGATTTTCGCGCGCGTGTTCCGGATTCCCCTGTTCGGCGCGTAACTCGACGCCAGCTCAACGCTCGTAGCTCAGCTCTCGGGTTCGGGCCGCCCGGCCCGCCGTTCATCATCCACCGCCCGTGACATGCCCGTCGCGACGAGTCCGGCGGGCACGGCCACGATCCCCATCCCGCAGATCAATATGATGAAGGTGAAGATTCTGCCGCCCACGGTGACCGGGTAGGCGTCCCCGTACCCCACAGTCGTCAGTGTCACGACCGCCCACCACAGGCTGTGGAACACGGACTCGAACTTTTCGGGCTGGGCCTCGTGTTCGAAGTGATGGATGCCGAGAGCCGCGATATACAGCAGCACCAGCGTTGCGAAGAGGAACACCAGCGCTTCGTTCCGCGCGTATTTCACCGCGGTCGCCAGCCTCGTCACGGCCGTGCTGTATCGCGCCATTTCGAAGAGCCGGAATACACGGAGCAACCGTAGTCCGCGAACCGCCCGCAGGTCGATTCCGACAGACAGGAGCGAGAGGTAGAACGGAAGAAAAGCGACGAGGTCGACGATGCCGTAGAAGCTGCGGACGTAGGACCATTTGTGCTCGGCCGCGACAATCCGCAGGACGTATTCGATGGTAAAGAGAACGACGATCACGATTTCACAGACGGCGAGCGCCGCCCTCCACGCGGGGGGCAGCTGGTGGAGGGTGGAGAGCGACATCGCCACGAGGGAGGCGATGATGAGGAAGAACACGCACTTGTCGAACCAGCGGCCGGACCCGGGGCCCGAGCCCTCCACGATATCGCGTATGTTGTCGCGCACGCCCATCGGCCACTCCGGATTGGAGTTCAGCCTACGTTCGCTATGTCGGGTCCGCTATCCGCGGAGGCGCTGCACGAACCACCAGTAGTGCCCCTCGACGTCCCGGGTCTCGTAGCTTCGGTCGGACCAGTAGTCCTCGCCGTAGTCCTGGGTGGCCGGTTCCGTCGTGATGGCGGCGCCGGCCGCGCGCGCCCGCTCGCAGTGCGCGTCCGCGTCGTCCACGTAGACCATGAGCGACTGCGTGTTCGCGCCGTCCACGTTGCGCGGAGATCGGGGGTAGGTCCGGCCCGGCGTGAGCCCCGCCTGTCCGACCATGATGAGGCCGCCGTTCAGCGAGAGCTGGGAATGCACGACCTGTCCCTGCTCGTTCTCGATTCGCTCCCGCACCTCAAAGCCGAACGCGTCCGCCAGCCAGTCGATCGCGGCGCCGGCGTCGTCGTAGAACACCGCGGGGGTGATCCTCGGCCAGCCCCTGGGTGGATCCTTCATGGGTACCTCCTGGCAGCCCGTGGCAAGGCCCTGCTGCGTTCGGGCGGGACTTGCACATCGTCAAGCTCCCGAATCTGATGCAGTCTGCCGTTCCGGGCGACAGCCCGCCGGCGGCGGGACGGTGTCCGGGGCGGGCGGGATGGTTACGTGAATCGTATGAAAGGCGCACGGATGGGAATCCGCGTCGGCGTGGATGTCGGCGGCACCTTCACGGATGTGGTCCTGCTCGGGGACGACGGGCGGATGGTGGCCCGCAAGGTCTCGTCCACGCCGGAGGACTACAGCCGCGGGATCGCGGAGGGCGTGGCCGCCGCTCTCGCCGACTGCGGAGCCACACCCGGCGACGTCGCCTCGGTGGTCCACGCCACGACCGTCGCCACCAACACCATCCTCGAACAGAAGGGCGCGAGGACGGGCCTCATCACGACGCGGGGGTTCCGCGATGTGCTCGAGATGCGGCGGCTGCGCATTCCCGTCATGTACGACCTCCAGTACGAGAAGCCGGCGCCGCTCGTGCCTCGACGCCTGCGGCGGGAGGTGGACGAACGCCTGGGTCCCGATGGGACGGTGCGCCGGGAGCTGGATGCGGCGAGTCTGGACGCGGCCGTGGCGGAACTGCGGCGCGAGGGGGTGGAAGCGGCGGCGGTGAGCCTGCTTCACGCCTACGCCAATCCGGCCCACGAGCGGCAGGTCGCGGGCCGCCTTCGGGAGGCGTTCGCGGACGGCCTCTATGTCACCTGCTCCTCCGACATCCTGCCGGAGATCCGGGAGTACGAGCGGACGAGCACCGCCGTCGTGAACGCCTACATCGGACCCGTGGTCCAGCGCTACATGGAGACGCTGCTGGACCGGCTGCGGGATCTGGGGGTCGATTGTCCGGTTCACATCATGCAGTCGAGCGGCGGCGTCATGTCCGTCGAGGCGGCCGGGCGCAAACCCGCCTGCATGGTGGAGTCCGGGCCCGCCGCCGGCGTCATGGCCTGCGCCCGCCTCGCCCGCGGCACGGGGCTCGACAACCTGATCTCCTTCGACATGGGCGGCACGACGGCGAAGGCTGCCATGGTCGAAGGCGGCCAGGCGGCCAAGACGACCGAGTTCGAGGTGGGCGGCGGCATCAACCTGTCGAGCAAGCTGATCAAGGGCGGCGGCTATCCGGTCAAGCTCCCCTTCGTCGACGTCTCCGAGATCGGCGCGGGGGGCGGCAGCATCTGCCGGGTCGACGGCGTGGGCCACACGAGCGTGGGCCCGCAGAGCGCCGGCGCGGTGCCCGGTCCGGTGTGCTACGACCTGGGCGGGGTGGATCCGACGCTCACCGATGCGCTGGTCGCCATCGGCTACCTGAACCCGGACTACCTGGTCGGCGGAAGTCTGCCTCTGAACACGGCGAAAGCGCTCGCCGTCCTGGAGGACAAGGTGGCCGGACCCCTGGACCGCCCCGTGGCGGAGGCCGCTCACGGGGTGCTCGCCCTCGCCTGCGCCACCATGACCCGGGCCGTGAAGGCGGTCACGACCTACCGTGGACGGGACCCGCGGGACTTCGTGCTCGCGGCCTTCGGCGGCAACGGGCCCGTGCTCGGCGTGGAGATCGCCCGCGCCCTGCAGATCCGCCGGGTCCTGGTGCCGCCGGTGCCGGGCGTGTTCAGCGCCATGGGTCTGCTCTATTCGGATGCCGAGCAGGAGTTCGTCCAGACGGTCATGATTCGCGCCGAGGGCGCCGATCCGGACACGGTGGCCGCGGCCTTCGACAGCCTCGAGGCGGAGGCCCGGGAGGCCATGGTGGCTGACGGCTTCTCCGCCGAAGCGGTGACGGTGGAGCGCCTGGCCGACCTGCGCTACGCGGGGCAGGCCTACGAACTCACGGTCCCCGTCGCACCGGGCGCACCGGACCTCCGGGCCATGGCGCGAGCCTTCGACCGGGAACACGAGCGCACCTACGGGCATCCATCGGAGGGCGACCCCGTGGACCTGGTGAACGTGAAGGTGCTGGCCCGGGTCGCCGTGGACGCGGCCGACCCGAACCGCCGCCTGCTGCCTCCGCCGCCCGCGACGCTCGGCGCGCCGCGCGACGTCTACTTCGGACCCGCGGACGGCACCCTGGAGACGGCCGTCGTGGCGCGCACGGATCTCACGGCGGACTGGACCGAGGGGCCGGTAATCGTGGAGGAGTACGACGCCACCTGCGTGGTGCCGCCCGGCTGCCGGGCGCGGCTCGACGCGCTCGGTAACATCGACATCGCCGTGGACACCCGCCCATGACCCGACACCCGCCCATGACCCGGAAGATCGATCCCATCACGTTCGAGGTCGTGCGCAACGCGCTGTCGTCGATCGCCGACGAGATGGCGCTGGTGGTCCTGCGGAGCGCCTACTCGCCGGTGGTGCGGGATGCCATGGACTACTCCACGGCCGTTTGCGACCGCCACGGACAGGTCGTCGCCCAGGGGCTGACGCTGGCGGTTCAGCTCGGTTCCTTCCCGGACGTCATGGAGGTGTTGCGGCGCGAATTCCGCGACGACATGGCCCCCGGGGACGTCTTCATCTGCAACGACCCCTACGGCTCGGGCGGCCAGCACCTGCCGGATCTGTACGTCATCAAGCCTCTCTTCGTGGACGGGGCGGTGCGCGGGTACGCGGCGACGATGGCCCATCACAGCGACGTCGGCGGCATCGCGCCCGGGAGCGTCGCCATCCACGCGACCGAGATCTACCAGGAAGGCCTGCGGCTGCCGCTGCTCAAGCTCTACGAGGCGGGGGAGCCGGACCGGAAGCTGTTCCGCGTCATCGAGAAGAACACCCGCTCCCCCGTCCAGGTGCTGGGCGACCTGCGGGCCCAGCTCGCGGCCTGCCGCATCGCGGAACGGGGATTCGGCCAGCTCGTCGATCGATACGGCGTGACCGAACTGGAGGCCTACCTCGAGGAACTGCACGACTTCGCCGAAACGCGGATGCGTGCCGAGATCGCGCGCATCCCCGACGGCACCTACCGGTTCGTCGACTGGATCGACGGTGTGGGCGACGATCCGGAGCCGCTCCCCATCGCCGTCACGGTGGCGGTGGAGGGGGACGAGATCGCGCTGGACTTCGGCGGCTCGGCCGGTCAGGTCCTGGCCGCGATCAACTGTCCCATGGCCATGGTCCGCTCCGCCGCCTACTGCGCGATCCGCTGCCTGGCCACGGACGACATCCCGAACTGCGAAGGCTACATGCGCCCGATCCGCATGAGCGCGCCGGCGGGCACCATCGTGAACCCCGTGGAGCCCGCCGCCTGCGCCGCCCGGGGCGTGATCGGCTATCGGGTGTTCGACGCGATCATGGGCGCGATCGCCGAGGCCGTGCCGGAACTCGTCATCGCCGGCTGCGAAGGGGGCCCGACGCTGTTCTCGGTCGGGGGCCACCACGAGGGGAAACCGTTCGTGCTCACCGAGGTCCTGGTCAGCACCTGGGGCGCCCGCGCCGCGCGGGATGGCGTGGAGGGCATCTCCAACCCCGCGGCCAACCTCTCGAACCAGCCCGTCGAGTTGATCGAGGCGGAATTGCCGCTGGAGGTCACCCGGTACGGACTGGTCCCCGACTCGGGCGGCGCCGGCAAGCACCGGGGCGGCCTCGCGTCGGTGCGGGAGTTCCGCTTCCTCGCCGAGCGCTCCGAGTTCACGATCCGCACCGACCGGCGCGACCACCCGCCGTACGGCATCGCCGGCGGCGGGCCGGGCGCCGCCTCGGCGAACACGCTGATCGACTGCGACGGAGAGCACGAAGTGGCGACAATGCCCATGAAGAGCTTCATCGCGAGGCGGGGCGACGTTTTCCGCATGGTGTCGGCGGGGGGCGGCGGCTACGGCGACCCGCGCGAGCGCGACCCGGCCGCCGTTCTGGAGGACGTGCGGGAGGAGAAGCTGACGCGTGAAGCCGCCCGTGACCTCTACGGCGTCGTCATTGCCGGCGGCCCGGCGCCGGAGGCCTCCGACTGAGCCGGCCTACGCCCTCTTTCGCAGCACCGCGCCGGCCCGTTTGCCGGTGAGTGCGCCGTCCCGAAGCGTGACGGTGCCGTTGACGACCACGTGGCGCATGCCGGTCGCGATCCGGTTGGGCTGGAAGGTCGTGCCGGTGTCGGCGAAGGTCTCCGGGTCGAACACGACGACATCGGCGCGCATGCCCGGCTTGAGCAGGCCGCGATCCGAGAGGCCGACGATTTCCGCCGGCTGGCCGCTGAGCCGGTGGATCGCCTCCTGTGGCTTCAGGCGGCCGGTCTCGCGGACCATGAAGCGCCAGAACCACGAGGCCCAGGTGTAGGCGCCCATGAACGAGGCGCCGGCCAGCGGTCCGTCGGGGGCGAGCGCCGTGGCATCTGAAGCGGGCACGCAGAGGTCGTGGGCGAAGACCTCCTCCTGCTGATCCTCCTCGTAGGCGCGGAGGAGCACCATGGGAGCCTTCCCGGCTCCCGCGCTGTCGAGCAGCAGGTCGCAAGCGGCGTCGAGGGCGGTGGTGTCCCGGCGGCGCGCGATCTCCTCGAAGTCGAGACGCGCCATGTCCGGCCAGACCTCGTCGTCCACGAGGTAGATCCGGCCCCAGTCCCCGAGCCCGGTGATGATGGACTTGTGGTCGCCGATCTGCGCCCGGACTTCAGGCGTCTCGAGCAGCCTCACCTGCTCCCTCGGACTCGCGTTCAGCACCCGCGGGGGGAGCATCGCATAGAGGAAAGTCAGGCCGTACAGCCGCGTGTGCATGTCGAAGGCGACGTCGTCGCCCGCCGCTCTGGCCGCATCCACCAGATCGATGCAGCGGTTCGTCTGGTCGAGCCCGCTTCGGGGCGCGAGGTGTGAGACCTGGAGCCGAATTCCCGCGTTGCGAGCCGTGCGAATCGCTTCGGCCACCGCCTCGTCGGCGCGGTCCTCGCGCTCCCGGGTGTGGGTCGCGTAGAACCCGCCACGCCGGGCCGTGACCCGCGCCAGCGCGGTGATCTCCGCCTCACCGGCACCCTGCTCCGGCGCGTACTCCAGGCCGGTGGAGTAACCCCAGGCACCCGCCTCCAACCCCTCCTCGAGCAGCCGCGTCATGGCCGTGACTTCGGCGCTCGTCGCCGGACGGGCCTCCAGTCCGAGCGTGGCCAGGCGCAGCTGTCCGTTCGGGACCAGGGTCAGAACGTTGACGGCCGGTTCCACCTCCTCGAGCCGCTCCAGGTAGGCGGCCGGGGAGGACCAGTCCAGCGGCAGGCTGCCGTCGAAGCCATAGATGATGCGGCTCGAAAGCTCCGGGTCCCTGATCGGAAAGCAGCCGTGGCCGCAGTTCCCGATCACCTCCGTCGTCACTCCCTGGTGGATGGCGCTGACCGCCCGCGGGTCCACCAGCAGCGTGTAGTCGGAGTGGCTGTGCACGTCGATGAAGCCGGGCGCCACCGCGAGACCGCCGGCATCCAGTTCCATGGGCGCTTCCGCTTCCACGTCGCCCACGTCGACGATGCGGCCCGCCCGGACCGCCACGTCCGTCCTCGCCGGCGCAGCCCCCGTCCCGTCGAACACCAGGCCGCCGCGGATCATCAGGTCAGGGTTCATCGCATCCGGCAGTCCGTGGCAAGACCTCGACAGCTAGTCCTGAGGATAGGCGCCGGCGACGCGGGCGCGCTGGCGGACGAGGGCGAGGATCACGTCGATCGTTGGGGTGGGCACATCGACCATGCGCCCCATCTCCTGGACGGCCGTGACGAGGGCGTCGATCTCCATGGGACGGCCCTTGTCGAGGTCCTGCAGCATCGACGTGCGGTGCGCGCCCACGGCCTCGATCCCGTTGATCCGCCGCTCGATGTCGATCGAGAAGCGGGCGCCCAGGGCTTCGGCGACCGCCTGCCCCTCGAGCATCATCGTCTTCGCGACGGCGCGCGTGTCGGGGTCTCGGGCGATCGTGTCCACGGTCTCCTGCGTGAGGGCGCTGATCGGATTGAAGGCGACGTTCCCCCACAGCTTCACCCACATCTCGTTCCGGATCCCCCGGACCGGGGCCCTGAATCCGGCTTCGATGAACGCGCGCGCGAGCCGCCGCACGCGTTCGGTCTTCTCGCCGCTGGGTTCGCCGAGCGTGAACCGGTTGTACTTCAGGTGCCGGATGACGCCCGGTTCCGACACCTCGCTGGCCGCGTACACGACGCAGCCGATCACGCGCTCCGGACCGATCCCATCCCACTGCACGCCGCCGGGGTCGAGGCTCTCGAGGCGCCGATCCCGCCACGGTCCCTCGAGTTCGTAGAAGTACCACCACGGGAGACCGTTCGTCGCCATGACGACCGCCGTGTCGGGCCCGAACAGGGACTGCATCGGCTCCACGATGTGGGGGACGGAATGCGCCTTGAGCGTGACGATCACGTAGTCCTGCGGCCCCACCTGCGAAGGATCGTCCGTGCAGACAGGGTGCGCGACGCGCTCCTCGCCGTCGATCAGCAGCCGCACGCCGTGTTCCTGCATCGCCTTCAGGTGGGGGCCGCGCGCGATGAGCGTGACGTCCTGGCCCGCCAGCGACAGCTGCGCGCCGAGGTATCCCCCGATCGCGCCGGCCCCGTAGATGCAGATCCGCATCAGCGGCCCGCCCGGCTCCCGTGGGCCGCGCGGCTCATGTCAGGCCGAGCTTCTCGGCCATGCCGATGCGCTGAATCTTGCCGGTCGGACCCTTGGGGATGTCGTCCATGAGGAGGATCTTGCGCGGGACCTTGAAGTCGGCGAGCCGTTCCGCCGCGAACGCCTGAAGTTCGCGGGGCGTCGCCTCCATCCCCGGGCGGAGCACCGCGGCCGCCGCGATTTCCTCGCCCAGCTTCGGGTGCGGCGTCGCGAACGCCACGACCTGACGCACGGCCGGGTGGTCGAGGATCGCCTCGTCGATCTCGCGCGGCGAGATCTTCTCTCCCCCGCGGTTGATGATCTCCTTCAGACGACCCGTGATCGTCACGTAGCCCTCGTCGTCCATCACGCCCTGGTCCCCCGTCCGGAACCAGCCGTTGGTGAAGGCTTCGGCGTTCGCGGCGGGGTTGTTCTCGTATCCGTCGCTGACGTTGGGGCCGCGGATCACGATCTCGCCTATGTCGCCCGCCGGCAGGAGCGTCCCGGCCTCGTCCATAACCGAGACCTCGGGGCCCGCGGCGATCCCGACGGTGCCCGGCTTGCGGGCCGCGGGCGGAAGCGGGTTGCTGGTCATCTGGTGCGCCGCCTCGGTCATCGCGTACGCCTCCAGCACCGGGGCGCCGAACGCTTCCTCGAGTTCCGCCATCACCTGCGGCGGCAGGGCGGCGGAGGCCGAGCGGATGAAGCGCAGCGGGTTCTGCTCGATCACCTCCCGGTTGCGCGCGGCCCGCGCCACGATCGCCTGGTGCATGGTGGGGACGGCCGTGTAGAAGGTGGGCCGCGCCTCGGCGAGCCACGCGAAGAAGCGGAGGGCGTTGAAGCCGGGAGTGCAGAAGATCGATCCCCCGACTCCGAGCGGGGCGAGGACCGCCGCTATGAGTCCGTGGATGTGGAACAACGGCATCACGTTCAGGCAGCGGTCGTCGGCCGTGAGCCGCAGGGTGTGGCTAACGTTGACTGCGGAGGCGCACACGTTCCGGTGCGAGAGCGGCACGATCTTGGGGCGTGACGTCGTCCCCGAGGTGTGGAGGATGAGCGCGACGTCGTCCTCCTCGGCCCAGCCGCCCGAGGACCCTTCCCCGCCGGAGTCGGTTTCCCCGGACTCCTCCGGCACGAGTTCGAACGCCCCGGCCGGAGCCTCGGCGTCCGTCTGGAGTTCGAGGATCGGTATCCCGAGGCCAACGGCCGCGGCTCGCGCCGGGGAGTCGCTTCCCGCTTCCAGGATGAGCGTCTTCGCGCTCAGGTCGGAAAGATAGAACTCGTACTCGGGCTGCCGGTAGGCGGGATTCAGCGGGGCCGCCGTGGCGGCGCACGCCACGGCGACGAAGGCGGAGGCCATCTCGGGTCCGTTGGGGAGGACGATCGCGACGCGATCGTTCCGGCCGATGCCGAAGCCGTTCAGCGCGGCGACGGTGCTCGCCACTTGGCGGCGGAGACCGTCGAAGTTCAGCGGCTCGCGTCCGGGCGCCGCGATCGCGGGACTCTCCCCCGAACTGCCCGCGAGCAGTTCTCGGACGGTAACGGGATTTGGCATGGTCAGGTCAGGCCGGCCTGATGTCGCCGGGCTTGGTTGAAGGTTCTCGGCACGGACCGTCGATGGCGTGCGGTCAGCAGGAGACGCAGCGGTGGTTGTTCTTCGCCCCGAGGCTCTCGAGGAGGGCGATCGTCTCCGGGAACGGCTGCACGCGCTGAACCGGCCCATTGGCCAGGTCGACGGTCGTCTGCCCGTTGCGGGCCACGAGCGTCACGTCGGCGCCCCGCTCGACGAGATAGAGGATCATCTCGTTGTCGCCGCGCGACGCGGCGTGGTGGGCGGGCGTGTACCCGTTGTGGTCGCGCGCGTTCACGTCGGCGCCGAGTTCCTCGACGAGGAACTTCATGGCCGGCAGCCAGCCGTCCGGCACGTGGCGGTGGGAATTGCCGGCGAATCCCTGCCCGTAGCCGACGCCGGCCGCCGCATGGATGGGGTGGACCGCCGGCCCCCCGACGGGAATCGGATCGAGACCGGAGTAGTCGATGTCGTCTCCGCCACGGCCGTAACGCCGCTCCGGAACCTTCGCCGTCGGGGTCGCGGGATCGGTTCCGTACTCCAGGAGCAGCTTCATGGCCTCGATGTCGAGCGCGTGCGCGGCGCGCCAGAAGGGTGTGGCGCCAGTGCGGTCGACGCCCAGCAGGTCCCGGTTGTACGTCGTGAACCAGAGCGACTTCTTCAGCCGGGGGTTCGGGTCGACGCCCGCTTCGAGCAGCGTCCGCATCACGTCGAGGTACGACCACTCCTGCTGGTGTACATCCGTGGGCTGCGGATGCCGGGCTTTCGGCGCCCAGTGCATGTTGAGCGCGGCGTAGAGCGGGGTGGCGCCGGCATCGCTCCGGAGGTTCGGGTCGGCGCCGCGCGCGAAGAGTTCCATCGCGAGGTCGAAGTGCCCGTTGATCAGCGCGATGAGCAGCGGGGTCGTGTCGTCCGCGGCGCTCCGCTGGTCGATGTCCGCACCCTTGTCGAGCAGGGCGAGCGCTACGTCGCGGTGGCCTTCGCGGGCCGCGAGCAGCAGCGCGGTCAGCCCTCCGTGCGTGCCGACGAGGTCTGCGTAGTTGCCCAGGCAGCCGGAGCAGGTGGGCTCCTCGGGGTCCTCGAGCCGCACGGGCTGGAGGCCGGGGCCGGGGCCGGCGGCGGGCCTGGGGGCCGCTTCGCGCGGTGACGGGGCCGGCGGCGCGCGGCCCGCCCGGAGCGCCGCCACGCGGGCATTGCGTTCGCGGCGGTCGAGCTGGTCCCACGCGTCGCGCGCCACGATGTCGAGTACGTACGCGGTGGGCGAGAAGTCCGCCCCCGCGTCGACGAGGGCGTCCACCGAGCCGGCTCGGCCCGCCGCCGCGGCGAACATGAGGGGCGTCTGGCCCCACTCGGGCTCCCGGGCGTCCGGATCGGCGCCGTGGCGCACCAGCGCCTCGATTGCACCGGGCGACCCGGCGGCGGCCGCGAAGTGCAGCGCGGTCGCGCCGGTCGACGTCGCGGCGCGCGCGTCGGCTCCCGCTCCCAGCAGCGCCTCGACGAGCGGCGCGTGCGCCGCCCGGCTCGCCACGTGGAGCGGCGTGTGCCCGCCCAGCCGCGTGCCCGCCTCGAGATCCGCGCCCGCCTCGATCAGCACCCCGGCCACGTCGAGCCGCCCCTTCATCGCGGCCCAGTGGAGTGCTGTCATGCCGTCGCCCCGCGCGGCGTTCACGTCTTCGCCCGCGGCGAGCAGCGACCGCACGGCGGCCAGATCGCCGCG
Source organism: Candidatus Palauibacter soopunensis (assembly GCF_947581735.1). Taxonomy (NCBI): domain Bacteria; kingdom Pseudomonadati; phylum Gemmatimonadota; class Gemmatimonadia; order Candidatus Palauibacterales; family Candidatus Palauibacteraceae; genus Candidatus Palauibacter; species Candidatus Palauibacter soopunensis. The sequence goes on from NZ_CANPVT010000002.1 coordinate 40,273, forward strand.
CATGGCCGCATCGGCCACCGGAGCATCCGGCCCGCCCGGCCCCACCGGCGACCCGACCGGGGCGGCGGCGCCGAGCGCGAGCAGCGCCGCGGCCGCGAAGACGATCGATAGTGCGCGCCGCATCAGTCCGCCGTCTCCGCGAAGGAGAACGTCCCGGTGCTGTTCCCGAAGCTCGTCACATCGTCCATCCCGAGCCGGTGCATGAGGCTCAGCATCACGTTCGCCATCGGCGTCCCGGGCGCGGCCCGCAGGTGCTGGTTGCCTTCCATCCTCCCCTGCGCGCCGCCCACCACGAACAGCGGGCACCGTTTGTGATTGTGCACGTTCGGGTCCCCCATCGGCGACCCGTAGATGATCATCGTCTTGTCGAGCAGGTGCGTGTCCCCCTCCATCGACTCCTTCAGCCGGTCGAGGAAGTACGGAACGAGCCCGACGTGGTAGCGGTTGATCTGCGCGAAGTCCGTGATGTTGTTCTCGTTGTCGCCGTGGTGCGACGCCGGGTGGAAGCCCCTGTCGATTCCGCTCTCGGGATAGACCCGTCCCGACGCGTCCCGCCCCATCTTGAACGAGAACACGCGCGTCATGTCCGCCTGGAACGCGAGCGCCTGCAGGTCGAACATCAGCTTCACGTGCTCGTCGAACGAATCGGGCACGCCCGCCGGCGCCTCCGGCAGATCCCGGTCTTCTCCGGATTCGTTGCGCGCCACCACCCGCTGGATGCGGCGCTCGATCTCCCGCACGTTTTCGAGGTAGCGGTCCATGCGCTGCCGGTCGGACGGATCGAGCCGACCCCTGAGGCTCGCGACTTCACCGGTGAGGAAATCGAGGATGCTGGCGCTCGAACGCTGCCGCGCCGCGCGCGCCTCCGGCGTCCCGCCGGCCCCGAAGAGCTGGTCGAACGCGACACGCGGATCCCGGATCATCGGCAGCGGCTGCGTCGGCGACGACCAGCTGATCGTGTCCGTGTACACGCACGCGTACCCGTACGCGCAGCCCCCGGCCTGGTCCACGTTCTCGATGCAGAGCTGCATGGACGGGATCGGCGTGTCCTGCCCGAAGCGGTGCGCGTAGAGCTGGTCCAGCGACGGTCCTACGAAGACGTCCGAGCTTTCCGTCTGCTTCGGGTGGGCCTGCGTGAGGAACGTGGCGCTCGACCGGAAGTGGTCCCCGCCGATCTCCTTCGGCTTCGTCGCCTCGGCGGGCTCGACGTCGGTGTCGCTGATGATCGTGAGATAGTCGCGGTAGGGCTCGAGCGAACTCAGCGCAGTCGGCGACAGGTCGAAGCCCCGGCCGGTGGCCGCCGGCGACCAGTAGTTCTGCGCCGCCCCGAACCCGCTGCTCCCCGCCGAACCATGCACCATCTCGATACAGACGAGCCGCGTCGGATCCGCGACCTCGCGCGCCCACAGCCGGCCCGCCGGGACCATCGCGTCGAGGAACGGCAGGGCGACGGTCGCCCCCGCACCCCGAAGGAACGTCCGGCGAGAGAGGTGCTTCCCTGTGATGAACTCCATCAGTCCTCCTGGGATCCCTGGCTTTCACCCTCCATGTCGTCGACCACGGCCTCGGTCCCCTTCAACCGGAACGCCGGGCTGTTGACCACGCCGAGGATGAACGCGGACATGCGGTGGTCCTGTTCGGCGGCCTGCCGCGCAATGGACCGCACGGTCGGCATGTCGTAGTACTCGACCCGCCGTCCCAGCGCGTAGGCGAGCAGGTTCTCCGTGAACGCGCGCACGAGCGGCACCGGCCGCGCCAGAAGCGCCGCGCGCAGATCCGCCGCGCTCGTCACCGGCGTGCCGTCGTAGAGTTCGCCCTGCGCGTCGATCGGCATCCCGCTGTCCTTGATGCGCCGCGCCCCCGTCCCGTCGAAGTACTCCAGCGCGAGACCGATCGGGTCGATCACGCGGTGGCACGAACGGCAGGCCGGGCTCGCCCGGTGCATCTCCAGCCGCTCGCGCACCGTGAGCAGACGGCCCTCCTCGGCCTCCGGCGTCGCCTCCAGGTCGGAGACGTCCGGCGGGGGCGGGGGCGGAGGCGTCCCGAGCAGCACCTCCATCACCCACTTCCCGCGCAGGACCGGCGAGGTCCGGCTCGCGTGCGAGGTGAGGGTGAGGATGCTGCCGTGCCCCAGCACGCCGCGGCGCTCGGGTTCCGAGATCTCGACTCTCCGGAAATCCGTTCCGGTCACGCCCGGGATGCCGTAGTGCCGCGCCAGGCGCTCGTTCACGAACGTGTAGTCGGCCGTCAGCAGTTCGAGCAGGCTGCGGTCTTCCTGCACGATCGTGTGGAAGAGCAGTTCAGTCTCGCGGTGCATCGCCTCTTTGAGCTGCTGGTCGAAGTCCGGATAGAGGCGGACGTCCGGGTTCATGCCCTCGAGGTCCTGCAGCCGGAACCACTGTCCCGCGAACCGCGTGGCCAGGGCTTCGGCGCGCGGATCGCCCAGCATCCGGCGCACCTGCGCGTCGAGCGCGACCGGGTCCGAGAGCCGGCCCTCCGCGGCGGCTGCCAGCAGTTCGTCGTCCGGGCCCGTCGCCCAGAGGAAGAAGGAGAGCCGCGAGGCGAGATCGTAGTCGTCCAGCGCGTACACCCCGTCCGCTTCGCGCGCAGGGCGTTCCTCAAAACGGAACACGAAGTGGGGGCTGGCGAGAATCCCCTCCAGCGCGAGGCGAATCCCCTCCTCGAAACCGCCCGCATCCGCTCCGGCGCGGTACAGCGTCATGAGCGCGGCGAGGTTGTCGTCCGTCAGCGGCCGGCGGTAGGCCCGCGTCCCCAGCCGCGAGAGGATCGCCTCTGCGCACGAGGCCTCGTCGTTCGGCGCGGAGGGGCGGCACGAGAAGACCCGCTCGCGGCTGGGCGTGGAGGACATCCCCGCGGGCGCGAACGGCCCCGTGACCGCGAGGTCGCGCAGGTGCGGCAGCGTCGTGAACCCGTACGCGTCTGTGATGCTCGTGCTCGCGATCGACCAGTCGTGCGGGGACATCAAGTCCTGCGACGGCCCCTCGAAGGTGCGGATGAAGGCGGCCGCCACGCGGTGCGGCCCCGCCTCGATGAAGACGGGCTCCGTCCGCAGGTTCACGCCGTCCGGATCGGAGACGTGCATCCAGCGGTCGATGTCGAGCAGCGCGACCCGTTCGCCGTCGATCGAGATCTCGATCCGTTCGGGTTCATCCGTCGTGTGCAGCGCCCCCTTGCCGTTCCCGAACAGGGCCCCGGTCGTCTCGTGATGGAAGGAGGCGCGGAAGACGTACTCTCCATCGGCCGGGAAGTTGTGGTCCACCGCGACGCCGCCGCGGCTCCCGTACGGCGTGCCCTCGACGTGCTCCGCCTGGGAGGTCCAGCGCGACACCCGGAACGTGGCTTCGCTCGGGGTGACCTCCGGATCGCCGATCGCGAGCCGGCTGATCTCGCTCGCCGCGCGCAGATACCCGTCCATCAGCGTCGGGGAGAGCAACTGAACGTCGGCGATGTTGTCGAAGTTCGCGCTCTTCGTATCGAGCGGCAGATAGTCGCCCGCATCGATGTCCAGGTCGAGGAGATCGTAGATGGAGCGCGAGTACTCGGCCCGGTTCAGCCGCTGGAAGGTCCGCCGCCCCGGGTTCGGGCTCGCCTCCCACGCCGCGTCGAGGCGGGACTCGAGGACCGCCGCGAGCGTCCGCAGGCTGTCAGGTGTCGGACGGCGCACGCCGACGGGCGGCATCATCCCGGCCCGCAGCTTCCGCACCATCCGCTCCGCGATCACCGCATTGTCGGCGGCCGAGGCCGCCTCGAAGGTCTCGAGCGACATGCCCCCGCTGACGCGTCGGGGGTTGTGGCAGCGCATGCACGTTCCGGCGACAACGGCTTGCGCGACTTCCGCGGAGAGCGTGTCGACGGCGGGAGCCGAGGTCGGCGGGGTCAGCTGTGTGATCGGCTGCGGCCAACTTGTCGGGAGATGCTCGGTGCCCCGCGCCCCGTCGGCCTCCTGACCGACGGCGGGACTCGGGAGAACGCCCGCTGCAACCAGCAGCAGAAGCGATGTTCGCATGGCCGAAGCCTCTTCCGGGCAACCGCGTCGCGCCCCACGGGGCGCAAGGATACACCAGCTTGAAAATGTACCATCGACGCAGATCGCCCGGCCAGCCGCGCCCTACACTACACTGCAGAGGCCCAGTCGCGGCGGCGGAACCACAGGGCGGTCGCCACCACTACGAACGATGCGCACCACACCCAGAAGCCAACGCCCGAATGAAACCCGGGGCCGGCGTCGCCCAGACGGAGTAAACCGAGACCCAGGGGCAGAGCGCCCGTCAACCCGACGATGCACGCCGTCCACGCTCTCCTCCACGGACGCCGGCGTCGCCACGCCGGAAGGGTCAGGAGCAAAATCAGATTGGGCAGCCACAGCGCGGCGACCGCCAGAACCTCCCCCCTGACAGTATGCTGAATCAGCTGTGGGACGATCTCGTAGCCGTAGGTTGTCCGATCGATGCTGGGGCTGGAATACCCAAACGCCGGCATGAGAAACGACGTCGCGTAGAGCGCCCAACCCGCGAGCAGGAGACTCCGCCAGCGGGGCCGCCCCGCTCTCGTGAATTCCCGCGAGATCGTAGAAGGCTCGCCGAGTTCGTCCACGGCGGTCGCGAACGCGTTGGCCGGTGCCAGCGCCGCGTCCAGTTCGAGTTCGAGATCGACGCGGGCGCGGAGGTGATCTTCGAGTTCATCCAGTTCGCGAGCCGACAGCGACGACCTGTGCTCCACCCCCGATCGCCACTTCCGGACTTCCGTGTCCAGTTCAAACACGACTGCGCCGACCTAGGCGAGCGTCTTCTTTGGTCGGGCGGATGCCCAGCCGCGTCGGCGGCGCCACAGGGCGACCGAGGCGAACACGAAGGAGGCGGCCCACGTCCAATAGCCGAGACGCAACGCGGCCAGCGCATCGGGACCGTCCGAGATTATCGCGGCCGCGCCGAGTCCGAGAGCCGACAAACCGATGACTCCGAGGATTCCCGCGAGCCACGTGCCCTTTAGTCGATGCTTGCGCCAAATGAGAGGCAGCATCAGGAGCATCGGCAGGTTCAGGGGCAGCAGCTCGATGTCGGCAAGCAACTCGTACCCGCGCGGTACCCAGGTGTCGATGCCCCACGGCATCGGGATATGTAGCACCGGCAGCAGTAGCGAAGCCGAATAGAGGGTCAAAGCACCGGCAAGCAGGAGCTTCCATTGGGGTCGGCCGGCCCGGGCGAACTCCTTGGAGAGCGCCTTCGGTTCACCGAGGTCTCGCCGGGCGATCGCGAAGGCTTCCGTGGGGGCAAGTGCGGCGTCCAACTCCAGTTCCAGGTCGACGCGGGCGCGCAGGTGATCTTCGAGTTCATCCAGTTCGCGAGGCGAGAGGGACGACCTGCGATCCAGTGCGGTCCGCCACCGTCGGACTTCATTTTCGAACTCAAACATGGCTGCCTCCCCAGGACATCTGGAGGGCTCCGTACACGGCCCGCCAACTCTCTCGATCGGTTGAGAGCTGGCGCTTCCCGCGGCCCGTCAACCGGTAGTACTTGCGACGCCGTCCCGCGTCGGTGAGTTGCCAGCGGCCCTTGATGAGTCCGTCGCGCTCCAGCCGGTGAAGCACGGGGTAGAGCATCCCGTCGGACCACTCGAGTTCACCGCCGGAGAGCAACTGGACCTGCTTGAGAATCTCGTACCCGTACGTCTCGCCACCCGCGAGGATGGAGAGCACCATCGGGCGCGACGACGCGGCCACCAACTCCTTGTAGACCGGCTTCTTCATCCGGAGACCCCTGTGCCGGAGACCTGATACCATGAGATACAATGTACCTTGTATGACAAGGTATGACGTCGGATGGTTGTACACAAGGATGCGGCCGGACGTTCCCGCGGGAACGTCCGAAAATCGCTGTCAGCTCGGCGGGAGCGGGATGGAGGCCACGGACGGGCGATCGAATTCATCCCGGGACACGCCCCAGATGCGGGAGGGCGTGAAGCGAAGCGCGTCGAAGCGGTCCGGGAGTCGCACGTCGCGCGCGGCGCCATCGAGCTCGATGCGCAGCCACGAGGGGCCGCCGCTCAATCCGCCCGCATCGAGATCGAGGGGTTGCAGCCACATCGTCCCGTCTTCGCTGCAGCGGAAATCCACGTACCGGGGGAGATAGCTGGCGAGTTCGTGCGGTGCTCCCTGCACCATGTCGGCCATCTGATTCACGAGCCGAAGGCTGTCTTCCCGGGTAAGTCGAGTTGCGACGTCTCCCGTCACCTCGGCCTGCCTCAGCGCGAACACCGCTCCGGCGAACTGTCGCGGCGCGACCTCCGTGAAGGGCACGGGCGGAAGGTCGATGGGATCCACCTCGGCGCCGGATCCGTCGAACCCGCGCAACTGATTCCTCACCCGGTCGTGCACGCGCACGAGATTCTCGCCGCAGGGAGCCCACAGCCGATACCACAGGGGAAAACCGCCGTCGCTCTGGATGAAGTCTCCGGACGGGTCATCCAGGACGTCGCCGAGCGCCACGAGGGTTCGCGTCCCGCCCGTCTCCGGGATCCACGGCGACCAGGTCCGCTCCCAGGAGCCCGTAACGGAACTGCAGTACGCCCCCATCCATCGTCGCGGTCGAGTGGGGCACAATGACCTCGCGACCGAGCCGTGCGGTCCGCACCGAGGCCTCCAGCATGCTCATGCCGCTTCGCACGCTGCCCCGGGGGACCGACGTTGACGTGAGAGAGAACTGCTCCCAGCCGGCTTCGAGTCGCGAGACGCGAATCAGCGCATGGTGCATGAGGTCGAGGACCCAGGTCTCGCCCTCCCATCCTCCCGTTACGAAGGCCGACGGCATCGGAAACTCGTCAGGCCCGCCTCCGGGCGATCCGTGAGCGCCGAGCGACCCGCCATCCGCACCGAATCCCATGAAGTACGGCTCCTGCGAATTCAGCACCCAGACCGAGCCGTCGGCGAGTACTTCGAGGTCCCGGACCACCGCGAGAGAGTCCGAGGTGCCCAGCACCTCGACGACCGACGCCGCCAGTTCAAGTGGTGGCGGCCGGTCGCCGTCTACGTCTGCGCCGTCAGCGCATGCGACGAACGCCGTGCCGGACAGCAATGCCGCAGCACACCGACACGATCGGGTAATCGGCCTCAGCCGGGCGAGCTCAAACATTCCGTGCTCGCCTTGTGTCCGAGCGGGTGGAGGCCCACGCGCGGCTACGAAGCAGGAGGGCTGCTGCCACGAGGGCATGCGCCGCGGACCATGCCCAGTACCCGAGGCCGAGATACGGATAAACCGTGATCTCACCATTGATGGTGACGGCGGATCCGTCCAGGAGGCTGGCAATACCGAATCCGAGGGCCGAGACGCCAAACGCCCCGATGGTCCAGGTGAGCCACCGCACTCTCGATCGCCACGAATACAGCAGGGCGGGCAAGGTCATGGCCATGGCCAGATTGGGGATCAGAGGGAGAATCCAGCCGTCCACGAGCGCCGGTTGCAACCATTCGTGCGCCGGAGCTGACCACGGCACTTCATTGAACACAGTTTGAAGTGCCGCAGGCCCGGCAATCGGCAGGAAAAACGACACCCCATACACCGCCCATCCCGCCACCAGGAGATATCGCCACCTGGGCCGTCCGGCCTTGGTGAACTCCTTCGCGAGCGCCCCCGGCGCGCCCAGACCCTCGCGGGCGATCACCAGCGCACGGTAGGGAGTAAGGGCCGGGTTCAGCTCCAACTCCAGGTCGATGCGTGCACGCAGGTGGTCCTCGAGTTCGTCCAGTTCGCGGGGTGCGAGAGACGACCTGCGTTCAAGACGCCGTCGCCAACTCGCGATCCCGGTCTCCAGTTCAAACACGGCTCTTCATTCGAATCTCGATTTCAGACGTATACCACGAAGTACAATGTATCTTGAGATACAAGGTATAAGTCTTGGAGAATCCGGCAAGGGCTTCCTACCGGTCAGGGACAACCGGACTGTCGCCCTTGTTCAGAGACCGAGGTCGATCAGGACCTTGCCGGTTGGGCCGGACTCCACCGCCTCATGAGCGGCTACGATGTTCTCGAGCGCGAAGCGGTCTGCGACCGTGTGGCGCAGTTCCCCCTCGGTCAGCCACTTCGTGAGGTCTTCCACGGCCTTCTGCTTCGCGTCCTCGGGCATGAGGAAGACGAGTTCGAAGCGCACGGTGAGGTTCTTGTAGAGGAGGGTGTAGAAGGGGACGGCCGGCTGCGGCTCGCCCTCCGAGGCGTAGGCGGAGATCACCCCGTTCGCCTTCAGCATCTCGATCGAGGCGTCGAGATTCCCGCCCATTTCGACGTCGACGATGCGGTCGACGCCCTCTCCTTCGGTCAGTTCCGCGACGCGGGCCGGGACATCTTCCTCACGATAGTTGATGACGACGTCCGCGCCCGCAGCCCGGGCGATCCTCGCCTTCTCGTCCGCGCTCACGGTGGAGAGGACCCGCGCGCCTCCCAGCCTGGCGCACTGGATCGCGTAGGCGCCGACCGCGCCCGCGCCGCCCGTCACGAGCACGGTCTGCCCCTCGACGGGACCGTCGCCGTACACGCAGCGGTGCGCGGTCAGGGCGGGGATGCCGAGACACGCGCCATCCAGGAACGACGCGTTCGGGGGAAGCGGGACGGCCCGGGACTCGGGGACGGTGGCGAACTCCGCCGCGGTACCGAGGTCGCTCCCCCACTGCGCCTCGTAGATCCAGACGCGGTTTCCGAGCCTTCCGGGATCGACGCCGTCACCCACCTGGTCGATGACCCCGGCGCCGTCGAAGTGCGGCACCACGAGCGTGGAGGCGAGCGCGCCGCGGCCACCGGCACGCCGCTTCACGTCGACGGGGTTGATTCCGGAAGTGCGTACGCGAACCCGAACCTCGCCGGGACCGGGCACCGGCGTCTCCTGCTCCCCCACCTCCAGCACGTCGCCCGCCGACCCCAGTTTCGTGTACCATGCCGCTCGCATGTCGTCCTTCTCCCGCTATTCGCCGCTGGAGTCGCTGCCCGTGTCCGCGCCGGAACTCAGGCCCTCCGAGTGTCCGTCCACGGGAAGTGCCTGCCCGGATATCTTCGCACCTGCGTCGGAAGTGAGGAAGAGGAGGAGGGCGGCCACGTCGCTCAACCGCCGTCCCCCGCCGGGTCGTAGCCGTGTTCCTCTGCCGGGTAGCTTCCCGCCCGCACCTCCTCGGCGTAACGCGCGACGGCTTCCCGCGTGGCCTTTCCGAGTTCGGCGTAGCGCTTCAGGAAACGGGCCCTGAACCCCTCGTTCAGACCGAGCATGTCGTGCAGCACGAGCACCTGCCCGTCGCAGTCCGGCCCGGCGCCGATCCCGATCGTCGGCACGGAGACGGCCTCCGTCACCTGCCGGGCCGCGGAGGTCGGCATCAGCTCGAGGACGATGGAGAAGACGCCGGCCTCCTCGAGGGCGACGGCGTCCTCCACCAGCCGGGCCGCCGCCTCTTCATCCTTCCCCTGAATCCGGTGTCCCCCGAGCGCGTGGACGGACTGCGGCGTGAACCCGAGGTGGCCCATCACGGGAATCCCCGCCCGCACAATCGCCCGCACCGCGTCGACCACCTCGAACCCACCCTCGAGCTTTACGGCGCCGGCTCCGGTGTGCTTGAGGATGTTCCCCGCGTTTCGCACGGCCTCCGTGGGCGAGACCTGGTAGCTCAGGAAGGGCATGTCGACGACGACGAAGGCGCGCGACGCTCCCCGCGCCACGATCCGGCCGTGGTACGTCATCTGCTCCACCGTGGCGGAGAGCGTCGTCTCCTCTCCGCACAGGACGCTCGCCAGCGAGTCGCCGACGAGAATCAGGTCCACGCCGGCCGCGTCCACGAGCGATGCGAAGAGCGCGTCGTAGGCCGTGATGGCGACGATCTTCTCGCCGCGCGCCTTCATCGCCACGAGATCGAACGTCGTCCGCTTCCGTGCTTCGGAGCCTCCGCCCGGCACGCTCATCGTTCGCGTCACGATGTCATCCTCGGTTCAGCTTCCCGCGGCCGGCTCGGGCGGGAACAGCGTCCGGCCCGTCTCGGCATCCATCACGCGGATCGCGCTCACGGGACAGTTCGCGGCTGCTTCCAGGACGAGCGCCGCCGGCTCGCCCCCCGCATCGACGACCGTCGACTGGCGGTTCTCGTTGTGCGCGAACACCCCCGGCGCGGTGGCCACGCACATCGCGTTGCCGACGCAGAGCCCGTGGTCGACCTCGATCCTCACCATGTGATCTTCACCATGTCACGGGCATGGATTCGATGGAGCGGAACTGGATGCTCGGCTGGTAGCGCAGTTCATCCGTCTCGAGCGCGAACCGCTCGAAGCGGCGCGCCAGTCCGCCGAACACTTCCTGTCCCTCCATGCGCGCGAGCGCGACGCCGAGGCAGTAGTGGATCCCCGAGCCGAAGGAGAGATGCGGGTTCGGCTGGCGCCCGATATCGAACGTGTCCGGGTCCTCGAACACGGACGGGTCCCGGTTCGCCGCCGCGATGATCCAGCGGATCCGCTCGCCGGGCGACAGCGTCTTCCCGCACAGTTCGGCCTGCTGCGCGACGATGCGCTGGGTCGACTTCACCGGCGGATCGAAGCGGAGACATTCCTCCGTCGCCGTCCGCGCGAAGCGGTCGGGGTCGGCCCTGAGCCTGTCCCACTGCGCCGGATGCTCGATGAAGGCGCGGAGACCGTTGCAGATCAGGTTCATCGTCGTCTCGTGCCCCGCGAACAGCATCAGTCCCACATTCACGAGCACCTGATGGCGGGTGAAGACGCCGTCGCTTTCCCCCCGCGCCAGAGCCGAAATCAGGTCATCGCCGGGATTCTCGATCCGCTCCTCCACGAACGGGCGGGCGTACTCCACGATCCCGCGGATCCCCTCCGTCAGGGGCCGCAGCCGGTCGGGTTCGCCGCGATTCAGGTGGAGGATGCTGTCCGCGAGCCCGCGGAGCGTGTCCATGTCCTCGCGCGGGACGCCCATCATCCGCGCGATGATCCGCACGGGGAGCGGCGCCGCGAGGTCAGTGACGACATTCATCCGGCTCCGGGGCCACAGCTCATCCAGGAGTTCTTCGACCGCCCGGCGCACGAAGGGTCGCCAGCCCTCCATCGCCGTAGGCGTGAAGAAGGAGTGAACCGTCTTCCGCTGCTCGAGGTGTTCGGGCCGGTCCTGCTCCACGAGCTGATCCGCGCGGAACGTCCTGACCTCGTCGAACAGGGGCGCGTCCTCGGGCAGCACCGGCGGATACGGCGCCCCCTCCACGCCCCGGATCACCGCCGAGGAGAAGAGTTCGTGGTGCCGGAGGATCCAGACGACGGGATCGTATCCCGTCACGACCCACAGCCCGAACTTCTCGTTCCAGTGGACGGGATCCCGCTCCCGCAGCCGCGCGAAGGTTGCGTACGGGCGTGCGATCACCTCTTCCGCGAAGAGGTCGTCGAGATCCGCCCCCGAGGCGGCAGCCCCTAACGGACGGCTAGGGGGAGAATCGGTAGACGACGGGCAACCGCTCGACATCGGTGACGCTCGAGTCCGTGTGGTGGTAGATGAGCTGACGTCCGGTGCCGCAGTCGCCGAAGGCGTCGCAGGAGATCGTGCCGATGAGACCCTCGATGCCGGTGGATCCGATCCGAGCGCGCAGCGCGGCGCGGTCGATGTAGAGGCGTCCGCCCTCCTCTACCGCCACGGCGCCGATGGCGTCGAGCAGGAACGTCGTCGCGTCGTAGGCGAGCGCCCAGTAGGGGGTCGAGGGATGCTGGCCGTACTCGGCTTCGTACGCGGCGCTGACGGTCTCGGCGCTCTTCCCGGTGACCGCGTTGACGTTGCCGCGATAATCCGACTGGGGCCCGGCGAAGTAGATCCCTTCGGACTGCGGCTCTGCCAGGAACTCCGAGACGAGGAGGGCCGCACCCGAGATCAGCGTCGCGCCCTCGAGGCCGTCGAACCCACGCGCTTGCGCCGCGAACGGCGAGCCCTCGGGGACGAAGAGCGGGAAGAAGATCCCGTCCGGCCCGGCGGCCGCGAACTCCCCGAGCACGGACGTCATGTCCGTCTGACCCTTCGCGATTCCGGTGGCGGCGGGGACTTCGCCGCCGACCGCACGAAACGCGTCCCCAAAGGCGTTTGTCAGCGCCGTCGTGTAGGGATCCCCGTCGTGCAGCGTGACGATCCGGCGGAGGCCCAGTTGATTGTAGGCGAAGTCCGCCAGGGCCCGGGCCTGGTAGATGTCGTTGTTGGCGACGCGGAAATAGCCGGGGTGGTGGTCCGGGTTCGGGTTGCCCGCCAGGTCCGAGGTCAGCAGCGGCGACGTGGTGCTCGGCGCGATCATCGCGAACCCCGCCTGGCTGATCACCGGCGAGGCGGCCACGGCGGCGGCGGAGCACGATGTCCCGATGACGCCCACGATCTGCGGATCGGCGACGACCTCCCGGGCACGGGCCCGACCGCCGTCGGGAGAACACATCGAGTCCAGCGGGTCGCCGAGGTCGACGCTGCGGCCGCGAACGGTGCCCACGTCGCGGACGGCAAGCTCAACGCCGCGCCTGGCGGCGATCCCGAGTGACGGCGCCCCCGTCATCGACAGCAGGGAACGGATCCGCACCGACTCGCCGCGCAGAAGCGTCACGGTTCCCAGCGGGCCCGGCTCGAAGCTCGAGGGTCCGGTGCTTCCATCACACGAGACCGCGAATACGGCCGCCAGAACCACGATCCAAGTCTGTCGAACGGTGCCCCACCCAGCGTGCATCATCACTCCCCCTCGTGACAGTTGGTATGCTTCGCCGCAAGCTACGCGCAGGTCTCGGCGCCTCCAAGATGTCTCGGCGGCCGGCAGCCCGTGGGAAAACTCCGCGTCGGCGCCGGCCGCGGGGATGACCGACAGGACGGTCGACGCTCGAAAGGGATCGCGATGACTCGAAACCGGCTTCCGCTGATGGCCGCGCTTCTCTTCGCATGCGCCTGTGGAGATGCGGGGGGGCCCGGCTCCTCGGCTCCGGTCCCCCTCGAGGAGCTGACCCGTGGGGCCTGGTCGCCGCCCGCCATGCTCCGGAGCCACCGCTTTCTTCCCTCGTCCGAGGCGGAGCCGGCCCGGCATCCCTTCTCGGGCGTCGTCACGCTCGCCGGGGCCGAGATCGCCACGGAACCCGCGGAACTCGATCCGCGCCGGTTCATGGGTCGCGATACCAAGCTTTTCCCGGACGTGTCACCGGGATTCGTGGCGGATGGGCGCGACCTGATCCCGTGGAGTCGCGATCTCATCGTGTCCGGCACGCGCACCGAAGCGGGGAGTTACTGGGATGTCCTGGTCGGGCCCGGAACCGTCTGGTCCGAGCCCGGGGAAACGTGGTCGCGGGCGGCGTTTCCGCTGCAACTCGCGAGTTCCGTCGAGAACGAGACGTACAACGGGGTCGCGACCTTCGCCTTCAACGACCGGGAGGTGTCGGGCGTCCGCTTCCAGACCGTGACGCAGGGGCGGCCCTACTTCCTCGTGCAGCGGCGGTTGATGTGGGGTCAGCTCGCGGCCGAGTTCGCGCCCGGCCCGGCACCGGCAGGACTGGTCGAGGCCTTCGCCGCGGAGAAGGCGCTGCGTCTGCCGCTGCGCCCGATCTCCGACCTTCGCCCGCTCGTCGGAGACTCGGTCTTCGACGCCATGCACGGTGACATGAATGTCGAGAACATGGTCACCGCGGCCCTTCTCGTGCGGGACACCCTCTACGCCGCCGACTGCCCCACGCCGTTCGGCGAGCTTCCCTTCTGCGGGGAGCAGCGTTTCGGGATCTGGTCCGTGACCAAGTCCACCGGTAACACGGTGGCCGCGCTGCGGCTGGCGCAGCGTTACGGGCGCGCCGTTCTCGAGGAGCGCGTGGCCGACTACCTGAACGTCACGGCCGAACACGACGGCTGGGACGATGTCCGCTTCCGGGACATCCTCAACATGGCCACCGGCGTCGGGGAAGGATCGACGCGGACCGAGCCCAACAACACGGGCGACGGCTACCTGGTCGGCTACGACGACTGGTACACGGCCATCTCTAAGGACGAGCGGATCCGGCAGGTCTTCCGCGCCTCGAACCATCCGTGGGGGCCGGGGGAGGTCGTCCGCTACCGCGACCAGGACGCGTTCCTCATCGGCGCGGCGATGGACGCCTACCTCAAGCATCGCGCCGGGCCGGAGGCGGACCTGTGGGAGATGCTGGAGGAAGAGGTCTACCGGCCCATCGGCGTGCCGCACGCGCCGACGAACCGGCTCGTCGAGGCGGACGGGTCGCTCACGCTGCCGCAAATGTCACAGGGCTACTACCCGACTGTGGACGACCTCGCGAAGATCGCGCGGCTCCTGCAAGACGGCGGCGTTGACGACGGCGAGCCTCTGCTGCACCCCGAGTTGACCGCCGAAGTGATGTACCGGACGGATGTGCGCGGGATCACCTTTGGCCCGCCGGTCGAAGTCGGGCAGCCCAGCTACTACCTCGCGGTCTGGCACCAGAACTACGTCGGAGAAGGGGGCTGCGTCGTCGACCTCGCCCGGATGTCGGGCTGGGGCGGGCACCGCGTCGTTCTCTTCCCGAACGGCATCGTCGGCATCCGGATCTCGAAGGTCACGGGGAACGAAGCTTCGCCCGTGGACGGTCTGGCCGCCGTGGCCGACCGTCTGGACCCGTTCTGTCCCTGACCGGGCCGAGTCCGCGGCCCGGCCGGGTCCGCGACTACGCCGAGTCCGCCTCGGGATCCGTCTCCGAATCCGCCGAGGCATGTGATTTTTCCTCGAGGATCGCCGAGCCGTAGTCCTCGCTGAGGGCACGCTTGAGGCGGTGACGTTCGTCGTTCAGGCGATACACCTGCCGCGCGGCCTCGGTGAAGCGGGGGCCGAAGTCGTCCGCGCGTTCCAGGCGACGCAGCTCGTCCTCGACGTCCCAGATCCCCCGGTTCACCTCCGTCAGGGCGGCGACGCGCTCCCTGACGCGGGACGGCGCGGCCTCGAGCGCCCCGATGGTACGCACGCACACGGCCTCGACGTTCGCCAGCTCGGAGTTCACATTCGCGAGCTTCCGGCGATCGCGGATGCGGGCCTGTTTCAGTCGCAGGATGGTGATGCGGTCGATGAGTTCGCCGGCGGAGACCGGGATTTCGATATTCACGCACCGAAGATAAGCGGGGAGAGGACGCGGTGAAGATAGGGCTGGTGGGGTTCACGGGCGCCGGCAAGACGACGGTGTTCAACGCGATGACGGGACTCGGCGTCCCGGTCGGGTTCGGCGGCGAGGTGCGGCTGGGTACGGTGCGGGTTCCGGATGCCCGAATCGACGCGCTCAGCGCCCACCTGTCCCCCCGCAGAACGACGTACGCGGAGATGCGGTTCTGCGACATTCCGGGCGAGCACGGGGCGGCGAGCAAGGGCCTGTCGCCCCGCGGGCTGCAGCAGATCCGCGACCAGGAGGCGCTCTGCCTCGTCCTGAGGGACTTCGACAACCCCGCGCTGGCCGACCCGCCGGATGCGGAGGGCGAACTCGAGGCCTTCGCCACGGAATGTCTGCTCTCCGATCTCGACCTCGTCGAGCGCCGGCTGGACCGGGCGCGTCGCGAGGGGGCGGACGCTGTCGAGATCGCCGCTTTCGAACGGGCGCTCGCGGCGCTCGAAGGCGAACAGCCGCTGCGGACCGTGCCCCGGGCGGAACTGGACCGCGCGCCGTTCCGCGGCTACGGCCTCCTGACGGACCGTCCGCTGCTCGCCGTGCTGAACCGCAGTGAGGACCGCGCCGGGGAGGCGCTGCCGCCGGCGCTCGCCGCGCGACTCGCCGCGATGGGAGCCGGCGGTCTGGCGCTGTCCGCGCCCGTCGAAGCGGAGATCGCCGTCCTCGAACCGGAGGACCGGGCCGCCTTCGTGGAGGCGCTCGGCCTGCGCGAACCGGCCCTCGCACGCTTCATCCGCGCGGCCTACGGGCTCCTCGATCTCATCTCCTTCTTCACCGCCGCCCCCGCCGAAGTCCGCGCATGGACGATCCGGCGGGGCACGAACGCCCGGCGGGCGGCGGGCCGGGTCCACTCCGACATGGAACGCGGCTTCATCCGCGCCGAGGTCATCCCCTACGAGGTGTTCGCGAAGTACGGCTCCGAACAGGCCGTGAAGGAGGCCGGCCTGCTGCGGGTCGAGGGCAGGGACTACGTCGTCGAGGACGGCGACATCCTCCACATCCGCTTCAACGTCTGACCCGACGTCCCGCCCGGAGACCTACCCTTCGAGCAGTGTCTCGATGTGGGCGGCGGTGGCAAGCGCCGTCCCGTCGAGGTTGTAGCCACCCTCCAGCAGGGAGACGACGCGCCCTTCGCAGCAGGCGTCCGCGTAGTCCATCGCGGTCCGCGTCATGCGCCGGAAGGCGTCGTCCGTGAGCGCGAAGCAGCCGAGGAGGTCGTCGACCCGGCTGTCGAAGCCCGCCGAGAGGATCACGAAGTCGGGATCGAAGGCGGCGACGGCCGGCGAGAGCGTGTCGTCCCAGCGGCCCAGCATGTCCGCGTCGGTGGCGCCGCAGTCGAGGTGCACGTTGATGTTGAGTCCGCTTCCCTCGCCTTCGCCGGTGAGGGCCGGGTCGCCCGTGCGCGGATATGCGGCCCAGTCGTGGGCGGAGAAGAAGAGCACGGACGGGTCATCGTAGAAGGCGTTCTGCGTCGCGTTCCCGTGGTGGTAGTCCCAGTCGATGACGAGCACCCGCTCGAACCCGTGCACCTGCTGCGCGTACCTCGCGGCCACGGCGGCGTTGCTGTAGTAGCAGAACCCCTCCTCCGCGCCGGTGTTGTTCGCGTGGTGACCCGGAGGGCGGATCGCGCAGAACGCGTTCCGCACCTGCCCCGCGACGACCGCATCGATCGCGGTGAGCGCGCCGGACACGGCGAGTGCCGCAACCGGGCCGGAGACGTCGAGTTCGCGGATCGACGCCACGTGCTCCGGCGCGTGGTGCGCCTCGATGTGCGGCATCGCCTCCGTGGCCGGCGCAAGCGGCACCGTGGCCTCGTCCAGCCCGCGCGCGACGAGTTCCTCCCGGATGCGCACGAGGCGGTCGGGAATCTCCGGGGGGCGCCCGCCGTCCGGCCGGACCAGGACGTGGTCCAGGTAGCGGGGGTCGGAGAGGAGCCCGGTGCCCGTCGCGGGGCGGGTCGCGCGGTCGCTGGAGGCGTCCCCCGACTCCCCCGGGTCGGGCGCCTCCCGGCAGGACCAGGCGGCGGCCGGAAGCAGGCCGAGGCCCGCGACGCCCAGCGCGGCCTCCTCGACGAACTTCCTTCGGGTGCGGGCGAAATCTCTCGGTCTGCGCATGGCGGGACCCCCTTTCCTGAAACTAGACTAACCGAAGCCCGACGAGGGCCGCGAGACCCGTTGCGAGAGCCTGTCGCGACAGTTCAAAACCGGCCTTCCCAACCCCGAGGTGCCTCATGGCCGCCGGAAACACGCGCAGGAACCCTTCTCTCCGAACCCTGAGGCTCCTGGCGGGCGTCACGGGAGGTATCGCCCTCTTCCATGGTTGCGGCGGAACGCCGGGAGAGGAGGAAACCGAAGCGATGGCGGAGCCCGAGGAGGCGGCCGACACCCGGATCGTGGACGGACTCGCGGCCGGGGATGCGATCTTCGGACTCTTCTCCGGCGATCACACCCCTGAAGCCGGCGCGGCCATGGCCGCGAACCGTCCTCTCGATTTCGTGTTCTACTCGCTGGAGTCCGGCCCCTTCGACATTCCCGCCCTCGAGGCTTACGCCACCGGGATGTCGGAAGCCTCGGGACACATGATGCCGCACCCGATGCTGCTGCGGATCCCCCCCATCCGGGACGGGCACGACGAAGCGCGGGATCGCGCCGCCCAGGGATTGGCGGCCGGCGTCTCCGGGATCGTCTACCCCCACGTCGAGACCGCCGAGGAAGCGGCTCTCGCCGTCGACGCGCTCGGCGATGCCGCCTGGCCGGGCAATCCCGACGGCCACCTGATCAGCTTCCTGCTCATCGAGGACCAGGTCGGGATCGACAACGTGCGCGAGATCGTCTCCACTCCCGGCGTCAGCGCCGTGTCGCCGGGGCCGGGCGATCTGCGGCGCGTCTACGATGGAGACATGGAGAAGGTGGAGGAGGCGATCCAGATCGTGCTCGCCGCCTGTCTCGAGTTCGACGTGCCGTGCGGGGTTACGGCGGGCGTGGACGACATCGCGATGCGGATCGAGCAGGGGTTCCGCGTGATCATCGTCACCCAGCCCGAAGCCGTCGCCCTCGGAATGGCCGCCGCCGGCCGCTAGGAGGAAGAATGAAGTCGCTCAGCCTGATCACACCGGTCCTCGCGCTCGGGTTTCTGCCCGCGGGCGCGCTCGCGCAGGAAGGCTCCGGAGGCGGAAACGGAAACGAGCCGGAGCCTTCGCGCTGGGAGTCGAACCATTCCATCGTCGTTGACGGGGAGACCGTCGAATACCAGGCCGTCGTCGGCAGCGTCATCCTCCGGGACAACGAGGAGAACGCGACGGGAGAACTCTTCTACACGGGATACTTCCGGACGAACGGCGGAGACCCGTCCACGCGCCCCATCATCTTCGCCTACAACGGGGGACCGGGGTCCGCGTCCTTCTGGCTCCACATGGGGATCATGGGTCCGCGCCGCGTCGTGACGCCCAACGTGGGACAGCAGGCGCCGCCCCCGTACCCGCTCGTCGACAACGGCTACACTGTGCTCGACATTGCCGACGTCGTGATGGTGGACCCGATCGGGACCGGGTTCAGCCGTCCCGCCGGCGACGCCGTGGGGACCGATTTCTGGGGGATGGACGAGGACGCCGCCTCGCTCACCCAGTTCATCCGCCGCTTCCTGAGCGAGAACCGGCGCTGGAACTCGCCCCGCTACATCCTGGGCGAGAGCTACGGCACGACGCGTTCGGTGCTGCTCGCGCGCCACCTCCAGGGCGCGAACATCGACCTCAACGGCATCGTGCTGGTCTCCGCCGTCATCGATTTCAACACGCTCCAGTTCCCGGATGGATCCCATATCGGCTTCATCACGAACGTCCCGTCCTTCGCGGTCGCCGCCGAGTATCACGACATGCTGCCGGGCGGGCGCCCGGACGACCTCGAGACGTTCATGAAGGAGGTCGAGGCGTGGGCCCTGACCGACTACGCGCAGGTGCTGCTCGCCGGCACCGCCGTGGATCCCGAGCAGCGCGCGCGGGTGCTGCGGCAGATGCACGAGTACACGGGGCTGAGCATGGAGTACCTCGACAAGGCCGACCTGCGCGTCTCCGCCCCGGAGTTCGAGAAGGAACTGCTGCGGGACCGGCGGCTCACGCTGGCGCGGCTCGACACGCGGTTCACGGGGCCCACCGGAGACCTGCTCGACACGGAGCCCGAGCACGACGCCCAGTCTTCGGCGATCAGTTCGGCCTACACCTCTCTCTTCAATACCTACGTGCGGGATGAACTCGGCTACGACGGCGACCGCGAGTACTGGCCCAGCGGGATGACGCGCCCGTGGAACTGGGAGCGGGAGGGAGGCCGGCGCGGACCCTTCGGCGGCTCGGCGCTCAACGTGGGACCCGACCTCGCGCACGCGATCGAGCGCAACCCGCGCCTCGAGGTGCTGCTCATCAACGGGATCTACGACTTCGCGACGCCGTACTTCCCCATCGTGTGGTCGCTGGAGCAGCTCGGCCTGCCGCCGGACCTGCGCGACAACATCACGCGGGACGACTTCGCCGCCGGCCACATGATGTACGTGGAGGAGAGCCTGCTGCCGCAGTGGCGGGAGACGCTGGCGGGGTTCATCACCCGGACGGCCGGAGGGAACCTGGTCCCGTAGCCTGACCGCGCGGCGCCCGGTCGGGATCGCGCGCGAACCGGATTGGCGCCCGGCCCGCCGATCCTACCAGGTGGTCTCGTAGCGGGCGGGGGCGAGGTCCCAGGTTTCGCCGTAGACGTGCAGGCGGCTCGTCGGTCCATCCGGGCCTACGAGCGGCGCGCCGGCGTGGGTCCATGAGAGGAGGCTCCCGCGCAGGTTGAGGACGTGGCGGCCCTCCTCGTTCTGCCGCTTCGCGTACTCCGAACTTCGGTGCCCGATCGTGCAGTAGGCGACGACGGTGAGGTCCGCGTAGCGGTCCGGATCCCGTTCGAACTCCTCGGAGGTGATGGAGCCGGGAATCCAGGAGATCTCGCGCTCGCGGGGCGCCCGGGCGTCGACGAGCACGACGCTTCCGGTCTCGAGCAGCCGCCCCACTTCTTCCACGGAGACGGCTTCCACCTCAGGAAAACGCCGTTCGACTTCCGCCACCATCTCTTCCACGCGCGCGAGCTTCTCCTCGTCCGTCAGCGCGGCCTGGCCGGTACAGCCGGTGGCGGCCACGAGTACGAGGGCCGGCGCCAGAGCCAGAAGAGTCGGCGCCAGAATCGGAACTGCCTTGTGTCGTTCCATCGTCTTTCTCACGGACAGATCGTTTTTCTCCCGGCTGGGCCGTTCAGGCGGCTCGGGCGGTCGCGATGCCCTCGGTCAGCGCGTCGACGAGCCGGGGAATCGAGTGCGCCGGCGTCGCGCACAGCGCGATCCGCACCGCGCCCTCCATCGGGACCACGTACACCCCCGCCTCGCGCATGGTTGCGGCCGTCACTCCCGCGTCGGGCGTGAACACGGAGACGAAGAAGCCACCCTCGTAGCGGGGGTAGGAAAGTCCCGCCCTCCCCGCCAGTTCGTTGAAGACCTCGACGCGCTCGTTGAGGAGGCGGATCATCCCTGCGCGCTCCTCGTCCGTGCGCCGGCGCAGATCCGGATCCGTGAGGAGTTCGGTGGCGCCGAGCAGTCCGAGGTGGTTGCAGTTCGACCACGTGGCCCGGCACGAGAACCCGAGCGCGTTCGAGATCCGCTGCCGCTCCTCCGCCTCCCGGTGGAGCGCCACGAGCGCCCCGACGCGCGCGCCGTAGAGGGCGAACGACTTCGATACCGTCCAGCCCACGAGCACCGTCGCGGACTCCATCATCCGCGGGAGGTGGGCGACCCAGCCGTTGGACCCTTCGTCGCCGAACTTCGCGTACGCGTGGTCGAGGAGGAACGCGACGGGACCGCGCCGGCCGACCTCCCGCACGATCTCCGCCACGGCCTCCCACTCCGACTCGTCGAGCGAATAGCCCGTGGGGTTGTTGCAGGGGAAGTTGAAGAGGACGAGCGACCGCCCCTGCCGCGCGATCTGGCCCTCGAGCCCCGCCCGGAACGCCTCGACGTCGAGGCGGATCCCGGCGTCGAACATGTTGAAGGTCTCGACCGCGCGTCCCGAATGGGCCGAGATCGTGTGGTACGGCCCCCAGTAGTAGCTGGGCGTGAGCGCCGCCTGCCCGGGTTCGAGGAAGTTCAGGATCGCGTGGTGGATCGCCCCGGTGCTCCCGGGCGTGGCGACGGCGACCGCCTGCTCGGCGAGGCCGCCCTCCCCGCACAGGTCCGCGATCACCGCGGCCAGGTACGGAGGGTCTCCCGAGATCGGCGCATAGCCGGCGGCGCGCGCGTGCGGCACGCGCCCCAGCGCCTCGGCCGCCGCGGGCATCACCGCGAGCGTCCCGTCATCGTTCATCAGCGCCCCGAGCGTCGAGTTCAGGATCGACTCGCCCGCCGCCGCCCGCCGCACCGCCTCTCCGTGGAGGGCGAAGATCGGGTCGTTGCCTTCGCGCGTCGCCGCCTCGGGTATGAGGCTGCCGGAAGAACCGGAGTGGGTCGTCATCGCCGTCGTCATCCTCCGCTACCGGACCTTGTTCGAGAAGTTTCCGTGCACGCTGTACCGGGCGATGGCGCCGTCCTCCCGGTGGAAGATGTATGCCTCTCCCGGCTCGCCGTCGTCCCGCACACGCCGGAACGTATCGCCGCTCTCGTGCCGCAGCTTCGTCATTCCCTCGACCGGATCGTTCGAGGGGACGCCGAGGGCCGCGAGCCCATCGTCCCACCGGAGGATGACCGTCTCCCCCCACGTGGACTGGTACAGTCCCTCGTACTCCGCCAGGGATGCCGGGCGCGCGGTTCCGCCGCCGGGATCGCTCTGGATCTCCTCGAAGGCCGCGCCCAGCGTCGCCATCATCTTCGTCCACACGTCCGTGGGATTCGCCTGCGCGTTCATCATCACGACGCCCGCCAGCTTCTTCGCCGGGAGGAGCTGGAAGGTCGAGCGGAAGCCGGGGCAGCTCCCGCCGTGGCCCACCGCGCGCTCCCCGTCGCGGCGCGAGACGGCGAACCCGAGCCCCCACATCGTGTCGAAGTCGGGGTCGACCCAGTGCACGCGGTGCATCTCCCGCAGCGTGTTGACGTCGAGGATCTCCGTCCCTCCGTTCTCCAGCAGGCGGAGCTGCCACGAGGCGAGGCGCGCCAGATCCTCCACGGTGGAGGCGAACCCCGCCGCGGACGCCATCCCCAGCGCCTGGAAGAAGGGGGCCTCGGCCCGCTGGCCGTCACGCTCGAGCCGCGAGTAGCCGGTGGCGTAGCGGCCGCCCTGGTGCTCGACGGGAATGTCGGTGTACGTGTCCGACATCCCCAGCGGCTCCAGGATCCGGCTCCGGATGTAGTCGTCGTACCCCATCCCGGAAGCCTGCTCGATCAGCTGTCCCGCTAGCGCCATCCCGAGGTTCGAGTACTGGAAGTAGCGGCGGCCGGGATAGAGCGTCTCCTGTCCCGAGAGCCCCTCGATGATTTCGTCCCGCGTCGGGAAGGGATGGTCGGGGCCCGTCCAGTAGGGGTGCGCCGACTCGCGCGGGAGACCCGAGGAGTGGGTGAGGATCCCCTCCACGCTCACGCTCGGACCGCCGGGAAACATCTGCTCGAGGTCGTACCACGGGAGGTGCGTGGAGACGGGATCGTCGAGGTCCAGTTTGCCCTCGTCCCGCTGCTGCATCACGCCGATGGAGGTGAAGAGCTTCGAGATCGAGCACACCGAATACATCGTCGACGGGGTGGCGGGGACCTCCGTCTCGCGGTGCGCGTACCCGTAGCCCCGCGTCCAGACGAGGTCCTGGTCGTGCACGAGCGCCGCGGAAACGCCGGGGATCTTCTCGTACGCCATCTTCGCGTCGAGCCAGGCCTCGAACAGCGCCACCGCCTGCTCGAAGCGGGGATCGTTCACGGGATCGCCGTTCCCCTGCGCGCACCCGGACACGGGGGTCGCGAGAACGATGGCGACGACGAACGCGATGGCACGACGCCATGGACGGCCTCGGGACTGACGGATCATGAGGCGCCTCCTTGAGGGCAGGGTCGGAATCGGACTTGAGCCGTTGCTCAACTCTGGCGCGAACGCGGAGGGCGCGCCACCCTTCGGCATGGTTCTTCCACCTGTCTTTCACCCGCACGAAAGGACCGAGACATGCGGAGACTTGTCCTGGCCGCGGCCATCGCGACGGGCCTGGCCGGAACGCTCGCCATCGGAGGCGCGGCCCCGGTGAGCGCGCAGGACTCGCAACTGCTCGCCGTGGGCGAGATGGCGCCGGATTTCGCGCTGCCGGGCGCGACGCGGTACGGGGCGCTCGAGAACCCGATCCGCCTCAGCGACTACCGGGGCGAGACGGTCGTCCTCGCCTTCTTCTTCAGAGTCAGGACGCGTGGCTGAACGGTTCAGATGAGAGCGTACCGTGATCAGTACGCAAGTCTGTTCAACGAGGGCCGGAACGTGGTCCTCGTCGGCATCTCGAACGACCCGGTCGACGAACTCGCGTCATGGCTGAAGGACGAGGACTTCCCCTTCCTGTTCGCGAGCGACGCGGGCAACGACGGGGGGACCTACGTCGACTTCGGCGGAGGCCTGAGGGAAAGCAACGCGGTGGACAGCCGCGCCGTGATCGTGGTAGGGCCCGATGGGCGCGTGGCGGGCGTGATCCCGAGCTTCAACCAGGTCGACCCGGCCGCCTACGACGAGTTGGCCACCATCATCGACGAGGTGACGCCGGAGCCTGTGGACCCGTAGCAGAATCGGCAGCGAGTATTCCGGTGACGGCCCCGACGAGATCCTGGTCGGGGCCGACGCCGGTGTAGGCCACCTTCCCTTCCGCGTCGAGGATCACGACGATCGAGGTCGTGGTCGCCGAGTAGGCGCGCACCGCGGCGCCATCCGCATCCCACAGATAGGGGTATTCCGCCCCGTGCGCCTCCGCGTGGCGCCTGACGCGGCGCAGCGACTGGGCCACTGCCACGGCCACGGCGACGACGTTGACCCGGTCGCCGAAGTCTGCCTGCACGCGGTCGATCTCGGGTTGCAGCCCCTCGCATTGCTCGCACCACGCGGCCCAGAACTCGAACAGCGCGGGCTTGCCGTCCGCGTAGTCGAGAAGCTGGACCTCGTTGCCGTCCAGATCCTGCAGGGTGGCGTCCGGACCCTGCGTCCCCGTGGCGAGGCTCACCTGCCCCGCGCCCGCCTGCGCGTGGAGTGGCGCCGCCACGGCGAGCCCGGCGAACGCGGCGAGCCCGGCGAACCATGTGGCCGACGCGTAGCGGGCGATCCGTCCCGGTTTCGTGTTCACATGAAGTATCCCGCCCGGATGAGGTAGAACTGCGCCATCCCGATCATGATGACGGCCGCGGCCCGTTTCATCCAGATCATCCACGTCCCGGATTTCGGCAGCACGGCGAGCGTCCCCGAGAACAGACCGACGGCGATGAGCACGGCGGTCATGCCGATGGAGAAGGTGAACAGGTAGACGAAACCCATGAGGCCCGCCTGCTGGGCGACAACCCACGTGAGGACGACGGCGAAGGCGGGCGCCCCGCACGGCGCGGCCACGATCCCCGACGTCGCCCCCAGGAGGAACACGGCGCGGTAGGATCCGCCGCCCCGGCTGCCCGCCCACGCGAGGAGTCGCTTCGGCACCGGGACGGGAAAGACATCGAGCATGAACAGGGAGAAGAAGAGGAGGAGGTTCCCGGTCGCGAACAGCGCCCAGAAGCTCGCCCCGATCGACCCCAGCACGGTGCCGCTGAGCCCCGCGATGACGCCGAGCAGGGAATAGAGGAGCGCCAGTCCGAGGGCGTAGGTCAGCGTCAGGCCGATGGTGCGCTTTCGCGACTGCCCCTCGCCCGCCGTGCCCGATATGACCGAAAACGTGATCGGGATCATCGGCCAGATGCACGGGTTCGTGCTCGTGAGGACGCCCGCCGCGAAGAGGACGCCGAGCGAGAGGAACGGGTTGTCGGAGAGCGCCGGGAGGAGCCCGCCCGCCGGCTCGACCTGCAGGGCCGCGAGCGTCACGGCCTCGACGGCGCCCGTTGCGATGGGGTCGATCACGGGACCAGCGGCTCGGCCGGGGGGCCGCCGAAGACGATGACGCCGTCCTTCACAACGAGCTCGATGTTCCGCAGGTCGGCGATGTCGGCCAGCGGGTCGCCATCCACGAGGATCAGGTGGGCGCGCCGCCCCGGTTGCACGGTCCCGAAGTCGTCCTCCTTCCCGAGCCAACGCGCGCCGTTCGCGGTCGCGGCCCGCAGGATGGCGGCGTTCGGCACACCGGCCTTCGCGTACGCCTCGAGTTCGTTGAACAGCCCGACGTTGTCCGTGCCCGCGAGCAGCGGCACGCCGACCTCGACGGCGCGCCGGACGAACTCGCCCATGCGCTCGTACGCCTGCCGGGCCGTGTGGAACTCCTCGAGCGAGAAGCGCGAGCGGTCGCTGTCCTCGATCTCCTGGATGTAGAGAGTAGGGTCGAGCCCCGTCTCCGTCTCGGCCATGAGTTCGAGGAGGGACATGACCTCGGGGCTCTCCGGATCGATCTCCCGCCAGTCGGCCTGCATGCGCCCGACCGGGTTCCGTCCGCCGTCGAGGGACATGTCCCGGCCATCGACCTGGATCTCGGGCGGCAGGAAGTCCTGCCACACGCGGATGTGGTTGAACCCGCTGATGCCCGCTTCGATCGCCTGCCGCCAACTCGTGCGGACTCCGATGTGACCCGTGACCGGGAGTCCCTGCACGCGCGCCTCCGCCACGACGGCCGCGAGCACATCCGGGTCGAGGAGGAAATACGCCTTGAGCAGGTCGACGCCCTGCGCCTTCAGCGCGCGGACGAGCGCCGGGGCGGCGGCGGGGTCGTCGATGCTCACGTCAACCAGGGGGTGGTAGCCGGCGGGGCCGTCGATCAGGGGGCCGGCCGTGTACACGTCGGGGCCGGCCAGCACGCCGAGACGCACCGCGTCCTTGAAGTCCATCGCGTCCTGGATCGCCGAGCCGGGATCGCGGATCGCCGTGACACCGGCGGCCAGCAGGTCGGCGCCGGCGAGGGGCTGCCAGTAGTGGTAGTGGTTGTCCATCAGCCCCGGGAGCAGCATGCGGCCACCCCCGTCGATGACCGGCGTGCCCGAAGCGACCTCCGGCACCCCGGCGTTTTCTCCCGCTCTCACCTCGGCGATCCGCCCGTCCCGGACGAGGACCGCCGCCGCGGGGACCGCCTCGTCGCCGGTGCCGTCGAACAGGCGGACGTTCGTGATCAGCAGATCGTCGGCGGGATCGTCGGCAATCGCGAACCGGGCCTCGAAGGGAATCGGAGTGAACTCCCCGCTCGCCAGATCCAGCCGCTGCATCCGCCGCCCGCCGAGGACGAGCAGCCACTCGCCGGACGGATGGAACGCGAGCTGCTTCTGGTCGAATGCGCTTGGGAAATCCTGCCGTTCGCCCCGGATCGACACGACGATCCGGTCTTGGCCGTTGTGCGTCATCACGTGCGCGCGACGCGTGCCGTCGGCGCTCCACGCCACGGCCATCTCCCGCTCCGGCGTGTCCGTGACCCGTTCGAGCGACATCTCCTCCAGGTCGAGTTCATACAGGTCCGTGCCATCGAAGCGCCCCGTCTCGAGGAGGATCCGGTTCCCGTCCGGCGAGAGGGCGAACGACCACTCGTGCCAGCTCCGGGTGTGCGTCAGCTGTTCCGCCTCGCCGCCGGCGAGCGGGATCCGCCACACGTGCGCCTCGTACTGCGAGCGGTCGTCGACGAAGAAGAGCTGGCTTCCGTCCGGATGGAACTGCATGTGCCCGACCGACCCCGGAACACCATGCAGGAAGCGGACGCCCCCCGTGGCCATGTTGCGGACCAGAATGTCGGCCCCCTGGCGGGATCTCGCCGCGTAGGCGAGGAAACGGCCGTCCGGCGACCAGGCGGGGCGCGTGTCCCACGAAGCCCCGTCCGTGAGTTGGCGCGCGGTGCCGCCCTCGGCGGGAAGCGTCCAGATCTTCCCCAGGATGGAGACGGCGATCGTCGACCCGTCGGGCGAGAACGCGGGATCCCGGGCCCCGATGTCCACGGTGACATGCGACTGCGCCTCAACTGCCCCGGCCCCCAACACGAAGCCCGCCGCGAGCGTGATGAGCCTGACCTTCGCCTCCGTTCGTCCACGGGCGGCCTTCATCCCGGTGCTGTTCCGCGCGCTCATCCCGGCAGCTCTCCGTTCAGTTCCATGTACACGCGCCGGATGGCGCGCAGTTTCTGGCTGTCCCGCAGCGACCATTCCTCGATGTCGCCGAACGAGACCGCTTCCGCCGCCTCTTCGGCGCTCAGCCCGTCGCCGTGAAGCCGCGTCGCCTCCTCCACGACGGCCCGCACCGCGTCCCGGAACGACACAAGCTCCGCCTCGAGGACCGCGGGCGCTTCCATCACCCCGTGTCCCGGCACGTACACGTCCACGTCCATCTCGATCGCCCGGCCCAGCATCGCCACCCACTCCGAGGGATACGCCGAGCGCATGGCCGGGAAGATGTGCTTCAGGTACGTCTCGCTCATGAACAGCACCTTGCCGTCGGGCACGTACACGACGAGGTCGCCGCCGGTGTGCGCGCGGCCAAGGTGCAGGAGCTGGATCTCCCGTCCCCCGAGTTCGAGCACCGTGTCGTCGCCCACGATCTCCGTCGGGACGATGACGGGCGGCGCCTCCTCGGGCCGGTTCGGGTTCGCCGCGCTCGCCTCCAGGATCGCCGCCGACGTGGGGTGGGCAAAGAAGCGAGCTTCCGCGGGGAAGGCCGAGTTGCCGCCCGTGTGGTCCCCGTGGTCCGAGGCGACGACGACGTGCGTGATCGGCCGGTCCGTCATGCCCGCGACCGTGTCGACGAGCCGCTGCGTCTCCTCCGGATTCTCCTGGCCGTCCGCGACGAGCACCCCTTCCGGCGTGATGACGATGAGACTCACGGTCGTGATGATCTCGCCCCCGGTGGGATGGATCTGCTCGTACGCGTAGACATCCTCCGCGACTTCGATCACGCGCGGATAGTCCGCGTCCGTGAACCCGTGCTCGTAGGGGTCGGACGTCTCGGGCCCCGCCGCCGCATCCACCGCCGCATCCACCTCCGCGTCCAGGGAGGTGTCGCCGGGCGCCCCGCAGGCGGCGAGGAACGGAAGAGCCAGCCAGGAAATCCGATGAGAAGTGCGCCGAACCATCTCCATGCCTCCGTGAAGGAGAGAACCTGATCCGAATCTTCTCCTGCGGAGGGTGACGACCGCCAGACCCGGCCAGACTGGTCCGGGTGGGAAGGGACGTGCTAGCGTTGGGAGTTGCGGTCGGTCTCCCACGCGCGGAAACGAGGTGTCCCATGAGAAAAGTCCAATCGATCCTTCCCTTGCTCGCGCTGTTCGCGGTCTCCGCCTCGGCGCTGGGGGGGCAGCAGCGGAACATGACGCCGGAGGAGCGCGCGCGGCTGGCCGCGGAACGCGAGCGCCAGGTGCAGGAGGAACTCGTATCCGAGCGGCCGATCGAGGCGTTCGACACGGTGTGGATCGAGGAGATGACGTGGATGGAGGTCCGGGACGCGATGGCGGCCGGGAAGACCACGGCGATCATCACGACGGGCGGCATCGAGCAGAACGGGCCGTACCTCGCCACGGGCAAGCACAACTACGTGCTGCAGGGCGCCTGCGAGGGCGTGGCCCGCGAACTCGGGAACGCGCTCTGCGCGCCGATCGTCAAGCTCGTCCCCGAGGGCGACATCGACGAGCCGTCCGGGCACATGCGGTATCCGGGCACGATCAGCCTGCGGCAGGAGACGTTCGAGGCCGTGCTCGATGACGTGGCCTCCAGCCTCAGGGCGCACGGGTTCGAGCACATCATCCTCTTCGGAGACAGCGGCGGGAACCAGTCGGGCATGGAGGCGGTCGCCGCCCGCCTGAACGAGCGCTGGTACGACGCGCAGGCGCACTTCATCCCCGAGTTCTACCGCTACCGCGACGTCCACCAGTGGATGAACGACGAACTCGGCATCTTCGAGACGGATCCGGAGGGGATCCACGACGACTTCGTCATCACCGCGATCATGATGGTCGAGGACCCGACGATGGTGCGCTACGACGAGCGCGTGGCGGCGGGCCGTGCCAGCATCAACGGCGTCTCGATCGCCCCGAAGGAGGAGGCGATCGCCACCGGCCGGAAGCTGCTCCAATTCCGTGTGGATGAGACGGTGAAGGCGATCCGGGCCTCGATCGAGGCGGGCATGGCGGAAGCGGGGCGATGAGACCTGCCCGAGTCCTGGCGACTGCCGCGGTCGGGGCGGCGCTGTGCGCCGAGACGGTGCCGCTCGCGGGCCAGATCCCCCTCGGCAACCCCAGCGGACGGGGGCAGACCGTGACCCCCGCCTTCGAGGGCTGGTATCCGAACGGGGACGGCACGCTGTCGCTGTCGTTCGGCTACTTCAACCGGAACTTCGGGGAGACGATCGAAATCCCCCTGGGGCCGGACAACACGATCGAACCGTCGGAGTTTCACGGGGCCCAGCCCACCTCGTTCGCCCCGCGGCGCCACTATGGCGTGTTCGTCGTCCGGGTCCCGGCGGATTTCGGCGAGGGGAAGGTCTACTGGACGCTGAGGCTGCGCGGCCAGACGCTCCGCGTCCCGGGTCACCTGCACCGGGACTGGCAGATCGATGCGCTCAAGGGTGAAGCCGGCGACGGGAACACGCCCCCCGCCCTCCGCTTCGGAGCGGGTGAGGAAGGCGCGGGGCCGGCGGGCGCCTGGGGAGACCCCCTCACGGCCCGGGTCGGAGAACCGCTCGACGTGAGCGTCCACGTCCGGGACGACGGCGTGGGTCGGAGCCATTTCGTGGCGGGGAGCCGCGACGGCTCGCCGGTCAACCTCACGTGGTTCAAGCACCAGGGGCCGGGCGACGTGACGTTCGGCGAGCCCACCGCCCGCGTCCCGGCCAGCGGAGCCGAAGCCGCGACCCCCGTCACCTTCAGTGAGCCGGGCGACTACATCCTGCGGGTGCGCGCGAATGACGGTTCCGGCGTCTCCGCCGCCGGCCACGCGCAATGCTGCTGGACGAACGGGTTCGTGCGGGTCATCGTCAACCCGTGACCAGCGGATTCGACGAGGTTCGAGGAGAACGATGATGAGACGGTTCGATCCGACGTCCCCGAGGCGAGCGGCCATCGCGGTGTGCGCGGCACTCGGCGTTCTGAGCGCCGCGGGGCCGGCGCAGGCGCAGGAAAACGAGTCCGTGGAGGTGACCTTCAACCGGGACGTCGCGCCGATCCTTCAGGCGAACTGCCAGGAGTGCCACCAGGACGGCTCGATCGCCCCCATGTCGCTCCTCACGTACCGGGACGCCTACCGCTGGGCCGCGAGCATCCGCGAGAAGGTCTCGAACCGCGTCATGCCGCCCTGGCACCTCGATCCCACGGTCGGGATCCAGGAGTTCCGGAACGACCGCAGCCTGTCGCGCGAGGAGATCGAGACGATCGTCGCGTGGATCGACGGTGGCCGCGTGGAAGGCGATCCCGCGGATCTGCCGCCGCCGGCCGAGTTCCCGGATCCGAACGAGTGGCGCCTCCTCGCTGAGTTCGGGGAACCCGACCTCGTCATCGCATCCGAACCCTACACGCTCGAAGCCGAAACGATGGACAAGTGGTGGCGGCCCGTCACGCCGACCGGCATCACGGAGCCGCGCTGGGTGAAGGCGATCGAGATCAAGCCGGCCGGCAACGACGCGCGTACGATCACTCACCATGTCCTCGCCTTCCTCCAGCAGGACGAGGAGGAGAGCCCCATGAGCGCCGGCATCGTCGAGGCGAGCACGCGCGGGGGCGCGATGGGCGGTCCGGGCCTCTTCATGGAGTGGGCCGTTGGGAAGGAGGGCGAGATCTTCCCCGAGGGCGCGGGCAAGATCATGCTCCCCGGCTCGCGGATTCGCTGGGAGGTCCACCTCCATGCGATGGGCAAGCTCGTCGAGGACAGTTACGTCGAACTCGGCGTCTGGTTCTATCCGAAGGGCGAGGAGCCCCGGAACCGCACCCGGCTCATGTTCTACAACGCCACGGGCCGGACGGGCCTCGACATCCCGCCGGGCGAGATCGCGGTCACGCAGGACTTCCACACGCTGCGCTGGCCGGCCCGTCTGGAGAACTTCCAGCCGCACATGCACATGCGCGGCAAGGCGATGTCGCTCGAGGCGATCTATCCCGACGGCCGCAAGGAGTTGATCAACCAGGTCGACAACTTCCAGTGGAACTGGCACATCAACTACATCTACGAGGAAGACGCCGCCCCGCTGCTTCCGGCGGGGACCACGCTCGTCATCACCGCCTGGCACGACAACACGGCCGAGAATCCGAACAACCCCGACCACGAGCAGTGGGTCGACTACGGGGACCGGACCGTGGACGAGATGGCGCACCTCTGGGTCGACGTGACCTACCTCGATCCCGTGGAGTTCGAAGCCCTCGTCGCCGCCCGCGAGGAAGCGAGGCGGGCCGCGGAGGCTCAGACGAACAACTCGAACCACTAAGCCTCGGCCGGAAGCCGGGCGCCGGAAGCGGACGCCGAAGGTCCGGAGCCGAATGGCCATGACCGGTCAAGGCCTCACGCCGATGCTTGTCGTCCGTGACGTAGCGGCGAGTTCAGCCTGGTACGTCGAACTCTTCGGCTTTGTGAGCGGTCGGGGGGGCCATCACTTCGAGCGGCTCCTGGCGCCGGACGGAAGCATCGAACTGATGCTCCACCACCGCGAGTTCAAGGCTCACCCGGGGATGACGGACCCGGCGGAGGGGATGCCCGGCCGCGGCGTCCTGCTCTACTTCTACACGGAGGACGCCCAGGCCGTGTTCGAACGGGCCCGCGCCATGGGGGCCGACTGCCTCGACGAGCCGCACGTGAACCCGAACGCCTGCTCCATCGAGTTCACGCTACGCGACCCCGACGGCTACGCGATCTCCGTCTCCCAGCGCCTCCCGCGGGACGACTAGTTCGAGAGTCGGTCGCTCAGCAGCTGAGGCAGTTGTGGTTGTTCTTCGCGCCCATGCCCTCCAGGAGGGCGATCGTCTCGAAGAACGGCTGCACGCGCTGGATCGGGCCGTTCGCCATGTCGACCGTCGTCTGGCCGCTGCGGGCCACGATCAGGGGATTGGCGCCCTTGCCCACGAGGTATTCGATCAGCTCGTTGTCGCCGCGCGCCGCGGCGTAGTGGAGCGCCCCGAACCCATCGGAGTCGCGGCCGTTCACGTCCGCGCCCAGCTCCTCGACGAGGTATATGGCCGTGGCCATCCATTCATCGGGCCGATGCCGGTGCTGGTTGCCCGTGCGTGAGCGCCCGTAGCCGTAGCCCGCGGCAGCGACGAGCGGCGGGATGCCCGGGCCTCCGACCTCGACGGGCGGCAGTCCGCTCGGATCCTCTTCCTCTTCCTCATCGTCGGCGGGCCGACGGCGGCGACGCTCAGGCGCCTTCCGCGTCGGCATGTGCGGGTCGGCCCCGGCGGCCACGAGCATCTCCATGGCCGGGATGTCGAGCGCCTTCGCCGCGCGCCAGAAGGGCGTGGCGCCGCTGAAGTTCACGCCCAGCAGGTCGAAGTTGTACGCCGAATACCAGATGTGCGTGTTCACGCGCGCGTTCGGATCCGCCCCGGCAGCGAGGAGCATCTCCATCAGCTCCATGTAGTCGAGTTCCTGCTGGCGGAACGCGGTGGGCTGCGGGTACAGCGCCTTGGGCGCCCAGCGGTTGGCGATCGTCGCGTAGAGCGGCGCCACGCCGTCCTCGCTGGCCAGGTTCGGGTCCGCGCCCTGCTCGAGCAGCCAGGCCGCGAGGTCGTAGTGCCCGTTCACGGTGGCGACGACGAGCGGCGTGCTCTCGTCCCCATCGGTGCGGCCGTCGACGTCCGCCCCCGCCGCGAGGAGGGCCTTGACGGTCTCGAAGTGGCCCTCGCGAACCGCGTAGTGGAGCGCGGTCATGCCGCCCTGCTTGCCGACGATGTCGCTGTAGCTCAGCGGCCGCGGCGCGGGCTCCGCCAGCTCCTCAGCCTCGTCGGCCTCGTCAGTCTCTTCGGCCTCAGCCTCTTCGGCTTCTTCAGCCTCCTCCTCGTCCGCAACGGCCTCGGGCGGATCCTCGCCCTGGCCCGGCGGGGGCTCGTCCGCCGGCGTGTCCTCTGGTGCGGCGGCCGCGGGTTCCTGGCCGGGCGTCGTGCCGGCGCCCTGCGTCGCGGGGGCCGTGCCGGTCTGGTCCCGATCCGCCCGGTCGGCGGCCTCGCGCCGCGTCGGCTCCTGGCCGGACGGCGTGTCCGTGCGGGTGATCCCGACCTCCACGGTCTCACCGCGCGCCTCGGCTTCGGCCTTCCGAATCGCCGTGAGAACCTCTCGTCGCCGTCCTCGGGCTTCGCTGTCCGTGCGCGCCTTCTCGACGAAGTCCAACACGCTCGACGCAATCGACACGTCCGCACCGGCAGCGATCAGCGCCTGCACCGCCTCCAGGCGTCCGGTCGCGGCCGCAAAGTGGAGCGGCGTCTGGCCGTTCGCCCGCTCCTGCGCGTCGACCTCGACCCCGGCCTCGAGCAGGCCGGTGAGGGTCGGCACGTCACCCCCCGCCGCGGCCAGGTGGAGCGGCGTGGCGCCGGTGGTCGTCGCCGCGTTGGCGTCGCTGCCGGCCTCGAGCAGGAGGGCGACCACCTCGGCCCGGCCGTCCCGGCTCGCGAGGTGGAGCGGCGTGTAGGCGCCCAGGCGCGTGGTCGACGCGACGTTGGCCCCGGCGTAGACGAGCACGGACACCATCTCCGCATCGCCCCGCAGGGCCGCCCAGTGCAGCGCGGTCATCCCGTCGCCCTGGGCCGCGTTCACATCCGCCCCATCGCGGAGAAGCGTTCGCACGGACTCCAGGTCTCCGCGCGCCGCCGCCTCGGCGACGGGCGCGTCCATCGCCGTGGCCGCCCACAGCGTGGTCGCGCAGAGCGCGACGAGGACCCCCGCCCGAAGTCCGGCCTTACCGATTCTCTTCAACATCGATCTGCCTCCGACGCTCCGGCCGACCCCGCGACTCAGTCCTGCGCGACCGCCGAGAACGAGAAGTCGCCGGTGCTGTCGCCGAAGCTCTCCATGTCCTCGAGGCCGAGCTTGTGCATCAGGCTCAGCATCACGTTCGCCATCGGCGTCCCGTCCGGCGCCTTGATGTGCATGTTGCCCTCGAGTTCGCCGCCGGCCTTCCCGACCACGAACAGCGGACAACGCTTGTGGTTGTGCAGGTTCGAGTCGCCCATCGGCGAGCCGTACAGGATCATGCTCTTGTCGAGCAGGTTCCCATCGGGCTCCTCGATGCTGGCCAACTTCTCGAGCAGGTACGGCATCATGCTCACGTGGTAGCGGTTGATCTTCTCGTAGTCGATCACCCGCTCCTCGCGGCCGCCGTGGTGCGAGGCCGGGTGGAAGCCGGCGTCCACGCCGCTGCCCGGATACACGCGGCCCGACCCGTCGCGGCCCAGCTTGAACGAGAACACGCGCGTCAGGTCCGACTGGAAGGCGAGGGCCTGCAGATCGAACATGAGATGGACGTGCTCCGCGAAGTCATCGGGCACGCCCGGCGGCGCCTCGGGAATCTCGCGCGTCTCACCGCTCGTGTTGTGCGCCTCGATGCGCTCGATGCGGCGCTCGATCTCGCGGATGTTGTCGAGATACTGGTCCAGCCGCCGCTGGTCCGTGGCTCCGAGATCGCGCTTCAGACCGGCGACTTCCCCCATGATCCAGTCGAGGATGCTGCGGTCCGTGCGCCGGCGCCGGGCCCGGTCCTCCGACGTCCCGCCGGCCCCGAACAACTGGTCGAACGCGGCTCGCGGATCGCGGATCATGGGCAGCGGCTCCGTCGGCGACGCCCAGCTGATCGTGTCCGTGTACACGCACGCGTAGCCGTACGCGCACCCGCCGGCCTGGTCCACGTTCTCGATGCAGAGCTGCATCGACGGGATCGGCGTGTCCTGCCCGAAGCGCTGCGCGTAGTGCTGGTCCATCGAGGTGCCGACGAACACGTCGGAGCCCTCGGTCTGCTTCGCGTGTGCCTGCGTGAGGAAGGTCGCGCTGGACCGGAAGTGGTCGCCGCCGATCTCCTTCGCCGTCTTCGCCTCCGCGTTCTCGATGTCCGTGTTCGAGATGATCGTCAGGTAATCTCGCCACGGCTCGAGCGGGCTCAGGCTGCTCGGCGTGAGGTCGAAGTCGCGCCCCACCTTCTCCGGGGACCACATGAACTGCGACGCGCCCCACTCGTTGCACCCGGCGGCGCCGTGCACCATCTCGATGGCCACGAACCGCTTCACGTCCGTGAGCGACTTCGTGGAGGCCCACAGCCGGCCGGCCGGCAGCATCGCGTCCAGGAACGGCAGCGCCACCGTCGCCCCCACGCCCTTCAGGGCCATGCGGCGGGAGATGTGCTTACCCGTGATGAGTTCCATGCTCACTCCTCCTGATCTGTTCCGCCGGGCGGCTCCCTCAGTGCGTGCCGCCTGCGTCGATATCTTCCTCGGCTACCATCTCCACGGCGCTCATCTGGAAGGGCGCGCTCTTCACGACCTCCATGATGAACGATGTCATCCGATAGTCATCGGCCTCCGCCACGCGTGCGATCTCGCGCACCGTGGGCATGTCGTAGTATTCGATCCGCCGGCCCAGGGCATAGGCCATGAGGTTCTCGATGAAGGTCCGGACCATCGAGTCCTCTCGCTCGAGCAGCGCGGTCCGCAGATCCATCGCGCTCAGGATCGGGGTCCCATCGTAGAGTTCGCCCGACGTGTCCACCGTCCGGCCCTGGTCCTTGATCCGCCATGCGCCGGTGACGTCGAAGTTCTCGAGCGCGAGGCCGATCGGGTCGATCACCCGGTGGCACGACCGGCAGGCCGGATTCGAGCGGTGCATCTCGAGCCGCTCCCGCACGGTCAGGAAGCGTCCCTCCTCCGCCTCGTCCGTCGCCTCGAGGTCGGGCACGTCCGGCGGGGGCGGCGGGGGCGGAGTCCCGAGCAGGACCTCCATCACCCACTTCCCGCGCAGAACCGGCGAGGTGCGGTCCGCGTGCGAGGTCAGGGTGAGAATGCTCCCGTGGCCCAGCAGTCCGCGGCGCGCCTCTTCCGGAATCCCGACCCGGCGGAACTCCTCCCCGGTCACATCCGGAATTCCGTAGTGCCGGGCGAGACGCTCGTTCACGAACGTGTAGTCCGCCGTGAGCAGTTCGAAGAAGGGCGCATCCGAACGCAGGAGATGCTCGAAGAAGAGCTGCGTCTCCTGCAGCATCGCCTCGACGAGCCGATGATCCCAGTACGGGTAGAGCAGCGCGTCCGGGTGGATCTTTTCCAGGTCCTGAAGGCGGAACCACTGGTACGCGAAGCGTGTCGCCATGGCTTCCGACCGCGGGTCGTCGAGCATGCGCCGCGCCTCGGCTTCCAGCACCGCCGGATCCGAAAGGCGGCCCGCGTCGGCCAGCGCCACGAGTTCGTCGTCCGGGTGCGTGCCCCACAGGAAGTAGGAGAGCCGGGTGGCGAGGTCGATGTCGCTCAGACGGTAGATGTCACCGGGCGCCACGTCCGCCGGCATCTCCTCGAGACGGAAGACGAAGTGCGGGCTGGCGAGGACCGCCTGGAGCGCGGTGCGGATGCCGACCTCGAACCCGCCCTCCTCGACACCGAGATCGAAGAACACCATCAGATCCTCGACATCGTCGGTCTCCAGCGGCCGGCGGTAGGCCTTGGCCGCCAGCGTCCTGATGATCTGCCGCGCGCAGGGCCGCTCCTCGTCGGGCGCCGTGGGCCGGCAGGAGAAGATCTGCTTGCGGCTCCGGGTCTCCGAGATGCCGGTGACCGTGAACGGCCCCGTGACGAGGAAGTCGCGCAGGTGCGGGAGCGTCGTCACGCCGTAGGCGCTGCCGATGTTCGAGTCGGCGAGCTTGTAGTCGATCGGTTTGATGAGATCGTTGTCCGGCCCCTCGGCGTTGAGGAGGAAGGCCGCCGTCACCCGCTGCGGACCCGCCCGCACGTGGATCGGATCGGTCTCGATGACCATCCCCTGCGGATCGGACTCCGACATGAACGGGTCGATCTCGAGCAGCGCCACGCGCGCGCCGTCGATCGAAACCTCGATCTTCTCATCCGGGGCCGTCATCCCGTACAGGAACCCCGTCGGACCGGGGTGCATGTCCATCTTGAACACGTACTCCCCGTCGGCCGGGAAGACGTGGATGACGGAGATCCCGCCCCGCGTCCCGAAGGGCGCCCCCTCGGCCCGAACCGCCTGCGACGCCGTCTTCGGCACCTTGTAGGTGACCTGGCGCGGGCCCGCGTCGGGATCGCCGATCGCCATGCGGCTGATCTCGCTCGCCGCCCGCAGATAGCCCTCCATCAGCGTCGCGGACATCATCTGGACGTCGGCGATGTTGTCGAAGTTGTCGCTGATCGTCTCCGTCGGGAGGAACGCCTCCATGTCGACGTCGAGGTCGAGCAGGTCCTGGACCGCGCGTCGGTATTCCGCGCGGTTGAGGCGCTGGAAGGTCCGCGTCCCGGGGTTCGGGTTCGCGTGCGCCGCCGCGTCCATGCGCGTCTCGAGTTCCTCGACCACGGCCGTCAGGGTCGCCGCGTCCGGACGCCGCACGCCGGGTGGCGGCATCATGCCGGCGCGGAGCTTCCGGATCATCTGCTCCGCCGTTTCGGGGTCGGCCTGCGGCTCGGCCGCGTCGAACTCGAGGAAGGAGCGGTTGCCCGCCCGGCGCGAGTCGTTGTGACAGCGGGTGCACACCGTCTGGATGACCGAGTTCGCGACGGTGTCCGGAGCGGGTGCGACCGCAAGGGCGTGCGAAGGCGCGCCGAGCGGCGCATCCTCCCCTGTGACGGCGAGATACAGCGCCGCCGTTCCCAGAGCCGCGATCGCGAACTTCTTCATGTGGACCTCACCGGCTGTCGCCCGAATCCTGCTGGGCAAACACCGCGACCCGGCGCGGCGTTTGGACGCAATAACCCCTCCCCGCATCCAGCCTGTGCAAGATAGGGATTATCAATGTCCGAACGCCAGTCGAACGGGGTCGGATCTATTCCGGGGAACCGCGGGACTCCAGGTAGTCGCGACCGGCCGACATGAGGGCGACGAAGGCCTCCTCATCCCCCGCTTCGACCGCGTCGCGGACCCGTTCCGCAGCCTCCACGAGTTCCTCCAGCGCGACGTCGCCGTACTCGTTCAGCGACTGGATCTCGAAGTACATGTGCGGGTTCTCGCCGGCCAGCGCGCGCGCCACGTCCAACTGCGCCTCGAACGTCGTGCTCGACACGTCCGCCAGGCGCGGCGTCGTTTCGCCGGAGCGCGCCAGCGCCGTGAAGAAGGCGATGTTGAGGGCGTGCGAGAGGCCCAGCACGAACCCCATCACGCGGTCGTGGCTCTCCAGGTCCATGCGCACTTGCGTCGCCATGGTCGAGGCGAAGAGCGCCTCCGCCCCCTCCGTGGCGTCGGGACGGCCCACGTCCACGAAGATGACGTGTTCCCCAGAAAGGAGTTCGGTGTCGGGACCGAACATGGGGTGGATGGACGTGACGCGGACCCCGGCCTCCGCCAGCGCCGTCAGACCGGAGCGCAGCGGACTCTTGAGCGAACCGATATCGAACACCAGGCCCGGCGGTCCGATCTCCGCCAGCCGTTCGAGGATCTCGTTGGCGATGACCATGGGCGTCGCCACGACGATCAGGTCGTGGTCCAGCGACGTCTTCGCCCAATCCGCGTGATCCCCTCCGTCGGGGTCCGCGTTCTCCACCTCGAACCCCTGGGAGGAGAGGAAGCGGACGAACCACCCGCCCATCTTGCCGGAACCGCCGATGACGAGGGCGCGCTTCCCGCCTCCTCTCGCAGCCGCCGCCACGCTGCCCCGTTCCTGCACGGCGAGCGACGAACGGATCAGCGACAGGACGAGATCCTCGGCCAGCCGCGGCGAGAGTCCGAGGTCGCTCGCGGCGCTGCGGGCCCGCTCGATGACGACCTTCTCCTGCCGGTAGTCGCGCGTGGAGGTCTGCGAGGCGCGCTTCCGTTCCCCGATCTTTGCGGAGACCGCCTGCCGCCGGGCTACGAGTTCGAGCAACGCGCGGTCGATGCGCGCGAGTTCGTCTCTGAGTCGATCGAGGTTCGACACGTCTCGCTCCAGGGGTTCTAGCCGCCGGCGATCACCCGGATCGTCTGCCGCAGCGCGATCCAGCTCACGTACGCCAACAGAGGCGGCGCCACGTAGCGAAACAGGAAGCGCGCCGTCGGAATCAGGCGCGCGAACCGGGGCGAGGCCCCGATCCGGAGTTCCTCCTCCGGGTGCTTCATCACCCAACCGACGAGCACCGCGATGGCGAGTACGCCCAGCACGGTGAGGAGTTCCGCGGCGACCTGATCCATGATTCCCAGGGCGCCGAGGGAAAGTGCCGGCGCGATCCCGATCGCCGCGATGAGGAAGCCCGATGTGAGCGTCGCCCGGCGGCGCGTCCAGCCCCGTTCGTCGATGAGGATCGAGGCCGCCACCTCCAGCAGGGAGACCGCCGAGGTGATCGCCGCCACGATCACGGCGATGAAGAACGCGGTCCCCACGACCCTGCCCAGCGCCTCCATCTGCGCGAACGCGCTCGGGAGCGAGATAAAGAGGACGCCCAGCGTGCTCTCCCCCACGTCGTCCGACAGTCCGAGTCCGAACACGATCGGAAAGACGACCAGCCCCGCGACGAAGGCGACGGAGAAATCCGAGAGCGCGATCACGGCGCTCTCGCGGCCGAGGTCGGTGCGCTTCGATAGATAGGAGGAATAGGTGACCATGATCCCCATCCCCACGCTCAGCGAATAGAACGCGTGGGCGGCCGCGCCCTGCAGCACGACGGGATCCAGCAGTTCGCTCAGCGACGGGGAGAGGTAGAAGCGGTATCCCTCCGCCGCGCCCGGCAGCGTCGCCGCCCAGATCGCGAGGCCGATGAGGAGGAGAAAGAGGAGCGGCATTAGCAGCATGCTTGCCCGCTCGATCCCCTTGCGGACGCCGAACACCACGATCCCCACCGTCGCGGCGATCGACACGAGGTGGAAGACGACCGCCGAGGGTCCGGACGCGACCGACTCGTAGCGCCCCGCGGCGTCGGCGTGGAATCCGGTGGTGAGCCCGTCGAGGGCGTAGCGGAGGGCCCAGCCCGTGATGACCGACAGGTAGGCCATGATCACGGTCGACGTCACGAGGAAGAGGAGCCCCGCCGCCGCCCAGCGTCCGCCGCCGACGGAGCGCAGGGCGCCGATCGCGGACCGGCGTGCGCGCCGACCCACGGCGAACTCCGCCAGCATCATCGGCACGCCGATGAGGAACGCCATGCAGACGTAGGCCACGAGGAAGGCCGCGCCGCCGCCCTCCGCCGTCTGGTAGGGGAAGCGCCACATGTTCCCCAGCCCGACGGCGGACCCCACCGCCGCAAGCACGAAACCGGCGCGGGTGCCGAAGCGCTCGCGTGCGGGTTTCGGGGTGTCCGGCGACTGGTTCAAGTGGCGGATCCTCGGCTGGATGTCCGTGCGGGGAGGAGGCTTGAGTGTCGCCGACAAACGCCTCACCCCGCAAGGTGACGGCACTTCCCCGTTGCGTGTCCACTCCGTTCCGGGGATTATCGACCACGCGTCGGCGGACCTGGATGCGGATCCGGCCGCCAGCCCACCGCCCAGCCGAGAGAGACGGCCGAGTGACGCCACACGTCGAGATCCCCGGACTCACGCTGACCCGCGAGGACTTCGAGCGCGCGCGGGAGCACGTCGCGCCGCACATCTATCACACCCCGCTGCTCACGTCGCGCTCGCTGAGCGAGGTCTCCGGGTTCGACATCCGGCTCAAGGCCGAACTCTTCCAGCGCGGAGGTTCGTACAAGGTGCGGGGGCCGCTGAACGTGATGGCCCACATGAGCGAGGAGGAGAAGGCGCGGGGCATCATCTGCTCCTCCGCGGGGAACCACGCGCAGGGCGTCGCGCTGGCCGCCCGCCTGTACGGGATTCCCGCCGTCGTGGTCATGGCCGAGAACGCGACGCCGGCCAAGGTCGCGGCCACGGAGGGATACGGCGCCGAGGTCGTCCTCCACGGGTCGATCTGGGATGAGGCGAACGAGCGGGCGCTCGAACTCGTCGAGGAGCGCGGACTCACGT
Organism: Candidatus Palauibacter soopunensis; assembly: GCF_947581735.1. Taxonomy (NCBI): domain Bacteria; kingdom Pseudomonadati; phylum Gemmatimonadota; class Gemmatimonadia; order Candidatus Palauibacterales; family Candidatus Palauibacteraceae; genus Candidatus Palauibacter; species Candidatus Palauibacter soopunensis. The sequence continues at coordinate 81,597 of NZ_CANPVT010000002.1, forward strand.
ACGTGCACCCGTTCGACCACCCGCGGCTGATCGCGGGCCAGGGCACGCTGGGCCTCGAGATCCTCGAGGACTGGCCGGAGGTCGAAGTCGTCGTCATCCCGATCGGGGGCGGGGGACTCATCTCGGGTAACGCGATGTCCCTGAAGAGCGTGAACCCCGATATCCGCGTGATCGGCGTGGAATCATCGGGGGCGCCCGCCATGAAGCGCACGGTCGAATCCGGCGAGATGGTCACCCTGGAGACCGTGGACTGCGCGATCGATGGGCTGAAGGTGATGCGGGTCGGCGACAACACGGCGTCCGTCGTGAGCCGTTTCGTGGAGCGCGTCGTCACGCTTCCCGACGAGGACATCTTCGACGCCATGCTGTGGCTGATGACGCGGGCGAAGCTCGTGACCGAGGGCGCGGCCGCGGCGTCGGTCGCCGCGGTCCTCCACGGCCTCGTCGACGCGCCGCCGGGGACGAAGGTCGCGTGTGTTCTGAGCGGCGGGAATCTCGATGTGGAACAACTGCGGGGACTGAGCTGGAACTGAACGGACCGCCGATGAGGACTCGCCACATGTCCCGCACCGCGGCCGCAAGCGGTCTCCGTTTCGCTCCGGTTGTCTCCCTGCTCGGCTCGCTGGTGCCGGCGACCGCCATGGCACAGGAGCCGGGCCAGGAGGGACCGGCACGGATCGCGGTGGAGTCGGCGCCGCGCCCAACGGCCGAGGCCCTGCGTACGGACGCGCCGCCCACCGTGGACGGACGCCTCGACGAGCCCGTCTGGCGGCAGGCTCAACCCCTGACCGGATTCGTCCAGTCCCGTCCCGACACCGGGGCGCCGGCCACCGAGAACACCGTCGTTTACTTCGTGTACGACGACCGGGCCCTCTACATCGGCGCGATCTGCCACGACTCGGAGCCCGACCGCTACTTCATCTCCAGCCTGAAGCAGGACTTCAACAGCGGGTCATCGGACGTCTTCGGCGTGGCGCTCGATACGTACCTCGACCGCCGCAACGGGTTCATGTTCCTCGTGAATCCCGGCGGGGCGCTCAAGGACGTCCAGCTCTTCGACGACAGCCGCTCCGAGAACCAGGCGTGGGAAGGCCCCATCCGCGTCGAGACGACCCGGGATGACGAGGGGTGGACAGTGGAGATCGAGATCCCGTTCTCCACGCTCCGCTTCAATCCCTCGGAGGAGGACCAGACGTGGGGACTCCAGATCCTGCGCCGCATTCGGCGCAAGGCGGAGGATACGTTCTGGGCGCCGCTCGACCGGCGCGATCAGATCCACAAGATGTCGAAGGCGGGGACGCTGACCGGATTCCGGGGCGTGGGGCCGGGACTCAACCTGCGGGTGAAGCCTTACGCCCTCGCGCAGGACCAGACGGGGACGCTGATCGAGGAAGGAAGGGCCGGCACGCAGGCCGACATCGGACTCGACCTCAAGTACGGGGTCACGCCGGGGCTCACGCTCGACCTCACGTACAACACGGACTTCGCCCAGGTGGAAGTCGACCAGGAGCAGGTCAACCTGACCCGGTTCCCGCTCTTCTTCCCGGAGAAGCGGGACTTCTTCGTCGAGAACTCCGGCACGTTCGCCTTCGGCGACCAGTCGGAGCGCAGCTACCGAACCGGCGTCTCGCTGCGCGACTTCACCCTCTTCCACTCGCGCCGCATCGGGCTCACGGGGAGGGGGGAGCCGATCCCGATCCTCGGCGGCGCGCGGCTCACGGGCCGGACGGCCGGGTTCGAGGTCGGCCTCATGAACCTCCAGACCCGGTCCGGCCGCGGCCTCCCGGCCGAGAACTTCTCGGTCATGCGGGCGCGCCGGAGCGTGTTCGGGACGTCGGACGTGGGGGCGATCTTCATCAACCGGCAGGCGACCGGCTCGGACGTCGAGGGAACCCCCGATTTCAACCGCAACGTCGGTTTCGATGCGAACCTGAGGCCGCTCCCGTCGCTGCTCTTCGCCCCGTTCTTGGCCTGGACCGACTCGCCGGATGCCGACGGGAACGCCCTTGCGGGCCGGATGTGGGTCGGCTGGCGCGACGAACTGTGGGACGTGTCCGCGCTGTGGCGCCACGTGGGCGAGGACTTCAACCCGACGGTGGGCTTCGTGCGCCGGCGCGACATCCGCCAGAGTTACGCCACGGTGGGGCTCCACCCGCGGCCGCCGCTGCCCGGCGTGCAGGAGGTCAATCCCTGGGTCGAGCTCGACTACATCCGGGACCTCGAGTCCGTCCTCGTGACGCGGAGACGAACGGCGGGGTTCGGGATCTCGTTCCTGAACGGGAGCGGGCTCACGCTGAACTACACGGACCGGTTCGAACTCCTGCGGGCACCCTTCCGCGTCTCGAAGGACGCGACGATCCCGACCGGCCGCTACGACTTCGGCTCGGGTTCGGTGCAGTACCGGTCGGCGCCGGGCCGGGCGCTGACGGGGTTCGTCCGTGTCGAGCGCGGCGGGTTCTTCGACGGCACGCTGACGTCGCTGTCGGGCGGCCTCATGTGGCGGCCGAGCCATCACCTCTCCGTCGACCTCTCGGCAAACCACAACGACATCTCGCTCCCGGACGGGGCGTTCACGGCGGACGTCTTCGGAGGGCGGGTCGACTACGGCTTCTCGACGAAAGTCTTCGCGAGCGCCTTTGTCCAGTACAATGCGGCCGAGGACCAGTTCGTGACGAACGTGCGCTTCAACTACCTGTACTCGCCGCTCAGCGACGTCTTCATCGTCTACACCGAGCGCCGCGACATGGCCGCCGGCATGACGGTCGAGCGCGTCCTCGCCGCCAAGGTGTCGAAGTCCATCGGCTTCTGACCGTACGAGCGGCCCTGGCCGGGCTGGCGCGCGCTACTCGTGGCGGGCGAGCCACGTGCGGAGGTGCTCGGTTTCGTCGCTGGCGGACGGATCGAGTTCCGCCTGGTAGAGCCGACTGCGGATGACGAAGACGTCCAGCTCGTCCGGCGGTGCATCTCGCTCGAGGATGGCCCGGACCTTCTTCAGGAAGAACGTGCCCCAGTCGGGCCGGCGGCCGTCGACATCGGTGAAGCCGTACTCCTTCGCGAGACCCCAACTCGAGAACAGTCCGCCGCTCTTCGCAGCGACGTTCGGGTCGGCGGCGAGCGCGGCGATGGCACGGCCGACGTGGCACGGCGTCTCCGACTCGGCGAAGTATTCGTCCTTCTCGATCGCGTCGCGCCAGTCGGCCTCGGTGACGTCGAAGTGGTCGAGCACCGCCTCGGAGCGCAGGAATCCGGGGGTGATCGCCAACGCCGTCACGCCGTGCGGGTGGAGGTCGGCGGCCATCGCGTAAGCGAGCCGGACGACCGCGTTCTTCGCCAAATCGTAGAACAGGTTGCCGCGATAGCCGAACGTGTCGCCGTCGGTGACCTCGACGATGAGGCCGGCGTTGCGCTCGACCATCAGCGGAGCGCCGTGGCGGCTCGTGATGATGTGAGTGTGGACGGCGCGCTTCAGCAGCCGCTCGCCCTGCGCGATGGAGAGTTCCCAGAAGGGCTTCCCCCACTCGGTCAGCGCATCGCCACCCCAGATGTCGTTCACCAGGACGTCGAGACGGCCCGCCTCGACGTGGACGCGGGCGAAGAGCCGCTCAACCTCGGATTCGACCGTGTGGTCGGTGCGGATGGCGATGCCCCGGCCCCCCTCCGACGTCACCAGCTCCGCCGTCTCCTCCAGCGTCTCCGGCCGCCCCGGCGTGGCCGGACGGCCCCGGACGCTGCGGCCGGTGCAGTAGACGGTGGCGCCCGCCTCGCCGAGCATGCGGGCGATGCCGCGCCCGGCGCCGCGCGTCGCTCCGGCGACGACGGCCACCCGGTTTTTCAGCGGACGGTCCGGCATATGTTCAGAAGCGCAGGCGAAGGAGCGGGACGTGCCAGGCCGTGTGCCGCCGCCCGTTCCGCTCCGGATCGGGGACGGTCGTCGGGAACGGCATCGGCAGACCGACCTCTGGTCGTGCTCCACCCGACCAGTTCAGGAGCGCCGGCGATGACGAACCGAACGCCGCTCGGGCCGCACCCGACTCTCCTTCCGGTGCGCCGTCGCCCTCGGGAGTCAGCAGGATCCCCAGGCCCAGACCCGCGAGACTCGTCGCGAGCGGAATCGCGAGCTCGCCGCTGGTGCTGTTCGGCTTCGTGATGAGCACGAGGCCGACCCCGCCGAAGCCGCCGATCAGACCCCCGAGGCTGATGAGGTGCGCGCGGCGGGAGGACAGATCGAACCGGCTCCCGGCCAGCGCTCCGGCGACCAGGCCCGCGTTGCCCACGAGCAGCGTGCTCGCCCAGATGGCGTCGTCGTCCAGATCCAGCGCGGTCGCTCCCCCGAGTCCGAACCACGTCCCCCACAGGCTGCCCAGGTACGTCGCCGAGGCCGTGCCTTCGGAAGTGTCGCGCGAGAGGAGCGCGGCCGTCACGATGCCGGCCAGTCCGCCGGCGAGAGCCGCCGTCACGGCCTCCTGCTCGCCCGGGTCGCAGTACTCGCAGCCCGGATCGGCACCCAGATTCAGGGCGTGCGCCCAGCCCACGCCCTGCCAGGTGCCCCACGTGCCGGCCCAACTGATCGTGCGCGACCGTCCCACCGAGAGAGAACGCGAGAACACGCGGCCGGCCAGGTAGCCCACCGGCCCGCCGAGCAGAAGACCGACGCCGTGCGACTCGGAACTGCTCGCATCCGCCAGCAGGGGCACCGCGACGCCCCCCAGCCACAGACCGTAGAGCGTCGACCAGACGCGGAACTCCGTGTCGCCGCGCTGGTCCTGCGGCGCGGCGCCCGGCGCCGGCCCCGTCGGCGCCGCCCCGCCCGGCGCCCCCAACGCTTCCAGCCGGGTCCGGGACATCTCCGCCCCGGGGGTGTCGGGGTAACGGCGGATGACCTCCTCATACAGGGCCCGGGCGACCTCGAGTTCTCCGCGCTCCTCGAAGTCGGCGGCGGTCGCGACGAGCACCGCAGCGGAATCCGCGGCGGTCAACTGGGCGGTGGCGGGCCGCGGGCCGCCGAGGACCGCGGCCAGGAGAGCGATGATCGCCAGGTCCCGGAGCCGGACCCTCACCTCCCCGTGCAGGGCCGCCAGTCGCGAGTTCACCGGGGACAGCCGGTCAGCGGATGCCGACGATCCCGCGGACCGACTCGATGAGCCCGGGCGCGTCCCAGCCCACACCGCCCTTGAACACGATGCGCGTCTCGCGAATATGGCCGTCCGCCTCGGGGTCGCCCTCCAGCACGACGAGGTCCGCGACCTTGCCGACCTCGATCGTCCCCGTTTCGTCGTCGATCCCCAGCACCCTGGCGCCGTTCGCGCTCATGATCCGCACGACCTCGGCGGGCGTGAACCCGGCCTCGAGCAGCAGTTCGTAGTTCTTCTGGTCGCCGTATCCCGGGGGCGCCGCGCCGTACCCCGTCGGGTCGACACCGGCCGCGAGCGTGCCCCCCGCCTGCACGAATGCGTATTCGTACTCGAGCGCCTTCCGGTAGACGTCGGGGTGGATCCCGATCCCGGAATCGAGGGTCGCGTTCCGCCGCAGGTCCGCGATCTCCCGCACCTCCGCCGCGATCTCGGGCGCGAGGATGTCGTAGATGCGCTCGTCGATCGGACCCCGGCCCGGCACGGAGATCTCGTACACGGCAAGCGTCGAGGTCATCGCGACGTCGTTCTCGATCATCATGCGGAACGTTTCCTGCACCTCCTCGGAGTTCACGTCGAGGTCGGCGTAGCCGTTCCGGAACCCCGACGGGCAGTCGTCCGGCTCCTTCCCGGGGAAGTACTCGCTGTTCGCGAGCAGGCCGTGCTCCAGGTTGTCGATCCCGAGCGCCACCGCCTCCCGGTATCCGACGGAGCAGAGGTGCGCCGTCACCTTCACGCCGTGCCGGTGCGCCTCGTCGATCGCCGCGCCGAGTTCCTCGCGGCTGATCCACGTGTACGCCTTGAACCAGGGCACGCCCTCCTCGGCCCAGTAGCGGACGAGGCGCCGGGCCTGCTCCGGTCCCTCGAGCTGGGCCATCGATCGCGAACCCTCCTGCCCCGTGAGGTAGGGACCGGTCGTGAACATGTTGGGGCCGATGGCGCGGCCCTCATCGATCGCGCGCTTGAGGTTGATCTCCTCGTACGGCGCGCGGGCTCCCGTCGTCCGGATCGTCGTCACGCCGGACGCGAGGTAGAGCCGCGACCCCGAGAAGGAGAGCTGCGCCGCGCGTCCGTTCCCGCCCGTGTAGTAGCTGTGGTTGTGGAGCCCGATGAGGCCCGGGATGACGGTATGGCCGGAGAGGTCGAGCACCTGCGCGTTCCGGATCCGGTCCGCGACCTCGGCGGCGGGGCCGATGTCGGCGATGCGGCCGTCCCGGATGACGACCGTCTGTCCCTCGCGGGCGGGGCCGCCGGTCCCATCGATCACCTTGACGTTCGTGAGCGCGACGGTCGGCGCCTGCACCGCGATGAAGTCCTCCATCGCTTCCTGCGACTGCGCTTCCGTGGACGACATGCCTCCAGCGGCGAGCGCCGCGAAGAGGGTGGAAAAGAGGCGGCTGCGGGCGGTCATCATGAGTACTTCCTTTCCGGAGCTGCGCACGGTCGCCGGGACGGCCGAGCGATCACGGCGGGGCGGCGGCGACGTTCATCACCATCTTCATCCCGGCTTCGAGGTGTTCCGCGATGTGGCAGTGGATCATCCAGCGGCCGGGGTTCGACAGTTCCAGCAGGATGTCCGTGGTCGATGCGGCGGGCAACAGGACCGTGTCCTTCCAGACCAGGTTCGGGTTCGGCACGCCGTTCTGCGAGAGGACGAGGAAGCGCTGCCCGTGTATGTGGAGCGGGTGCTGCATGGCGTGGAAGGCGCCCCGGTCGTTCACGACGCGGATCTTGACGACGTCCCCGACCGCGAAGTCCCACCCGATCTCCTCGTTCTCCCGCCCGGTGGCCGTTTCCCGCAGGATCCAGCGGATTTCGCGGCCCGTCGTGGCCCAGTTCATGCGCGGCATCGTCCCGGTCCATTCCACGGGATTGAAGTAGACCCAGTCGTAGGCCATCGAGCGTTCGATGGGGAGCGGGAGATCCTCGGTCTCGAGCGTCATCACGAGTTCGTGGTCGGGATCGTCGTCGAATCGCGGCCGGTAGCGGTCGATGTCCGCGATGACGTCGGCGTGCTCGCGCAGCGTCCCGAACGCGGCTCCGTAGTCGTCGGTCGCGGCCCGTGGCGCGACCGTCACGTGGCCCAGCGTCCGGAGCTCGGCCCGAAAGACGCCCTGCCGATGGTTGATCCCCTGAACGTGACTGACGAGGGCGTGGCGGCCGGGACGGTCGAAGCGGACGTCGATCACGTAGCGCTCCGCCGGCGCCAGAACCACGCTTCGGACCCGTTCCTCGCGCTCGAAGCGACCCACATCCGACGCGACCACCTTGAGCGGAAGACGATTCGGATCCGCCGCATCGGGATCGGCGACGCGCTGGTCGGGATCGGGAAGCCCGCCGCGTTCCGTGTCCACGAACGAGAGATTGAACGTCCGCGTATTGGAGGCGTTCGTGAGGTGGAAGCGGACAACTTCGCCACGGTCGACCTCCAGTTCGTAGCCGGGCTCGCCGTTGACGAGGGCCTGGTTCCCGAACCGGCCCATCAGCATGTAGTTCGCCGACTCCTCCCCGAAGTCGACGAGCCCTTCCTCGTCCAGGAGGATGTCGTCGAGCATGAGGACTTCCTCGCGGTTGGCCGGGCCGTAGTAGTCCGTGGCCGCGGGGTCGACGACGAGGTTCCCGTACAGGCCGAGTTCCTGCTGGATGTCCTCGCGGTGGTGCGGGTGGTACCAGTAGATGCCCGCGTCCGGGAAGAAGATCCGATACCGGAAGGATTCGCCGGGCGCGACAGGGTCCTGGGTGAGGCCGGGCACGCCGTCGAACGCGTTGTCGAGCCGGATCCCGTGCCAGTGCACCGCCGTCGGGTACGGGGTCCGGTTCGTGAAGTTCACGAAGATGGTGGACTGCTCCGGGACGCGGATGAGGGGTCCGGGGTGCTGGCCGTTGAAGGCGAGCATGGCGAGGCGGCGGCCCTCGATCTCGCGCCGGATGATGGTCGCCTCGAGGTCGAGCGTGCCCCCGTCGGGGAGATCGACGAGCTGGCGCGGGCCGGCCTCGGGGAGCGACTCCCACGGGGGCAGGTCGGCCGCGCTTCGGAGGCTCGCGGGACGGGCGCGCGGTTCGAGGTCCATCACGCCGGGCAGCATGGCGATGCCGGGGTACGCGGGCGGCGCATCCCAGCGCGTCGGGGCCCGGTCGGCCGCCCGCCGCGTCGCCGACGGCGCGAGGGCCAGGAGGTCGTGCGCTTCCATGAGCGCGGACGGCGAGCGTCCTCTGAGCACGAGCGGCCCCTCGCGCCCTTCCACCTCGGCGGACGCCTCCGCGCTGACCATCACGAGGAACTTGTTGAACGCGACGCGCCCCAGCCGGTGTTCGCCGTTCCCGACCGGGCCCAGGGGCACCACGGGAGCCAGTTCGAGCGGCGTCGCCCACGCCATGTAGACCGTGTACGGCCCAAGGCTGGAGGGCGGCGGGAGACCCTCGATGTGCGCGGTCAGCGCGCGGACGTGATGGCCGGTCGGCGTCACCGTCACGCCGAACGGCGACGGCACCCGCCCGAGTTCGACGAAGCCCTGCGCGTCGCCGCCCCGCGCCGTGGAGAAGAGGCTGATGCAGTGGAGGTCGGCCGCCACCCGCCCCGTCGGCGTGTCCGTGAGCGCCCCCGCCGCTCCGGCGGCGCGCGTCTCCGCGGTTCGCGCTTCGCAGGCGCCGCTGGAGCCCGGAAGCTGGCCCGCCGCGGCGGGGACCATGGAGAAGAAAGCCGCGGCTCCCGCCGCCAGCCCCCGGAGGAGAACCGGGACGCGCACGTCCTCGCGCACGCTCCGGAGGCTCCGGATCAGTCCTCGTCCGGGATGAACCGGAGCGCGACGCCGTTGTTGCAGAAGCGCTTGCCCGTGGGTTCGGGGCCATCGTTGAACACGTGGCCGTGGTGGCCCCCGCAGCCGGAGCAGTGATACTCCGTTCGCGGCAGAATGAGCTTGAAGTCGCGTTTCGTCTCGAAGGCCTCGGGCAGCGTCTCGAAAAAACTCGGCCACCCCGTGCCGCTGTCGTACTTCATGTCGGTCGTGAAGAGCGCCTGTCCGCACGCCGCGCACGCGAACGTGCCGGGGCGCTTCTCATCGTTCAGCGGGCTCGTCCCCGCGCGTTCGGTCGCTTCCTCGAACAGCACCTCGTAGGCCTGCTCCGGAAGCTTCTCCCGCCATTCCTCCTTCGCCTTCCTGCCTGTCTTCCCCATCTTTCCCGTCTTCCCGTCTACCGGGTCAGCCCCCGGGGTTCTCCAGGATGAAGATCTTGTCGTCCGTCTCATCCACGCCGGTGAGATCGAGATCCCCATCCAGATCGCGATCGTGAATGACCACGCACGAGCCGTTCGTGCTCGCCGCGTACGACCGCGGGTTCACGAGCGTTCCGTCGCCCGCGTTCTCGTGCACGGTGAAGCTGTTGCCCTCGAAATCGCTCGTCACCACGTCGAGGTCGCCGTCGCCGTCGATGTCGCCCACGTCGACCGCCAGCGGCGACTCGCCCGTCTCGTATTCGACGGGATCCGCGAAGCCGCCCGCGCCGTCGCCGATGAGGACCGCGACGTTGTTCCCTTCACGGTTCGCGGACATCACGTCGACGTTCCCGTCGCCGTTCACGTCGCCCGCCACGATCATCCACGGCTTGCCGCCGGCGCGCACGCGCGTGCCCAGCTCGAGGTTGCCGCGCCCGTCCCCCAGGTAGGCGAGGACCTCATCGGTGAAGTAGGCTCCGACGAGCAGGTCGGGCAGGCCGTCGTTGTTCACGTCGGCCGTGGCGCACGTCTTCTCGCCCTGGCCCGGCGAGGCAATCTCGGAGGCGCGGCGCAGATCGCCGGTGCCATCCGCGTTGTTGAGCAGCATCGCCACGTTGCCGCGCGACTCCTCCGGTCCGACGGACATGTTCACGGCCGCCACGTCCGGCCAGCCGTCCTGGTCGAAGTCGCCGATGCACACGCCGCGGACGTTCTGGCCGGACTCGATGTTGCTCCCCAGTTCGAACCAGCCGTTCCCGTCGGCGAGGAAGACGGACACGAGATCGTTCCCCGCGTTCCCGACCACGAAATCCGTGAGGCCGTCGCCGTTGAAGTCCGCCCCTTCGTTGGGGCTCGGCCAGCTTCCGCCCGGGATGTCGAGGACGCGGAACTCGCTGTAGTCCCCCGTGCCGTCGTTGAACATCACGCGGACGTCCGCCGACACCTCGTTGGGGATCGCGATGTCGGGATAGCCGTCGCCGTTGAAGTCGCCGGCGTAGGCACCGTACGGCTGGACGTGCTTCTCGCCGTCGTCGAGGACCGTCCGCGCGCCGCGGTCGACCATGTCGAGCGAGCCGGGCTGAGGCCGGATCCAGAAGTTCCACGCGAAACCCGTCTCCATGGCGCCACCGGCCGCCAGCTTCTCTCCGGCGCGCAGCGAGGCGGTGACCGACTCGCCGGCGTGGAAGGGTTCGCCGGGCTCGAAGCGGATGCGACGGCCGTCGTCCGAAAGCTGTACGGAGCCGGGCATCACGCCGCTCCAGCGGCCGAACACGGACAGCGCCGCCGGATCGAACCCGCCTGGATCGAGCGGCTGCGCGAGCACCAGTTCGACCGGCGACTCCGGACCGGCGTCGATCGAGTGCGGGGTCGGCGAGACGAGGGACACGACGGCCGACGACGATGCGCCGGCGGACGGCGGGGCCTCCGTCGCGGCCGCCTCACTGCGGTCCGTGCCGACAAGAACGAGCACCGCTACCGCGGCGACGACGAGCGCACCAAGTACTCCGGAGAGGGTCTTCATCTCGCAACCTCCAACAGCGTCAAACCAACGGGGTCCGCCGCACGCGAACCCCTTGTACCACCTGACTTCCCAAGCTACCGGCGTTCACGGCCGGTGACGAGCGGGAGGTCTTCCCGCCGGCCCCAGTCGTTCCAGGAAGCGTCGTAGAACTTCGTGTCGTAGCCGAGATATCTCGAAATCATGTAGGTGTAGCTCGCGCGCATGCCAATGAGGCAGTAGCTGACGACGACGCCGTCCTTCTTCGCCCCCGCTTCCTCGAAACGCGCCTCGACCTCGGCGAGATCGATCAGCGTGGGAATGTCCTCACCCGTGAGATCCTGCCAGTAGAGGTTGTAGGCGCCGGGAATGTGCCCGCCCCGCAGGAAATCCCGGCCTGGCCGCTCGCCGGTATACTCGTTCTCCGGTCGGGCGTCGATGAGCGTGACATCGGGGTCGTCCAGCCGCTCGTGGATCCATTCCGCCGTCACGATCATGTCTTCCCGGACCTCCGCCTCGAAGTCGCCGCGGGTGGGCGCCGCCGGTTCGGCGGCGACTTCGCCCCCCGCCGCCTTCCACGCGGCCAGCCCCCCATCGAGCACCGACGTACGGTCGCCGTGGCCGAGGTAATCCAGCGTCATGAAGACGCGGGCCGCGTGGAGGCCGGGGTCCCCCACCACAACCACATGGCTGTCATTGGAGACGCCCGCGGCGCGGAAGACCTCGACGAGATCCTCGACCGGCGCGAGTTCGGTGATGAGATCGTTCCGCTCGACGGCGATGTCGTGGTACTCGAGAAAGCGCGCCCCCCGCACGTATTCCTCGAGGGGCGCCATGCGGCCCATCCCGACGTGCAGCACGACGACATCGGGGTCGTCGCCGTGTTCAACGAGCCAGTCACCGCTCACCAGGATGCCGGGGTTCGCCTGCGCGGCGCCGGCCTGAACCGAAACTGCCAGCGCTGCCAGCCACATCGTGAGGACTGCCGCTCGTCGCATGGGGATATCTCCGGAACCTTGCATTGGTTGTCTCTTCGCTCGCATTCGACTCGCTTTCTGCTCGAAGTGAGCATATTCCCGCTCCGGAACCGAGAGCAATGCGCCCACGGCGGCCGCGGTCGTCGAGGGTCCCTGAACGGGGTTCAACGGGTTCATGTCGTTCTTACCACATCGTAGCAGGATGGAGTTTCGAAACCGGGAAGGGAACGAGGAGTACGCGTTCTCCCTGCCGCGCCGGAATCGCGCGCCGGGGACGAGCGCCTTCGTGCGGGCAAAGGATGAGGCGTCGAAGATCGAGTACTGTCTGCGCTCGATCCTCCCCGTCTTCGACGAGATCCATGTGATCGACAACGGGAGCCGGGACGACACGCGCGAGATCGTGCGGAGCCTGCGGCGATCCGGAGGCGCGGGAGCGAAGATCCGCCTTCATTCCTATCCGTTCGCGCTGGGGCGGTTCGGGCCCGACCACGACGGGACGCCGGCCGACTCGCTGCATTCTCTCGTCTACTTCACGAACTGGGCGCTGTCCCGCTGCACCCGCCGGTTCGCCTGCAAGTGGGACGCGGACATGGTCCTTGCGGGCGGGCAACGGGGTGCCTTCGCGGGGCTGATCGCCGGACGCGACGGCGGTTGGCCCGCCGCCTGGTCTCTCGCCGGACAGACCGTGTATCGGACGCGGGATGGGTCATTTCTCGCCCCGCGCGGGGAAGTGAACCGCGAGGTGCGGATCGCCCCCTGCGACTATCGCGTCCGGTTCCACAAGCGGGAGCACTGGGAGCAACTCGTCCGCCCCCGCTGGCTTCGGACGCAGCACTTCGCGCCCGTCTGCTTCTACGAGCTGAAGTTCCTGGACGAGGAGGAGTTCGATCACTGGTCGACGATGGACTTCCCCTCGCCCCGCAAACGGCGCGAATGGGCCATGTTCCAGCGCCTCCGCCAAGGTCGAGCGGGCGGCGCGGCTCTTCGCCTGCCTTCGACGTTCCTCGAAGATCAGATCGATTCATCGGCATCACGCGAATCCGGTGGGGGGTCGCCGAGCCGGCATCCGGCGCGCAAGCGCACGCTGTCGCGCCGGATGCCGCGTTTCCTCGGGATCGGCGCCACGCGTGCGGGCACGAGTTGGGTGGCGGCGCAGCTCTCGCGCCACCCGCAGATTCGGATGGACCGGAAGGAGATCCATTTCTTCGACCGCAAGCTCGGAACGCCGGCCCCGAGCGGATCCGCCCGGGATCGAATCGATCGGCTCCGCTATCTCGCACGCGTCGTCCACCCCGGAGGGGGCGGCCGGATCCGCGGCGAAATCACGCCCGCGTACGCGATTCTCGAGCCGGCGGTCGTCCGGCGCGTCGCGGAGTGGATGCCCGACGCGAGACTCATCTTCATGATGCGCGACCCGATCGAGCGCGCGTGGTCGCAGGCGCGGAACGGTTTTCCACGGTGGCGGGGAAAACCCCTGGAGTCCGTCGGCCGCGATGAACTCATCTCCTACTTCGACAGCGGTCCGGTCCGTCGACGCAGCGACTACGCGACGTGCCTGCGCGCGTGGTTCGGGCACTTTCCACGCGAGCACTTCTTCTTCGGGTTCCTGGACGAGATCCGGGAGCGCCCCGCAGACCTGATGCGCGATCTCCTGGGATTCCTCGAGGCGAGGGTCGTGGTGGCGGAGGCGAAGTCGTTGGAGAAACCGGTGAACGCGGCGGTTCCGGTCCCCATGCCGGGCTGGGTGCGCGATCACCTCGAACGGGAGTACGCGTTCGACGCGGACGAAGTCTCGGAACTCATCGGACGGACGGTGCCGTGGTCCCGGTGAACCGGCCGCCGAAGCTCGACCCGCCCCGGGTTCGGCGGCGTCCCGTCCCGGCCGTCACGCGATGGTTCGGGCGCGCCAAGCGCCGGGTCGGCTACTACCGGCTGCGCGACGGAGTCCGGAACCGGCTGCGAGAGCCTCAATTCCTGCGGGCCCTGCGGCCGACGGATGTCTTTCTGGTCGGCCATCCCAAGTCGGGGAACACCTGGCTCGCCTACATGCTGGCCGTGTTTCTGTCGGACGATCGACGCGACGACGTGAACCTCTACAACGTCGGCGACCACGTGCCGTTCGTTCACGGCCGCGACCACGAGATCGCCGCCTGGGGCCACCTCCCGGACCCGAGGGTGTTCCGGAACGAGTATCCCCGCTACCCGCGGCGCTATCCCGGCGCCGTGTATCTCGTGCGCGATCCGCGGGCAGTCCTGGTCTCGTTCCGGCACATGTTCGCGACGATGTTCAACGACCGTGACATGACGCTCTCGAGGTTCGTGGACGGATACCTGTCGGGCGGCGCTCCGTTCGACACCTGGCATCGGCACCTGAGGCGATGGGACCGGCAGGTCGCGGCCGCGCTCCGACGCGCGGAGGGCGGCGAGCGGGTCTGCATCGTGCGCTACGAGGATCTCGTCTCCGACCGCGAGGCGGCCCTGCGCCGCGTGGCGCATTTCGTCGGGGCGGTTCCTGCGGGAGACGTTCCCGCGGGAACGTCCGAGAGGCTTTCCCGGGCGGTGGCGCGCGGGTCGTTCGAGGCCATGCGAGACCTGGAGGGACGCCACGGCGCGGAGGCCTACGCGGGGCGCGCCCGTGGCGAGGGACGGTTTATTCGCCGGGGGCAGGCGGAGGGTTGGAAGGATGAGATGGACCCCGCGGACGCCGCCCGGATCGAAGCCGCGTTCGGCCCCGTCATGGAGCGCGCGGGATACCTGACTTGAAGGCGCCCGACGGCCCCGGCATCGCGGTCATCGTCTCCACCTACGAGCGGCCCGACGCTCTCCACGCGGTGCTGCGGAGTCTCGCCGAACAGACGTACCGCCGGTTCGAGATCGTCGTGGCGGACGACGGTTCCGGCCCGGACACGCGCGAACTCGTTGCGCGACACGCGGAGAAATCCGGCCTCGACCTGCGGCACGTCCGGCAGGAAGACCGCGGGTATCGACTGGCCGGGATCCGGAACATGGCCGCCGCCGCCACCGAGCAGCCGTATCTGGTCTTCCTCGACGGCGACTGCCTCGTGCGGCCGGACTACCTGGAGAGACACGCCCGGCTCGCGGAGCCGCGGCATTTCGTCCACGGCAGCCGGGTGAGGCTCGACCCCGGACTCTCGCGGTCCGCAATCGCGCGAGAGCAAGCGGCAATCGAGGGTTGGAGCGCCGCCCGCTGGCTCGGCGAGTGGCTTCGGGGACGCACCGACCGGTTCACGCCGCTGCTTCGCCTGCCGCTGGGACCTCTGCGCCGGACGTCGCCGCGGCGGTGGCGTGGCGTCAAGGGATGCAATCTCGCCGTGTGGCGCTCCGACTTCCTGGCGGTGAACGGGTTCGACGAAGGCTTCGAAGGCTGGGGGTTCGAGGACAACGATCTCGTCGTTCGCCTGCTACGGCACGGAGTGCGACGCAAGGAGGGCCGCTACGCCGTCCCCGTTTTGCACCTCTGGCACAAGTCGCGCCCACCCGACCCCGCCGGTCGGGAACGCTTCGAACGCCGGCTCCGCTCCGACACGGTCCGCGCCGAACGGGGAATCGACAGCTACGAGTGAGCCGGTCGCGGGCCCTTCCGAATCCCGTGTTCCGTCCAGTCGCGCCCGCGGGCGAAACCCCCGAAGATCCGGAGCGGCCGGGGCACGCCGCGGGTTTCGGCCCGCAGCCGTTCGTTCCTCGCCTGCGCGTCGGGATCGAGCCAGGGCCGGTCGTGCTCCACGTGCGCGCACACCGCCCGATGCCGAGCCTGGACGGGCCGAATCCCGGCGTTGCGGAGGCGCTCGCCGAGTTCGCGGTCTTCGACCGGATACGTCATGCGCTCGTCGAAGCCGTTTACGCGCAGGAGGTCGGTCTTCCAGGCCGAAGCGTTGTGCCCGTTCCACGTCGCTCGCGTGGTCGTCATGCGATCGAACCACGCGGCACGGCGCGGCGCGCGGCCGAGTTTGCTCCGGTCCCGCTTCCGGCTCAGCGCTCCCGTCTCATCGAGCCACGTCGACTCGAACAGCGAACCGTCGAGCACATCTTCTCTCTCGATTCGCGTCCCGGCCGCGCTCGAGAGGCGAACTCTCCCGCCGGAAACGAAGAACCCCGGCCTGGCGAGCCGCGCGTGCGTATCCACGAAGTCCTCGCGCGGGATGCAGTCGCCGTCGCTGAGGATGAGGTAGTCTCCGCGGGCCTCGACGATCGCGCGGTTCAGGATTCGACACTTCCTGAACCCGTCGTCCTCCTGCCAGACGTGGGAGATCGCGAGACCGGTGGACGCCCGCAGGCGCTCGATCCGATCGCACGTCTCCGGCCCCGAGCCGTCATCCGCGACAACGATCTCGAACCCATCGCGCTTCTGTGCCGA
This sequence comes from Candidatus Palauibacter soopunensis, assembly GCF_947581735.1. Taxonomy (NCBI): domain Bacteria; kingdom Pseudomonadati; phylum Gemmatimonadota; class Gemmatimonadia; order Candidatus Palauibacterales; family Candidatus Palauibacteraceae; genus Candidatus Palauibacter; species Candidatus Palauibacter soopunensis. The sequence goes on from NZ_CANPVT010000002.1 coordinate 97,789, forward strand.
ATAGCCCCAGAGCGCGCGTTCCAACTCGTCCGGCGCCTCGTACGTGCTCAGGATGACGGAGAGGGCAGCGGGCTCGCCGCTCATGCGGCCCCCTCCGTCGGATCCAGCGGCGCGCCTACGGCCGGTCCGGCTCGGCGGACGAGAGGGCGATCGCGTTGAAGAGGAACTTGAAGGTGCCGTGCGGCTGCGCACGCCGCGTGACGAGCGGGCCGAACAGGTACAGATGCCCATTGCCCACCTTCGCTTCCGCCATCGTCACGCCGCCCTGGAGGTGCTCCTGACCCCACGCCCAACCGCTGATGAGGGGCCTGTCCGTCTCGAACCAGGCGAGTGGCGTCACCCCGTTCGCCCCGTCGTTCCTCGCCGCCAGCGCCGATGCGCCGAACACGGGGCTGTTGTTGAACGACACCGCGAGCGTCGACGGAACCCCCGTGGCAACGAGCCGCGAGTTGTCCACCGTGACCTCCAGAATCGACCCGGGCACGTAGTACTCCTCCCGGCCCAGCGCCTCGCCGTCCTTGACCAGATGGTCCTCGAGCGGGAGTCCCAGCTCCTTCCCGAGGGCCGTCGAACCGCCGATGGTGACGATCGAACCGCCGTCCTCAAGGAATTCGATCAGTGCCGGTGTCGTCGCATCGGAGGTGACCCGGCCGAGCCGGTCCCGGTACTCCTCGGGAATCGTCTCCGGATCCGGCGAACCTCCTCCCCCGAACTGGAACCGCGAGCCGATGGCGCCCTGCGGGAAAATGATGACGTCGTAGTCGTCGCGCAGATCTCCCGCGTCGAGCCGCTGCGGGAAGACGAGTTCGAAGTCCGCGTACTCGAACTGCTCGAGGATCCAGCGGATCCAGCCGGACGGCATGGAGCCGCCGTACGTGTCCCAGAGCGCGATCCGGGGCGCCTCGAGGCGCAGGGCGTCCACGTTCGGATCGTTTTCCAGACCCCGGAAGTCGATCCCCAGTTCGGCGGCCAGCGACGCGACCGCGTCGTCCGTTCCGCGGCGGCTCTTCACGTAGAACGTGCCGGCCGGGTGCATTTGCCCACCCTCGCGCAGCGGCGACGTGAGCCAGTAGACCTCGTGTCCCGATGCCTGGAGCCGGTTGATGGCCCTGAACGCGTCGTTCGCCTCGTGGCTGAACACGAAGCCGTCCGCCCCGTCCGCGTCCGCGACCGCTCCGGGCATCGGGCTCGCGTTCCACTCCGCGATCTCCTCGAACGGCCCGTCGAAGCCTTCCAGGATGCGGTCGAACTCCACCCCCATCTGGACGGCGAGCGTCCACCCCGCGTTGTCGTACGGCGGCGTCGGGGCTGCCCCCGGATAGAGGAAGTCGTCCGGGTGGTCCTGCGGCTCGAACATGTCGAGGACGTGCGGCCGGAACGCCTGCGCGGCCCGCACCACGTAGGAGCCCGCGGGATACTCCTTCCCTTCGACGGTGAAGTCGGATGTCGCCCGCTCCACGATCACGCCGCCCTCGAGCAGCGCATTGACGAACTGCGTCGCGGTCGGGAAGTCGGCCTGGTCCGATGGGAGGATGTACCCGCGGGGATCGCGCAGATCGGGCTCGAACAGCCTGTCGTATTCGGCGCGAGTGCCGCGGCTGCCGCCGAAACCGCCCACGTTGCGGGCGAAGTCGGTCTCCGCCGCCCCGGCCCGCATTTCCTCGCGCAACCACTCCACTCGCCTGGGATGGATCGTCCAGCTGTCCTTGCTGCCGCGCTCGATCGAGTTCATCCCCATGCGCCAGATGCGGTACAGGAACGTCTCGCGGTAGCGGGAAGCGACATCGAGCACCGCCTTGTTCGCGGTCACCGAATAGTCGACGGACTGTCGAAAGTGCCACGGCTGCGGCTCGATCGGGGCCGGCAGATTATCGTTGGGCAGCACCCGTTCGAGAATCAGCGGGATCTCCATCGGGGTCGGATTCCCGATCGTTTCCGTGAGGAGCCCGATCATGTTCTTGAAGTAGGGCGTCGTGCGCAGACCGCCGTTCCACCACGTGGAGTAGTTCGCGCCGCGTCGCCGCGTCGCCCCCGGCTTCCCCTCCTCCGTGAAGCGCGAGTGCATGGCGGACCCCACGAGATCGATCCCGGTGATGACCATCGGGTCGATGTTGTAGTTGAACGGATCGCGGAACGGGGGCGCGAAAAGCACGGTCCCGGTGGGTCCCGTCTGGTGGTGGTTGTAGACGATCTGCGGATACCACGTCCGGTACATCTGCCGGTTCATGTTCTCGGATTCCGGCTGGAAGGACGTGTAGAAGTCCCGGTTGTTGTCGTGCCCCACGTACTTCTGGTAGAGGACGGGGATCCCGCGCGTGGAGCGCTCCGTCTTCTCCTCGACCCGCGTGTACCAGTTCGAGACGAGGTCCATCCCGTCGGGGTTCGCGTGGACGAAGAGGATGATGACGTCGTCGAGGATCCGCATCGTCTCGTCGTCGGTCCCGCTCACGAACTGCCACAGCGTCTCCATCAACTGCTGCGCGCCCAGCACCTCCGTGGCGTGGAGGCCACCGTCGATCCACACGATGGCCTTTCCGCGCCGGGCGAGTTCTCGCGCTTCCTCCTCGGTCACGCCCCTGGCGAGCGCGAGGCGGGCGGAAATCTCCCGATATTCGTCGAGGTTCGCGTGGTTCTCGGGCGAGGTGACGATCGCCATGAGCTGGTCTCGGCCCTCGGCCGTCGTCCCGATCGACTGCAGCGTCATGCGTGGGGACTCGGCGGCCAGCGTCTCCCAGTAGCCGGTGAGGTCGCCGTAGTCCGGCAGTTCGTAGTCGGCGCCGATCTCATGCCCGAAGAAGGCCTCCGGGGTCGTCAGCTCCTGCGCGAGGCCGGGCTGCGCGGTCAGGACGCCGAGGACGATCGCGGCCACGGTCAGGATGCCGCGGGCCGAAGCCCGATTGGGGGCGAAAAACGACATGTGCGGACTCTCCTTACGCAGATCGTGTGCAGAGTTGCGGCGCCCATTATGGCGACGGCGTGCCCGGGAAGCCAAAGCACGCCGGCCCCGAAGCGCCGCCGCCCGCCGGCGCGCCCAATCTTCCGGGCTCGCGGCGGGCGGCTTGGACTGGAGCCGGGTCGACTCCTGACCCTGGCAGTCCGGCGGTTGCGTCAGCGCATCGGCGGCATCGGGACCTGTACGGGTTCGCCGAGGTCCGGACGGACCCCCGCGGCCTGCAGCGCCGCGTAGAGCGCCGGCATCCGATCCTCGATTACGGCGTTGAGGCGGTCGATGGCGCCGGGCAGGGCGCCCCAGCCGCGCTCGAGCTGGTAGAGCATGTCCGCCGTCGGCGCCGTGTGGTAGCTGGACAAACCACCGGACACCCCCGCGCCTCCCCGGACCACGTCGAGTTCCTCACCGATCTCGTCCAGCTCCTCGCCCACGGCCTCGACCTCCCCTGTGAGGGACTCGGACACGTCGTGGCCCTCGAGCTGGTCCTCGATGGAGGACAGGTGCTCGCGCAGCCGGGCCAGCGCCTGCAGCCCCTCGTTCGTCGGCTTCGCGAGCGCGTAGCCGCTCATGAGCGCCTCCTGCCGCGCCATGAGGTCGCTCCGGCTGATGTTCACGCGCGGATCGAGCCGCACCGTGACCGAGGTCTCGAGCGTCTGCCCGGCCGCCTCCAATCGCGCCGTGTACGTTCCCGGGAGGACCTTCGGCGCCACGCTGCCGGAGCGGAAGAAGTTGCCACCGCCCGGCGCGGCCGGCAGGGGCTCGTGACGGAGATCCCAGATCACCTCGTTCAGGCCGCGCTCGCCGCCGCCCTCGAGTTCGCGGATCACGGAGCCATCGGAGTCGAGGATCGCGATCGCCGCCTTGCCCGCCATCGCGGACATCGGCGCGGCGTCATCGCCGTTCGCGGACGGACCACCGGAGGTCACGATCCGGTCGCCGGTGTCGCCGCCTTCCTCGTCGGCCGTCGCGGCTTCCGGCAGATCGCTGCCCAGCCAGTAGCGGATCCGGGCGCCCTGCGGCGGGTTCTCCGCCTCCCACACGCCCGGCGTCCAGCCCTGCGGCGTGTAGGGGTTGTAGGCGACCGCCGACTGGGTGGAGAAGAGGTGCGCCTCCGAGGCGAGCACGGCCTGGCTCATCTCCTCGAGCGGCGTGATGTCCTCCATGATCCAGATCCCGCGCCCGTGCGTGCCGATCACGAGATCGTTCTCGCGCTCCTGGATCTTGATGTCGTCCACCGGCGCGGGCGGCATGTTCCGCAGCAGCGGGTGCCACGAGTTGCCGGCGTCGATCGAGAAGTAGGTGCCGATCTCGTTGCCGGCGAAGAGGAGGTTCGCCGCGCGCGGGTGCTGCGCCAGCGCGTTCAGCGACCAGCCGTCGGGAATCCCGTCCCGGACCGCCCGCCACGACTCGCCGAAGTCGTTCGAGACGTACAGGTAGGGGTCCATGTCGTCGTTGCGGTGGTTGTCCCCCGCGACCCACACGGTCCCCGCATCGGCGTGCGACGCCACGATGCGCGTCATGTACAACTGGTCGGGCACGCCCGGCATGTTCGGCGCCACGTTCGTCCATGTCCCGCCGCCATCCCGCGTCACCTGCAGGTTCCCGTCGTCCGTGCCCGCGTACACCACCATCGGATCGAGCGGCGACTCCTCGATCGAGATCATGTTGCCGAAGCTCGACGTCCCGTCGTTCGCCGACATCATCGGCTCCGAGCCGAGGACGCCCATGATCGACAGTGTCTCGCGGTCGATGTTCTTGGTGAGATCCGGCGAGATCTGCTCCCACGTCTGGCCGTAGTCGGGCGTCTTGAACACGACGTTCGACCCGTAGTAGACCGTGTTCGGATCGCTCGGCGACACTTCTACCGGCGTATCCCAGTTCCAGCGGAAGTCGGGCAGATCCTCGTCATCCCCCTCCGGGCGCCCCAGCGGACGCATCCGCAGGCGCTCGCCCGTCTTGAGGTTCACGCGCATGGGGTTCCCGTTCTGGGACTCCGCGATCATCTCCTCGCCGTTGGGATGGAGGACGGTGAAGTAACCGTCGCCGCTCCCCACGTTGTACCAGTCGCGGGGCCGGATCCCCTGGTTGGACCAGGTGTCCGACGGACCGCACCAGGAGCCGTTGTCCTGGAGGCCGCCGCACACGTGGTACGGCTCGCGGTTGTCGACGCCGATCTCGTAGAACTGCGCCAGCGGCAGGTTGGTCAGCTGGCGCCAGTTGTCCGAGCGGTCCCAGCTGATGGAGACGCCGCCGTCGCCGCCCAGAATCAGGTGGTCGGAGTTCGCCGGGTTGATCCACAGCGCGTGGTGGTCCGAGTGGACCTCCGAGGCCGCGTCCGGCGTGAAGTTGTACCCCCCATCCGAGGTGCGGTACAGACTCGAACCGCCCAGGTAGAGCCGCTCCGGATCGTTCGGGTCGATGCGGATCTGGCTGTAGTACATGGGACGGTTGTTCGTCGTGCTCGTCTGCACCCACGTCTCGCCGCGGTCGGTCGACTTGTAGGTCCCCGTCTTGCGGTCGGCGTCTTCCTGGGCACCGAAGCCCTGTCCCGGCGCGCGCGCGTCGGCTTCGACGATCGCCCAGACGAGGTTCCCGTCGCGGCGGTAGATGTCGAGCCCGATGCGCCCGACGTCACCCTCCGGCAGGCCGCCGGCGAGCTTCGTCCAGTTGTCGCCACCGTCCATCGTCCGGTAGATGCCGCCGCCCGGACCGCCGCCGTTGAAGCCCCACAGCGTGCGCTGCCGCTGGTACATGGCCGCGAACAGCGTCATCGGGTCGCCGGGATCCATGGCGAGGTCGATCGCGCCCGTGTGCTCGTCGACGTGGAGGACGAGTTCCCAGGTCTGGCCGCCGTCCATCGTGCGGTACACGCCGCGCTCCGGGTTCGCGCCCCACAGGCGGCCCATCGCCGCGACGTAGGCCACGTCGGGATTCCGCGGGTGGACCTGGATGCGGGAGATATGGTGCGTCGCCTCGAGCCCGAGATGGGTCCAGGTGCGGCCGGCGTCCGTCGACCGGAACACGCCCATCCCCCACGGGGAGGACTGCCGGTTCTGCGGCTCGCCCGAGCCGACCCACACGACGTTCGGGTTCGACGGCGCGAGGGTGATGTCCCCGACGGACAGCATTGTCTGATCGTCGAACACGGACTCGAACGTCGACCCGCCGTTGATTGTCTTCCACACGCCGCCCGTCGCGACGCCGACGTAGAAGGTGGACGGATCGGACTCGTCGACCGCGATGTCGGCGATCCGGCCGCCCATGATCGTGGGTCCGATCTCGCGCCATTCGAGCGCCTGGACGGCCGCCTGCAGATCGGCGTCCTGGGCCAGCGCGGGAAGAGGGGCTGCGGCGAGGGCAAGCACCGCGAGGAGAGACAGAGACACCGGGAGCCCTGAGCGCGTACGCATCTCGATTACCTCGTTCCGGGAGGAGTACCGCGGGAGGGAGCGGTCCGGGCAAGGAACCGGTACCGGCCACCCCACCCGACCACACAGCCTGTATAGAATAGATGAACCCACCGGAATCTGAAACGGGGGCCCACGAATCCGGCTCCCCGACCCCGCCTCCGCCTTGTCTCCGCCTTCTGCCGTGTGTCGCCGCTTGACGTATACGACATCGTGTCGTAAATTTACGACATGTCGTCGTGAAGAATGGCGTTGACAAGGTCGGAGCGAGAGGTGGATAGATACGGATGACGGACGTGATGCTTCAGATCGGGGCCAGCAAGCTGGCGATCTCGATCGGTCTTGCCGGACTGGCGTGGGTCGCGTCGCGGCGCCTCGGGAAGCCGTCGCTGGCGCACGGGCTCTGGCTGCTGCCGCTCGCCGTCCTGCTCGTGCCGCCGTTCGTCTCGATTCCCGTCTGGTCGGGGGGCGTCGATCCGGCGGGCCCTGTGGCCGGGATTGGTGTTCTGGAGGCGGAGTCGGCGCCATCCGCCGGGGCCACGCTGCTTGCCTGGCTGAGGGACGGCGGCAAAGAGGGGCTCGTTTGGCTCTGGCTCCTGGGCACCGCTTCCGTGCTCGGCTGGACGCTCGTGCGCACGCTCCGCTTCCACCGCTCGCTCCTGAGCGCTTCGGAGCCCGCGCCATCCGAGGTTCAGCGCCTCGCGCGGGAGATCGCCCGCAGGCTCGGTCTCGGCGCGGCCCCCGCCGTCTACGCGACGCGCGCGCAACTGTCGCCCATGGTGTGGTGGGCCGGCGGAAAGGTGCGGGTCCTCGTCCCCTCGAAGCTGCTCGCCGAGTTGGACGGGTCCGAATTACGCTGCGTCCTGGCGCATGAACTCGCCCATGTCCGGCGCCGCGACCACGCCGTGCGCTGGCTCGAGTGGCTCGCGTGCGCAGCCTTCTGGTGGAACCCGGTCGCGTGGTGGGCCCGCCGGCGGCTGCGGGCGTCCGAGGAATTGTGCTGCGACGCGCTCGCCGTCACCGCAATCGAGGCCGAACCCCGCACCTACGCCGGGGCGCTGCTCCGGGTGATCGACTTCATTTCGAAGACCCCGGTCCCGGGCCCCCTGACCTTCGCGAGTACGATCGATCGCTGCGGCCGAGCGTCGCGGCTCGAAAGGAGATTCCGCGTGATCATGACGAACCGAACCTCGACCCCCACCCCGCGCTGGCTCCGCGTCGCGCTGCGCTGCGGCGCCGTGTGTCTGCTGGCCGGCGGCCTCGTCTACTGCACCGACCAGTCGGATCTTACCTCCGTCGACCCGGCCGTCGTCCCGGTTGAAAAGGAGTCGATCCTGCACCTCGATGGCCAGGGAGACGATCCGGTCGGCGATGCACCCCTGCGGCCGCAGGTGATGCGCAAGCTGATCGAGGCAATCGCAACGGAACACGCCCTCCCGGCTGACCTCGCCAGGAACCTGCGTGCCGCGGGAGAAACGGCCCTGTCCGGTGGGTCGGTGCGGCTACGTGGAGACGGCGGTCGGGTCGAGGGGCTACGCGGCCGCACCCCCGACATGTTCCTGGCCGTGACTCCGGACGACGGGGCTGGAGATTTCAAGACAGTCGTGTTTGACCTTGCCCGTTTTCGGTCGGCGCTTTCGGAAGGTCCGCTTTCGGAAGAAGCCCTCGCCGCGGAACTCGCCCGGCACCTCCGGGTGAGCCGGAACAACCCGAACATGTCGTTGCTCAAGGGGGTGCATGTGGAGTGTACGGGTGCCGAAGCGGCGGTGCTCGATTCTTCATACGAGTCCCAAATCGCCTCCATGACCATGACGTGCGAAACGGCCAAGACCAGCACCCCAGGGTTCAGCATGAAGGGCGTCGTCAAGAGGAACTGACGGAGCGGTCACCTGACCTTTGACGTCCCACGTCGAGAACGATCGAGAAAGGGTTTCGCATGACGACGCCGCGCCTGGCCAACGCCGAACTCGCGGTCATGGAGCGACTCTGGAAGGAGGGCCGTCTCACGGCGCGTCGCCTCCGCGACCTGCTCTACCCGGACGCGACGAGGTCGGCGCACGGCACCATCCAGCGCCTCCTGCAGCGCCTCGAGGACAAGGGCTTCGTCCACCGTGACGCCAGCCTCGGCACGCAACTCTTCTCCGCCCGGATCAGCCGCGAGGCGTACGCGTCCGCGCGGCTGGAGGCGCTGGCCGACCGCATCACCGGCGGCTCGCTGGTACCGATGATCACGCAGTTGCTGGAAGAGCGGAAGCTCGAGCCCGAGGAGATCGAACGCCTGCGAAAGATCCTGGAGGAAGGATGACGGATCCAGGGTAGCGCCCTCGCCCCAGTCGGCGGATCTTCGGCTCGTGACAGGCGGCTGGGTCCTGCCGCCTTCCTGCCCCAGCGAGCCGGAGCGTCACCCGAATGGCTGCCGAAATACGGATGGAACGGATGACCTCGCCCGAGATCGGGGCGGCGATCGAGGGGGGAATCACGACGGTCGTCGTCGCGGCGGGCGCGATCGAGCAGCACGGGCCGCACCTGCCGCTGTTCGTGGACGCCGAGCACGGCGACCGGCTCGCGATCGAGATCGCCCGGCGGCTCGGGCGCGCGCTCGTGGCTCCGACGATCCGGGTCGGCTGGTCCGCGCATCACATGGCGTTCCCCGGCACCGTCTCCCTCGAGAAGGAGACCTTCCTCGCGGTTTGCAGGGACTACGCCGTCAGCCTCGCGCACCACGGCTTCCGGCGCGTCTGCTTCATCCCATCCCACGGAGGGAACTTCGCCCCGCTTGCCGAGGCGCGGGACTCTTTCAACGAAGCGGCGGGGCCCGACTGTTCCGTGGACGTGTACGCGGACCTGGCCGAGGTCATCGGCGTCTGGCGTGAGGTTGCGGAGGCGGAGGCGGGCTTCGGGAACCGTGTCGGCGGCCACGCGGACATCGCGGAGACGTCGATCATGATGACCATGTACGACGGGATCGTCCGCGAGGAACTGGCCGAGTGCGGACGCCTGACGACGCCCGAAGAGGAACCGGAACTCATCCGGCGCGTGCTCAGCGAAGGGTTCGCGAGCGTGACGCCGAACGGCATCCTCGGCGACGCGCGGGGGGCGACGCCCGAACTCGGCGAGAAGATGATCGCGGCGCTGGCGGACCGCATGGCCGCGCACTTCGAGGCGTAGCTTCGCTTCGGACCCTGGTTCGAACCTGAAGATGGAGACGACGGGATGAGGGACGCGCGGACGGGGATGACGATCGCGATTATGCTGGCGACTGCGACGCCGGCCGCGGCTCAGGCGCGACGCGGCCCGCCGCCCGTGCCGCCGGACACCTCGCCGCCGATGACGGTCGAGGCGTACGACCCCCGCTCGACGCTCGTCGTGCCCGAGAACCCGGTCTCGCGGGCCGCCTTCCCCTTCGTGGACGTACACCTGCACCTCAACGGGACGATGCCGCGGGCGCAGCTCGACCAGCTCGTGCGCGACATGGACGCGCTCAACCTCGCCGTCGGCGTCAACCTGAGCGGCGGCACCGGCCCCCAGCTCGCGCGGCAGATCGAGGCCTTCGAGGCGGCGTATCCCGGCCGTTTCGTCGTGTTCGCGAACGTCGACTTCGGCGACATCGGGGACCCCGAGTTCGGCGCGCTCGCCGCGGCCCGGCTGGAGGCCGATGTCGAGGCCGGCGCCCGCGGGCTCAAGATCTTCAAGAACCTCGGGCTGTGGCTGACCGATGCCGCCGACCGGCGCGTCCCGGTGGACGACCCCCGTCTCGACCCGATCTGGGCGAAGGCGGGAGAACTCGGCATCCCCGTCCTCATCCACTCGGGAGACCCGGCGTCGTTCTGGGAGCCGATGGACGAACGCAACGAGCGCTGGCTCGAGCTTCGCGTGCGGCCCCGGCGCCGCCAGAGCGGCCCGCCCTCCTTCGAGGTGGTGCTGGGCGAGCAGCTGAACATGTTCCGCCGGCACCCGGAGACGACGTTCATCGCCGCCCACCTCGCGTGGCTCGGCCACGATCTCGGCCGCCTCGGGCAGCTCCTGGACGAGATCCCCAACATGAACGTCGGACTCGGCGCCGTGATCTACGAGCCGGGCCGGCAGCCCCGCTTCGCCCGCGAGTTCTTCATCGAGTACCAGGACCGGATCCTGATGGGGAAGGATTCCTGGGCGCCGGACGAGTATCCCACGTACTTCCGGGTGCTGGAGACCGCGGACGAGTACTTCCCCTACTATCGCAGGTACCACGCCTTCTGGCGCATGTACGGCCTCGACCTGCCGGACGAGGTCCTGCGGAAGGTCTACTTCGAGAACGCGCTCCGGATCATCCCCGACATCGATCGAAGCCGTTTTCCCTAGCAGCCCGTGGCAAGAGCCCTGCTGCGGGCTGCCGGACTTCGATTCGAGGTATCCGGCGGTCGAACTCCCGCGCTATCTTCCCGCGAGGGGCCAGTGGGACGCGGCACCGGTAAAGGGGATGGGAGATGAAGGATCCGGCGAAGAGAGCCCTCGACGCCTACCGGAAGGCGATGTCGAAGGAAGAGGCGTACGACGCGGCCTACCGGGCGCTGGCCAACGCCACTCTCGCGGTGAAGAGGGCGGAAGAACGGCTGGAAACGGCCCGGGAGTCGAAGACGGACGCCGCAGCCCTGGTGCACCGGGCGGCCGGGGCCTTCGTCGATGCGCTCAGGAACGCCGAGGAGGCGTACGCCGCGGCGGAGCAGGCGGGCGCCGTTCCCGACCGGGGTCCCACCGAGTTGAACGACGTGAACCGCGAATCGATCAGCCGCCAGGCCGACAAGGCGAGTGAACTGCGGAGCTGGCTGAAGCTGCTGGACTGACCGGGGCGCCGCCCCTTCCCGTCACATATCCGGATAGTCCGCCGTGGGCCCGAACATCTGGGGCACGGGCACGTCGAGGAGCCGCAGGTAGACGCCCAATTGCGCCCGGTGGTGGATCAGGTGGTCGAGGACGAAGCTCCGCATCACGACCGCCTTGGGCATCGAGAAGCGATCTTCGCCCGCCACCTTCAGCGTCCACGAACCGGCGAAGGTTTCATCCGAGGTGGCCTCGATCGTCTCCCGCGCCGCGGCCGCGCTCTGTTCGAGCGCCGCGACGAGTTCGGCCGAAGACTTGAGTTCGGGATTCTGCGGCGGGCCATCGCCGTCCGGAGCCACGTCGAACTCGGACATGGTCAGCGTCGCCACAGTCCAGTTGGGGAGCATGGCGACGTGGGTCGCCAACTCGCCGAGCGTCCACGACTTCTCGTGCGGACGCCAGTCGAGGCGGTCATCCGGCACGGCTTCCAGCGTGGCGCGACAGCCCGTCACGATGTGGTCGAACTGCATGAGGGTCTGTTGAGCAATCATGTGAGACTCCGTTGTAGGTGCGCGGTCGCCGCCTTCCGGGCGGTGACGGTCCAGCGGGCGCGGTAACCTGCAATGCTCGCCCGGCGGAGGGAACCATGCGCCCGCCTCGGTGCCGACGCTTCGCCCGGTTCTTCCGGAACGCCGGGCGTCTTGATCCGCATCGCGACTTAGCTAGATTATTAGCTAGATACTGAGTTCCGGAGGGGAGATGTCGCACGTCGTGAACGTTCATGAAGCCAAGACACAGTTGTCTCGCCTTCTGGCACAGGTGGAAGCTGGAGAGGACATCGTCATCGCTCGCCGCGGCGAGCCGGTGGCACGGCTGGTGGCCTGCAAGCCGGCCGGCAAGCGCCAACCGGATGTTCTAAGGGACCGGATCGTGATCCCCGACAGCTTCTTCGACCCGCTGCCGGACGAGGAACTGGCCGCCTGGGAAGGCAGATAGCGGTGCGCGTGTTGCTGGACACGCATGCGTTTCTCTGGTGGATCGCGGACAGCGGGCGGCTGTCCCGAAAGGCTCGCCGTCTTATTTCGGACGAGACGAACGACATCGCCGTCAGCGCAGCTTCCGCGTGGGAAATCGCGACGAAGCGCCGGATCGGCCGACTGCCGGGTGGCGAGGCAGTGGCCCTGGATGTGGCCGGCCGCATATCCGATCAGGGGTTCAGCGAACTTGCCATCAGCGTTAGCGACGGGGAACGCGCGGGGCGCCTGCCCGGCCCCCATCGGGACCCCTTCGACCGAATGCTCGCAGCACAGGCTCTCGCGCGCGGCCTTCCGATCATCTCGATCGACGGAGTATTCGACCGCTACGGTCTGGATCGTCTCTGGTAGCTACTCGCGCTTTGCTCGAGGTTCCGGATCCCTCGCGGGCGCCGAATCGATGCGCCGCACGATGCCATGGAGCATGCCGCGGAAGATCAGCCGGTGGATGGGGTAGAGGAGGTACCAGTACAGCAGGCCGCCGAGGCCCAGGGGGTCGAAGATAGCGGTCTGCGTGATCCGGCTGCCTACCTTTAGGGGTTCGACTTCGAACTGGAGCCAGGCGCGTCCCGGGACCTTCATCTCGGCCCGCAGGCGGAGCAGGCGGCCGGGTTGGACGGCCTCTACGCGCCAGAAATCGAGCGGGTCGCCGGGGCGCAGCTCAGTCGGATGCGGCCGCCCGCGCCGCATGCCGACCCCGCCCAGGAGGAGATCCGCGGATCCGCGCAGCACCCACAGCCAGTTGGCGTAGTACCAGCCGTTCGTGCCGCCGATGCGCTCGATCGGCGCGAAGGCGCGCTCGGCACCGACTTCCACCATCGCCTGCTGCCGGTCGACGATCCGGGAACCGACGCGTTTCCCGCCCCAGAGCGGCTGCCCGCCGCCTGACGAGACGGCGTCGCTCCACCGGGTCCGGGCCATCGCGCCGTCTTCCTCGCTCAGCGCCCGCTCGATCGCCTCGCGCACATCGAGGGGACGGACCGGGAAACGGTCGAGGGCCGCGGCATCGCGCACCACCGTCTGGTTCCGCAGGCTGGTCACGAGCTTCCGGCCCACCCGCGCGTAAACGGGCGTGACAAGACCGAGCCACAGGCTCGAGAGTCGCGGGCTGAGGAGGGGGACGGGGACCATTACGCGCCGCACGCCGACCTGGCGGGCGTACTCGTGCATCAGTTCGCCGTAGGTGACCCGTCTCGGCCCGCCTATCTCGAACACCGCGCTGCGCTCCAGGTCGAGATCGAGCCCGTGGATCAGGTAGGCGATGACGTCGTCGATCGCGATGGGCTGGGCCGGCGTCCGGACCCAGCGCGGCGTAACCATGCACGGCAGCTTGTTGACCAGGCTCCGCAGGAGTTCGAAGGAGAGCGACCCCGATCCGATGATGATTGAGGCGCGGAACTCCAGCGTGGGCGGCCCTTCGGCGGCGAGGATGCGGCCGACTTCCCGCCGGCTGGCGAGGTGAGGCGACAGCTCGCCGTCACCGATGAGACCGCCGAGATAGATCACCCGGCGCACGCTCCGCACTCGCGCGGCACGGGCGAAATTGCCGGCACCGAGGCGGTCCTGTTCCTCGAAGTCGGCCTTCGATCCCATCGAATGGACGAGATAGTAGGCGGTGTCCACGCCCTGGAGCGCTTCGACTAGCGAGTCGGGATCCAGCACGTCGCCCGCGAGGATCTCGGTCCGGCCCGAGAACCGGTTGGCGAGGTACCGGGGGTTACGAGCGAGACAGCGAACGGGTTCGCCGCGCGCCTCGAGGGCCGGGACGAGCCGTCCACCCACGTATCCGCTCGCTCCGGTGACGAGAACGCGACGCGGCCGCCGATCCGGGCTCCGTGTTGGGGGCAATCGTGGCGCCGGCCGCGGGTCAGTCGTCGCGCTTGCCGGTGTCGCCGCGGCGGATCTCGAAGTCGCGGCGGTCCCGGTACAGAAGCGCGCGGTTGAGGACGTAGTCGCCGCCGTCGATGTCCATGTCCGGACATTCCGTCATTGTCCAGTACTTGTAGTCGCCGAGGAACAGGTACTCGCGCGTCTGGTGGAAGAACCGGCAGGTGACGCCCTCTCCGCGCCGGATGCGTTCGCAGAAGGCGGCGAGGAGTTCCTGCTGCTCGTCCTTCCCGCTCACGACGTACTCATGGGGCCACGTCTCGCGGTACGTCACGGCCTCGCGCCACGGGGCCCGGGCGATCAACTCCATGATGTCGGGCCGTCGCCCTTCGTCCGTCATCCGTCGACACCTTGCCCGATCCGGCGGAATTCCAGCGTGCCGATGTTCAGAACGGTCGTGCCGCGTTCGATGAGCCCGGTGATGCGATCGTCGGACCAGATGCGACCGTCGTAGCGCTCCGAGGACTCGCCGTAGTCGAGCGTCAAGAGGACCCTCGAAGGCTCGTGCACGCCGCTCACGGTGCCGGGGAACACCTGCTCGGCGGGGTGGGGCAGGCGGCGGAAGTCCGTTCGGCTGACCCGGCCCGAGACGTTGCCCTGCCCGTCCTCCCGCAGCCAGAGCTGCCAGGACACGCCTCCCCCGTCGATCAGACTCACCGCGCCGAGCCAGGTCCCCTCCAGCGGCCTCTCGGCCGGATCCGTCGCGAAGCCGCACCCTCCGGCCGCCGCCCACACCCCGATCGCGACCGCCGACATCGCGGCCCCGCGCCTCAACATCGCGTCAGTTCGACCAGGGGGGGACGATGCCGTTCATGCGGGCGTAGGAGACGGACTGGCCCACGTGTTCGTTCATGTGCGAGACCAGCTGCAGGAGCACGGCCCAGCCCTGCACGGTTCGGCCGTACAGTTCCGTCTCGCCATCGAGCTTCGCCTCGGTGAGCGCGCCGACCTGTTCCATCACGTGGCGGACGGACATCTCGTGGATCTCGCGCACCTTCTCCTTGTCGCGGATCGCCTCGATGTCCGCGTAGTCGAATCCGTTCGGAGGCGCGATCCCCAGGTTCTGGTCGAGGTACATGAAGTTGTAGCGGGCGATGTGCATGTAGACCTCGCCGACCTGCATCACGCCCTCGCCGGGCGCCCACGAGAACTTGTCCGCGGGCATCACGCGCGCGAGCTCGGAGATCTTGTAGCTCGAGCGCTGGAAGTGGTCGAGAATCTCGTCCCGGATGGTGATCGGATCCGTCACCGCGGAGACCGGCGACGCTTCGGCTGGCCCGCCGGGACCGGGGATGACGCCATCCTGGGCCGACAGACCTGCGGGGGCCAGGGCCCCGGCGACGACGAGAGTGGCGATGAACCTCGGCTTCATGTGACTTCCTCCTCCCCCGGTTCGGGGGAACGTGGGTACGCATTCCCGCAGCATAGGCACGTGATATGATACAGCGCGCTCGCTCGTTGTGTCTCGTGTACGGAGCGAGTCGATCCCGAACCCTCGCGAGGCGCATGCCCCAGTTTCAGCAGGACGCCCGGCCCTTCGTACGCGTCACGCTGCTCGCGGCGGCCGCACTCTGCGGCGCGTGCGGGCCGGGGACGCTCGATTGGATCGAGGAGGACGGGTACCGCTGGGCCGAGCTTCGGGTGTCGGGGGACGACGAGCCGGGATTCGAACGACTCGACCCGTCGGAGACCGGGATCTCGTTCGAGAACGTGGTGACGGAAGAGCAGTACATCGAGAACAGCCACTACCTAAACGGGTCCGGCGTCGCGGCGGGGGACGCGGACGGTGACGGTCGCGTCGACCTCTATTTCGCGGGGATGGATGGGCCGAACCGGCTCTACCGGAACCTGGGCGGCTGGCGCTTCGAGGACATCGCCGAGGAGGCGGGAGTCGCGGCGTCGGACCGCTTCTCGACGGGCGCCGCGTTCGCGGATGTGGACGGCGACGGAGACCTCGACCTCCTGGTGAACGCGCTCGGGGGACCGAACGCCCTCTACCTGAACGACGGGACGGGGCACTTCACGGACGAGACGGAGGCGGCGGGGCTCTCCTCGACGCTCGGGAGCATGTCGATAACGCTCGCCGACATCGACGGGGACGGGGACCTCGACCTGTACGTGGTGAACAACAAGGTCGCGACCGTGCAGGATCTCTTCCCGCCCGAAGTTCTTCAGCCGAGCAACATCTACCGGCAGACGGAGAACGGGTTCGAGATCCTTTCCGAGTGGCGGGAACACTTCACGCTCGGCGAGGTCCAGGAGGGGATGGTCCCCCGGCTCGAACTCGCGGAGCCCGACCGGCTCTACCTGAATGACGGATCCGGGCGGTTCACGCCGGTGTCGTGGACGGAGGGCGCGTTCCTCGACGAGGCGGGCCGGCCCCTGGCGACGGAGCCGCTGGAGTGGGGGCTCGCGGCCCGTTTCCAGGACATGGACGGGGACGGGGATCCCGACCTGTACGTCTGCAACGACTTCCACAGCCCGGACCACATCTGGATCAACGACGGGACGGGGCGTTTCCGGATGCTCGATTCGCTCGCCATGCGGAACACGAGCTTCGCGTCCATGGGCGTGAATTATTCGGACGTGGACCGGGACGGGTTCACGGACTTCTTCGTGGTCGAGATGCTGAGCCGCGAGCAGCGGCTGCGCATGAAGCAGATGGCGGGGGGCGAGCCCGACCGGCCGTTCGCGGGACGGTTCGGGAACCGGCCGCAAAAGCCGCGCAACACGCTCTACGTGAGCCGCGGGGACGGAACCTTCACGGAGGCGGCGCAATTCGCGCGCCTCGACGCGTCCGGCTGGTCGTGGGGGAGCACGTTCGTGGACGTCGATCTCGACGGGTTCGAGGACCTGCTCGTGGGGACCGGGCACTTCTACGACGCGATGGACAAGGACGCGGCGCAGCGTGTGGGGTCGATGGACTGGCGGCAGCGGATCCTCGGCTTCCCACCGCTGCGCCTCTCCAACATCGCCTTTCGCAATCGCGGAGACCTGACCTTCGAGGAGGTCGGGGAGGCGTGGGGGTTCGCGGGGGACGAGGACATCACGCACGGGATGGCGGCGGCGGACCTCGACGGGGACGGGGATCTCGACATCGTGACGAACCGGTTGCTGGCGCCCGCGGGCGTGTACCGGAACGTGGGCCGGGCGCCGCGCGTGGCCGTGCGGCTCGCCGGTCGGGGACCCAACACGGCCGGCATCGGCGCGCGGGTCCGGCTCTCGGGGAGCAGGTTTCCGGCGCAGACGAAGGAGATCGTCGCGGGAGGTCTGTACCTCTCCGGTTCGCAGGCGATGGCCACCTTCGCCGCCGGCGAGGGCGAGATGACGATCGAGGTCGCGTGGCGGGACGGCACGGTGAGCCTGGTGGAGGGCGTCCGCGCGAACCGCATCTACGAGATCCGGGAGCCCGCGGCCGGCGGCGCGGCGGCGGCTCCTGGCACGGCGGAATCGGACGCGCCGCTGTTCGACGACGTGTCCGAGCTGCTTGGGCACCGTCACCGGGAGAACGCGTTCGACGACTTCGCGCAGCAGCCGCTCATCACGTGGCGCCTGGGCCAGGGCGGCCCGGGCGTCGCGTGGAGCGATATCGACGGTGACGGAGACACCGACGCTTTGGTCGGCGGCGGGGGCGGGGCCGGCCTCTCGGTCTTCCTCGGCGACGGCGAGGGCGGGTTCTCGCCGGACCGGGGAGCGCGTGGCGGCGTGGCGGCCGGGCCGGCGCCATCCCCGGGCGACCAGACGGGCCTCGTCATCGTCCCCGGCCGGGCCGGCGCCACGGTGGTCGTCGGAACCGCGACGTACGACGGCACCGACCGGGCGGCCCCCTCGGCCACGGCGCTGCGGGTCTCCGGCACGGCGCTCCGCGAGGTGCAGACGCTCCCGGCAGCCGAGTCGAGCACCGGCCCTCTCGCGGCGGCGGACTACGACGGGGATGGCGATGTCGATCTCTTCGCGGGCGGCCGGGTGGTCCCCGGCCAGTATCCGGCCGCGGCGACCTCTCGCCTCTTCCTCAACGAGGGCGGCCGTTATGTCCTCGACGAGTCGAACGCGGCGGTCCTGACCGACGTGGGCCTCGTGTCCGGCGCCGTCTTCAGCGATGTGGATGCGGACGGAGACCCGGATCTTCTGCTCGCCATCGAGTGGGGACCCGTTCGGCTCCTCGTCAATCGCGACGGACGATTCGAGGACGCGACCGCCGCCTTCGGACTCGAGTCCCGGACGGGGTGGTGGAACGGAGTGACGACGGGAGACCTGAACGAAGACGAGCTACCCGACCTCATCGCCTCCAACCGGGGCCTCAACTCGCAGTTCACCGCGAGTCCCGAGCATCCGGCGACCGCCTATCACGCGGATCTAGACAACGATGGTTTCCGCGATGTGATCGAGGCGCGCTACGACGAGTTCACGCGCTCGATGGTGCCGGTGCGGGGACTCCTCACGCTGGCTGGCGGCCTCCCCTTCCTTCGCGGCCGCATCCAGGGGTTCGAACACTACGGGCAGTTGGGCGTGAACGAGATCCTGGAACAACCGGCGGATCTCCTGCCGACGGTCGAGGCGACGACGTTGGCGCACACGGTGTTCATCAACCGCGGGGGGTCGTTCGAGGCGGTCGATCTGCCGCGCGAAGCGCAGTTGTCGCCCGCCTTTCACGCGGGCGTGGCCGACATGGACGCGGACGGGCACGAGGACGTCTTCCTGAGTCAGAACCTGTTTGCGCTGCGCGCCGAGGCGGACCGGAACGACGGGGGCCGCGGCCTGTGGCTGCGCGGCGACGGGACGGGGGCGCTGACGCCGGTCCCCGGACAGCGGTCGGGCATCGCTGTGTACGGCGAGCAGCGAGGGGCGGCCTTCGCGGACTACGATGGAGATGGACGCGTGGACGTCCTCATCGGCCAGAACGCGGGCGGGACGAAACTGTACCGGAACGCGGGAGCGAAGCCCGGGCTGCGCGTGCGGTTGCGTGGCGGCGCCGGCAACCCGGCCGCCATCGGCGCCGCCATCCGCCTCGAGTACGGCGGAGGAGCGCTCGGTCCGTTACGGGAGGTGCGGGCGGGCGGCGGCTACTGGTCGCAGGACGATCCGGTTCAGGTGATGGGATTCGCGGCGGAACCGACCGCCGTCCGGGTTCGCTGGCCCGACGGCTCGGAGACGGTTACGCCGCTCGACACGCCTACCCCGTTGGAGGTCACGATCGACGCCAGCGGCGCGCTCGCCGACCGCCGGTAGAAGCCGGAACCGCCCTCCGGCGGCGCAGCCCATCGTCCCACGCCTCAGCCGGGGCCTCGGCAGCCCCTCAGCCGCCCGTCAGGGCCCGGATCCGCTGGGCGACCTCGCGGGCCATCTCGTTCGGAATCGGGATCGTGAGATTGTACTGCGCGATCTTCCAGGCCCCTTCTTCCATCACGAGCACGCCGCTGCCGCGCGTTTCGCCGAGGTTGGCGTTCTCGAGGCGCTCGTCGAACCAGGCGGTGCCCCCGCCGGGCGCGATCGCGATGTGGCGCTCGAGCATGTGGTAGGTCCAGCCCGTGCCCGTGTCGAAGCGGGCCTTCGTGTAATCCATGAACTCTTCGCGCGTCCACCGCTCGGTCGCGTCGGTGCCGAGGAAGACGGCCTCGCCGGCGTAGAGGCTGAAGTAGCGGTCGAAGTCGGCCTCCGAGGCGGCCTCGTGGAGCGCGTCGAGGGTCGCGGAGACTTCGTCCCTGGCGTCATCCTGCGCGGCGAGGGGCGCGACTGGCAGCGCCGACGCGATGACGAAGGCGAAGACGGCGTGGCGACCTGGGGAGCGGCGCGACCGGCGGCCGGAGTCGTGCATCACGTTCAGCATGGATTCCTCGGGGTCTGGCAGCGCGTGGCTGCGGGGGTTTCGCACGTTTGGGGTGATCCTACCTGAGCCACCCGCGAGCAACTAGTCTCTCTGGGGTCCCGCCCAGGGACTCCGCATCCACGATCCTGTTCGCGCTCCGGAGGATGTCATGCCGCCACGTGCCCCTGGTTCGATGCGAGGCCACGGAGTTTCGATGGCCCGCCCGGCCGCCGTGTTCAGCCTCGCGATCCCGATCGTGAGCGGGTGCGCGACGGACGGCGGGCAGGACGCTTCGGATCCGTACCCCGCCGGTCCCGACGCGGCCGTCGTGATCCGGGCGGACCGGATCCTCGACGGACGCGGTGCCGTGCTCACGGGCCGGGAACTCGTGGTGCGCGGCGGGCGGATCGAAGCCATCGCCGAGGCGGGGGCCACGCAGGGCGCCGTGGTATACGAACTTCCGGGGGCGACCGTGCTGCCGGGGCTCATCGACACGCACGTCCACCTCGGTTGGCACTTCGACGCGACGACGGGGCGGCTGAGCAGCGCGGAGTCGACGGAGACGGCGGGGGACCGCGTGCTTTATGCGGCCGAGAACGCCTGGAACATGCTCGCGAGCGGCGTCACGACGGTGCAGAGCCTGGGCGGACCCGAGGACGTGCCCGTCCGGGACGCGATCGCGCGCGGCTCGCTGCCGGGACCGCGGGTCCTCACGTCGATCGAGCCCATCACGCTCGCGAGCGGCGGACCGGAGGAAATCCGGGCCCGCGTGGACGAGCTGGCGTCGGCGGGCGCGGACGTGATCAAGATCTTCGCATCCGCCAGCATAAGGGTCGGCGGCACCCCCACTTTGAGCCAGGAGCAGCTCGACGCCGCCTGCGGCCAGGCGCGCGAGCGTGGCCTGCGCGCCGTGGTCCACGCTCACGGTCCCGAGAGCGCGCGGCGCTCGGCCTTCGCCGACTGCCGGCAGATCGAGCACGGCGCCCTCCTCGACCGCGAAACGCTCGAACTCCTGGCCGAACGCCAGCTCTACTACGATCCGCACACCCACCTGATCTTCGAGAACTACTTCGTGAATCAGGACCGCTACCTCGGCATCGGGAACTACACGGAAGACGGATTCCGTCAGATGCGCGCGGCGGTGCCGATCGCGCTCGCCGCCTTCCGCGAGGCGCTCGATGTCGAAGGGCTCGATATCGTGTTCGGCACCGACGCCGTGGCCGGAGCGCACGGGCGCAACTGGACGGAACTGGTGTACAGGGTGCGTGAGGGCGGACAGGACCCCATGGATGCCATCGTCTCGGCCACGAGCCTGGCGGCGGCTTCGCTCGAGCTCGAGGAGACGGTGGGCACGCTCGCGCCGGGGTTCGAGGCCGACGTGATCGCGGTGGCGGGGGATCCGACGGCCGATATCGGTGCCCTCGAGCATGTCGTACTCGTGATGCGGCGCGGAGTGGTCTACCGGCACCGGCCGCTCGCGGGGACTCCGTGAAGCGGCGATCCTTTCACCGGCGGCGCGACGGCTTGCCGCCACGGCGACACCCGCGGAGCGGGACTCTCGTAAGGAGGCGCATGAAACGCTCGATCGAAGATGCGCAGCAGCGACTCGCCGAGAAGCTGCTTTCGCGCAAGGACGTATCCGCCGTGGGCATCGGGGCCGACAACGGCGACCCGTGCCTGAAGGTCTACCTCTCCGGGTCCTCTTCCCGGAAATCGATCCCCGACCGCTACGACGGACACCCGGTGCGGGTCGTCGGCGGGGGGCCGTTCCGGGCGCAGGGGAACGGTCCGGCGGGCCCATCGGCCGGCAGCGCGTGACGGGCGGAGAGGACGGGCGATGACGCCGCGGCGAAACCTCGTTCTCGCGCTCGCCATCGCGGCCGCCACATGCGTCGGAGTCAGCATCCACTGGACGCTGACATCCTGGCCGACGCGGCCCCCGACGCTGCCTCCGCCGCGGCTTCCCACGCGTCCGCCGTTGCGGCCCCCGGGCCCCTCGGCCCAGGAGTTGCTGACCGCCGCGATGCAGGTACAGAGCGACAACGAATCGATGCTCTTCGCCGTTCCGGGCGTGGTCGGCGTGGGGATCGGTTTCTCAGGCGCGGGGATGCCGACGATCAAGGTGTTCGTCGACCCCGCCGCGTCCCCGGAATCGCCTGGCCTGCAGAACATCCCGGAGGCGCTCGGTCTCTTCCCGGTCACCGTCGAGCCGGCCGGCCCGTTCCGCGTTCTGCCGCCCGAGCCCGTCGCGCCGGTTGCGTCGGACGAAGGGCCGGTGCCGACGGGGCGCTTCGATCGGCCGGTGCCCATGGGCGTGTCCACGGGGCACACCCGCTCCACGGCGGGCACGATCGGCGCCGTCGTGACCGATGGCGAACGCCGGTACGCACTCAGCAACTGGCACGTGTTCGTGCCGGGCGGCGAGGGACAGGTGGGCGACGTTCTCCTGCAGCCGGGCCCCGTCGATGGCGGCTCGGATCCGGGCGACGCGATCGGCACGTTGACGGAGTTCGAGCCGGTGGCTCTGTCGCCGTTTGCGTCGAACCGGATCGATGCGGCGATCGCGCGCACGGACGAAGTGCTGCCGGAGACGCCGGTGGGGGGCTATGGGTCGCCGCGCAGCACGACGATGGCGGCGAAGCCGGGGCTGGGGGTCCAGAAGTACGGGCGGACGACGCGCCTCACGGTCGGGGAAGTGGAGGCGGTCAACGCGTCGATCAACGTGACCTACGGGTCGGCCGGGTCGCAGGTGGCCCGCTTTGTCGGTCAGATCATGGTGTGCTGCAACTTCAGCAAGGGCGGCGATTCCGGCTCCCTGATCGTGGCGCGCGATCTGGACCGCGACCGGAACGCCGGCCCGGACGACCGCAAGCCGGTCGCGCTGCTCTTCGCCGGCGACGGCCGGCTCACGATCGCGAATCCGATCGACCTCGTGCTCGACCGCTTCGACGTGACGATCGTGGGCGAGGACGCGGACCGCTGACGCCGGATTGCCACGGCTGGCCGCTGGTGCGGACCGGCCAATAGTTTGGCGGTCATGACACGCTTCCGGTCGCACTTCCTGCCGCGAACGCCGACGGGCCGCCGGCTCGTCGCCCTCTTCCTCGTCCTGTTCGCGTTCACGCAACCGCCGCTCGTGTACTGGATCGGCAACCGCGTGGAGCCGTGGATCGGCGGCCTGCCCTTCCTCTACGTGTACCTGCTCGTCGTCTACATCCTCCTCATCGGCGTACTGATCCAGGTGCAGAGGCGAGGGCTCTGATGGAGGCCTGGGTCGTCGCGACCGGTCTCATCTTCGTGTATCTCCTGGCCACCATCGTGTTGGGGGCGATCGCGAACCGGCGCATGTCGGTGGACCTGGAGGACTTCCTCCTCTACGGACGGAAGGCCGGGTTCATCGTCCTCTATCTCACGGTCGTCGCGACCTACCATTCGGCGTTCGCCTTCCTCGGCTCGGGCGGTTTCTTCTACACGCACGGGATCGGGTTCTGGGCGGCAGGCGCGTGGACGGTGCTCGTCGGCGGGATCACCTACGTGCTCGGGAGCCGGATCTGGGCGCTGGGGAAGACGTTCGGCTACATCACGCCGGCCGATCTCCTGGCGGACTTCTACGAGTCGGATGCCGTGCGCGTCGTGACCGCCATCGTGTCGGTGCTGTTCACGATCCTCTACATCCAGGTCCAGGCCGTGGGGCTGGGCTACATCCTCTCGGTGGCGTCCGGCGACCGGATCTCGTTCGAACTGGGGACGCTGATCCTGCTCGTGGTCGCCGCGGGCTACCTCATCGCGGGGGGACTGCGCGCGGTCTACTGGACGGACGTGATCCAGGGCGTGTGGATGTACGTCGCCGTGTGGGCGGGCGCCCTCGTGCTCGCCTTCAAGCTGTTCGGCGGACCGTTCGAGCTGTGGCGGCAAGTGGCGGCGGAGCGGCCCGATCTGCTGACGCTTCCGGGGCCGGAGGGGTTCTTCACGCCGGGGATGTGGTTCGGGATGATCGTCGTGCTGTCGTTCGGGATCATCTTCCAGCCGCACCTCTTCATCCGCTACTACACCGCGGTCTCCGCCCGCACGATCAAGCTGCTGGGCGCGACGACGCCGATCTACCTCATGACGCTCTACATCCCGGCGGCGCTCGTGGGCCTCGGCGGTGCACTGGTGATGCCGGACATCGCGATTCCGGACCGGATCTTCCCGGAGATGCTCTTCGCGTACGCCCCGGCCTGGCTCACGGGCGCGATTCTGGCCGGCGCGACGGCGGCGGCGATGTCCACGCTCGACTCGATGCTGCATGCGAACATGACGGTGCTGACGCGCGATGTGTACCAGCGCTACATCCGCGCCGGCGCGAGCCAGAATCACTACATCCTCATCGGTCGGCTGATCGTCGTGGCGCTCCTCGCCGTCGGGTATTTCCTCTCCGTGAGCACGTTCGATTTCCTCGTGCAACTCGTGGCCCTGTCGGGTTCCGGGGCGCTGCAACTGATGCCGGCCGTCCTCGGGGTCTGCTTCCCGGGCCGACACCTGACGACGAAGGCCGGAGTGATCGCGGGCATCGGGGCGGGTCTCGCGACGCTGTGCGTCACGCTCATCTTCGTCCCCCATCCCCTGGGCCTGCACGGCGGCGTGTGGGGACTGCTGGTGAACTTCATCGTGACCTTCGTGGTGAGCCGGTTCACGCTTCCGCCGAGCGACGTGACCGTGTCGCGGATCCACGGCGCGGTCGAACGCTTCGTGTACGAGGGCGACCCCGCGTGAGCGTGGTCGCGGTCGGGGCCTGACGCAGTGGGAAAGCTCATCGGAGGCGTCGTTCTCCTCGGGCTGGCGCTGTTCATGGTCGTGGGGTTCCTTCGCTCGGGCGCGGATCCGCTCGCCTTGAGAACCCTCTTCGCGCTTTTCATCGCGGCCGGACTGCCCGCCGCCGGCGGCGGCCTGCTCCTGGCACGCCACTTCGGGATCGGACGCCGCATCGAACACCGACGCGAGGAACTCCGCCGCGACACGCTCGAGGCGGAGGTCCTGAAGATGGCCGGGCGCCACGGCGGGAGGCTGACGGCGGTCGAGGTCGCCGGGGAACTTGCGGTGCCGACGACGACGGCCGAGGAACTCCTGAACGAACTGATGGCGCGGGAGATGGCCGAGATCGAGATCACGGACTCGGGCCTGCTCGTGTACACGTTCCACGACGTGCGACACCTGTCGGAGAAGGACACCGCGCGCGGGCTTCTCGAGTCGTGAGGGGAGAGCCGCGGTCGTGAGCGAGACGCGCTGGCCGTGTCCCGTATGTCTCGGGGCCAAGATGGAGAAGACGTCGCTCGGGACCGGGGCCGGAGACGCCTCGGGCCCGCTGACGCTCGACCATTGCGCCCGTTGCGGCGGCATGTGGTTCGAGTTGGGAGAGGTGCAGCGCCTCCGTTCCGAGCGGCCCGAGTCGCTGTGGGCGCAGATCCCGGCGCGGGAGGAGCGGCACCGGGCCCAGTG
Source organism: Candidatus Palauibacter soopunensis (assembly GCF_947581735.1). Classification (NCBI taxonomy): domain Bacteria; kingdom Pseudomonadati; phylum Gemmatimonadota; class Gemmatimonadia; order Candidatus Palauibacterales; family Candidatus Palauibacteraceae; genus Candidatus Palauibacter; species Candidatus Palauibacter soopunensis. The sequence goes on from NZ_CANPVT010000002.1 coordinate 123,151, forward strand.
TCACTCCTGCCGCGCATTCGTGGACCGCGACGCGCCTGCATGCGCCGCGTGCGGGGCGAAGACCCGCCTGAACTGTCCCGCCTGCGACACGCGGATGCTGCAGGTCCGCCAATCGTCGCTGACGCTGGACGTTTGCAAGCGATGCAAGGGCGTATGGTTCGACCACCACGAACTCGAGGCGATCTGGAAGATGGAGAGGGACAGGCTCGTCGCGCGGCGGGGACGCGACGGCGCCGTCGCGCGCACCGCGGACACCGGCGCCGATGTCCTGTTCGAGACGCTCTTCTGGGCGCCGGACCTCGTCTTCGTGGGCGCGCACGTCGCCGGCCACGCCGTGGCGGCCGCTGCGGAAGCGGCGCCGGCCGCGCTCGACGCCGTCGGCGATGCGGCCGCCAGCGTGTTCGAAGCGATCCTCGAAATCGTCGGCGGCATCTTCGGCTGACGCTCCGATCGCGGGCTGTTTCTTTCCTACTGGAGAACCGACGAATGGAAATCGTGCTGGCTACACTGGCCGACGCCGCCAATACCTCGAGCGACGGCAAGCTCAATCTCATGGGCCTCTTCGACACGCTGTACGCCGGGGCCATGCCGGTAACCCACCCATCCATGCAACTGGTCCTGAGGATCCGGGCCGAGCCGTCCGAAACCGACCGGCAGCACGAACTCGAAATCCGGTGCATGGACGAGGACGGGCAGGAACTGTTCAAGGTGACCGGCGGGTTCTCCGTTCAGGCCCCGCCGGGGAAGGCGGCCACCTTCAATCACGTCGTGGGCATCAGCAACCTGACGTTTCAGAAGTACGGCGGGTACACGTTTCCGATCTTCATCAACCGGGACCTGAAGCGGACGGTCGAACTCGACGTGATGAAAGCGGAGGGACCTACCGACCCGCCCCGGCCGACTCCGCCTCCCACAGGCGCCTCTGCTCGCTCGTGAGATAGTGCCGGATCGCGGTCACGTCCTCCATCGAGAGAAGGTCGCCAAAGGCCGCCATGCCGTTCACGGCGAGCGCGCCGCCCAGCACCACGGCGTCGAAACTCTCCCACGCGCCGCCATCCATGCGGCGCAGATCGGGATAGGCGGAGAGGTGTTCGTCCGAGGCCCGGTGACAGATGCCGCAGTGGATCCCGAAGAGTTCCGCCCCGCGCCGGACCCTGGCCGCGTCGAGTGCGAGATCCGGCGGTTCCGGCGTGGTCGGCACGATCTGCGCGGGGGGTAGCGGCACCTCCCGGCCATCGAGCCTGAAGACGAGCAGCCGCCCCGCGCTGTCGTAGTCGTACGCCGCCGAGCCGAGCGGATAGGCGGAGCCCCTCGGCCCGCCGTAGCCCGCCATGACCGCGATGTACTGCACGCCGTCGACCTCGTACGTCATGGGCCCCGCCATGACGCCGGTGCCGAGATGGATGCTGTGGATGCGCGCGCCGGTGTCGGCCTGATGGAAGTCGAGCGTCCCCGCCGCCGTCCCCTGGATGACGAGGTTCCCGCCCGTTACGAGAGTGCCCCCGTTCCACATGCTGCCGCGCGGAACCCGCCATAACTCGCGCCCCGCGACGGGGTCCCACGCGAGAAGAAACTCGTTCGGGCCGATATCGGGAAGACCGTCGGCGAGGTGCGCGAACTCCTCGGGGAACGGCGGCCAGGAGGCCGTGAAGCCTTCGTACGCGACCTCGGGGCGATGGTCGAACTCGGCCAGCGAGCGCCACAGCATGGCTTGTTCGCGGGCGGGGATGTAGGCGATGCCCGTCTCCGGATTGAAGGACATCGGCTGCCAGTTGTGCCCACCCGCGGAGGAGGGGAAAACGACGCGCGGTTCGTCGCGATAGTCCGCGGCGGGGTTCGGGATCGGCCGACCCGTCTCGAGATCGATCCCGTGTGCCCAGGTGACGGTCACGAAGTTCTCCGCCTGCAGAAGTTCGCCCGTGGCGCGGTCGAGCACGTAGAAGAAGCCGTTCTTCGGAGCCTGGAGCAGGACGTCGCGCGGGCGGCCGTCGATCGTGACCGTGCTCAGGATGATGTTCTGCGTCGCGGTGTAGTCCCAGATCTCGGCCGGCACCGTCTGGTAGTGCCAGACGAGGCGACCCGTCTTCGGATCGATCGCGAGGATGGAGACGAGGTAGAGGTTGTCGCCGCCCGACGGGCTTCGGTGCCAGATCGGGTAGGGGTAGGAGTTTCCCGTGCCCACGTAGAGAAGATCGAGCGCGGGATCGTACGCCATCTCTCCCCACACGGTGCCCCCGAGTCCTCCCTCCCAGGCCGAATCGGGATCCCATGTCGCGGCGGCCGCCTCCAACTCCGGGTGCTCGAAGCCGTCGCCCGGATCGCCGGGAACGGTGAAGAAGCGCCACGCCTCCTCGCCGGTCTCGACGTCGTAGGCCGTAATGTACCCGCGCACGCCGAAGTCGCCGCCGGCGTTGCCGAGGACCACGACGTCACCGGCGATCTGCGGCGACCCGGTGCTCGTGTAGGAGAGGGACCGGTCGATGAAGGTGTCGACGCGCCAGATCTCCTCGCCCGTCGCCGCCTCGAGCGCCACCAGCCAGCCGTCGAAGGTGCCGACGTAGACGCGGCCTTCCCACACCTCCAGTCCGCGGTTGATCGGGCCGCAGCAGCCCTTTCGCGTGTAGCTCGGGTCGACCTGCGGGTCGTAGCGCCACACCGGTTCGCCCGTCGCCGCGTCGAGCGCCGCGACGCTGCCCCAGGGTCCCGGCGAATACATGACGCCGTCGACGACGACTGGGGTGGCCTCGAGCCCCCAGTGCACGGAGCCGACGTGGGACTGCCACGGATACTCCCAGGCGAGACCCACGGCGGCCGCGTTCATGACGAATGCGCCCGAGCGGCGAATACCGCGTTTCCCCGAAATCCCGGCCGGAGGTCAGCCACTCCGCCGGGACGGTGTCCGTCGCCAGCAGGCGGTCCCGGGTGACGTCGCCGGCCGCGTCAGGGGGCGGCGACGGTTCGCAGGCCGCCAACGCGCAGGCTGCGAACAGCGTGCCGGCCAACCGGCGGGCGCCGGGATTTCCGCAAGCCACGGGCGTACTAGAAGCGGGGAGTTACGGTGAGGCGGAAGCTTCGGGTGGGTCCCGGACTCCGTTCCTGCACGTCCACGTAGGTCGTCTGGAACAGGTTCTCGATCTTCGCCTGCACGCGGGTCCCCAGAATCTGGGCGCGCACGCGCAGGTCGACGAGGTTGATGGCGCTACGCTCGTCGAGCGGGAAGGCGAGCACCTGCTCCACGCGGCTCCGGTGGCGGAAGTCGACCGCGACCGCGCCTCTCCAGCCGGACGCCGTGGCCGTGAAGTTGTGGCGCGACCGGTAGGGGAGCGCGCGCCCGGTCCGGTCGTCCCGGGTATCGAGGAAAGTGTAATTCGCGTTGAGGTCGAGGCGGGTCGGAATCACGCCGATCCGCAGGCCCGCGTCGACTCCCCGCACCATGGCTTCGGCGACGTTGCGGAACTGGAACACGAACACGTTGTTGGGCGCCGGCGACGGTTCGATGAGATCCGTGTAGTCGCTCCAGAAGAGTCCGGCGTCCAGCCAGACGCGATCGCTCACGTGCACGGTCGCCCCGACCTCCCGGGCCCAGGCGGACTCTCCCCGCAACTCGAGATTGGGGATGACTCGAAAGCCGAACTGGGTCGTCGAAGTGAACTGCTCGGACACGCTCGGCGCCCGGTATCCGCGGCTGAGGGACCCCCGAAGGCTCAACCGGTCGCTCGCCTCGTAGACGATCCCGAGTTTCGGATTGACGAACCGGTCCTCCATCGCCGCCGAGGCGTTGTGGTAGTCGAGTCGCAGGCCCACCGAGCCGCGAACCCGGTCCGAGAACGTGATCTCATCCTGCGCGAATAGCGCGAGGTCCGTCACATCGGGCGACGGCGCGAGGAAGTTCGAGGTCACGCCGGTGAAAGCGCCTTCCGCCCCGATCGTCAGCGCGTGCGACCGGTTGGGGAAGAGAGACCACTGGACATCGGTGCCGATGCGCGTCGAGCGGTGGAAGTCCTCGTTGTCGTGGAAGTAGTTCTGGTTCCGCGCGTGGTAGATGTGGGGGCGTATCTGCACGCGATGTTTCGGCGTGACGATCGGATTGGCCGTCACACCGAGGACGAGGTCGTCCGACCGAATCCAGTCCCCGAGTTCCGTCGGATCGACCTCCAGCGGACGATCCGCCGACAGCCAGGTGAAGAACTCCTCCTCGTCCTTCCGCGTCCAGTTGACGAAGATCTCCCACGGATTGGCGGATTCCGCCGGGAAGACGGTCTTGAGCCGCACCCTCCAGCGTTCCAGCGCGCCGTTCTGCCGGAACCCGTCCGATTCCTCGCGCGCGACGTACAGGGTGGTGCCGACATCGCCGAGGCGCCGGGAATGTTGGAGCGCAATCCCTTCCCTGCTCAGCCGCTCGTCGGTGAACGAATGTCGGGCCGGCGTGTCGAAGAGGCCGAAGTACCCGCGCACGATGGTCTCGGGCGCCGCGGATGGCCGCTTCGTGATCACGTTCACGACGCCGCCCAGCGCGTTCGTCCCCCACAGCGTGGAATGCGGACCCTTCACGATCTCGATCTGGTCCACGTCCAGCACGGGCAGACCGCTGAAATCGATGGATGCGCCCACGCCGGAGAGCACGCGGTGGCCATCGAGGAGCATGAGAACGCGGCTCCCAACGCCCCGCGCCAGACCGGTGGCGCCGCGGATGTCCATCTGGCCGGAATTGAAGATCACACCCTGCGCGAACGGAAGCGCTTCGTCGAGCGTCACGATGTCGCGGTTGCCGAGTTCGTCGCCGCTCATGACGGCAACGCTCACCGGGGCTTCGCCGGGGCGGGCGGCGGATCGGTTCGCCGTCACGGTCAACTCGGGAACGTCGAACAGCCGGCGCTCGAGCAGAATGCTGAGTTCTCCGGACGCCTCGGGCTCGATTCGACGTTCGGAGGCGCGAAAACCATCCGCGACCACGATCAGCGTGTAGGCCCCATCGGACGGCGAGGGGATCGCGAAACCGCCATCGGGCCGCGTGGTCGCACGCAACGGAGTGTCGCGGATGAGCACGGTGGCGCCGGCGAGCGGTGCGCCCGTTTCCGCGTCGAGGACACGGCCGCGTACGATGGCGTCCTGGGCCTGGGCGGCGAGCGGGGCGCTCGCGTAGAAGGAGACGAACGCCGCCCGCGCGTAGAAGGAGGCGAGCGCCGCGCGCGTGTAGAAGAAGGCGAGCGCGGCGCCTGCCGTGAGACGTCGTCGGATCCCGGCCGCTACTGCCGCTGCCAAATCGTAGTCGCGACGGCCGCCGGGGGCTCCGTCACCTGGACGGTTAGAACGTTCCCCGCCAGCGTGTACGTGCCGATGTTCTGTTGCAGCTGGCCCGAGAACTCCCAGCTTCCGTCCGTCCGTAGCGTAAACGTCCCCTGGTCCTCGATTGTCGTCACCTCGCCGTTCAGCGGGTTCGTCACCGTGAGGGTCATGGACATCGAGCCGGTCGCACTGTCGCCCGTTCCGGGATTCTGCGTCAGCATGGCCGTCCCCACGGCGATCGGCGGTCCGATCGTCGCCCCCTGGGTGATCACACCGGTCAGGGATACGAGACTGTAGGTGCCCGAGACGTCCGGCGGCCCCGCGACGTCGGGCGGCTCCGGCTCCACCATGTCGTCGCCGCCGCAGCCTGCGACAACCGCCGCGACGACAACCGGCACAAACAACGTAAGCAAACGCTTCTTCATGAACCCTCCGTCCGTTTTGAAGTGGGGCCGGGGCTCCCGCCCGCTGGCACTCCACGTTTCGCTAATGTTGGATCGGGCATCCTCGTGAAGACGCCGCTTCTTCAAGGTAGTCGACAAGTTCCGAGTTGCCGAGACCGATGCCCCGCTCAGCAGTCCGTGGCAAGACCCCGCGGGCTGCTTATCCGTCGCCCTCGTCGTCGGCGGACACCGGGTATTGGTTCGTTTCTCCCTCGGGTTCGTCGCGTTCGACGACGATCGAGCAGTTCGTGACGAGCGCGGCGATGGCGCCGATCGCCGCCCAGGCGGGCAGCATCAACGTGCCCACTACGCCGATGGAGAGCGGCACCTCGATGAGCTCCTTCCCGTCCTCGTTCCGGATCGAGATGCGGCGGACGTTCCCCTCCCGGATGATCTCCTTGATCTTCCGGACGAGGTTCTCACCCGGCACTCTGTGTTCCTCGGTCATGTCCACCTCCCTTGCGGCGCGGCCGTGAGTCCGGCTTGATGTTGGATTCTCGCAGTCCGCCGTACGCTCGCAATCCGGTCCGGGTTTTGCGAGCCGCGGAAACCCCTCTCCCGAGGAAAACGATGAAACGCTATCGAATGGAACTCCGCGCCCTCATGGTCGCACTCTGCCTTGCGGCCTGCGGGGAGGCGGCGGACGAGGCACAAACGTCGGCTGCCGGAGACGGACTCCCGGAGGGGGCGGAGGCGATCTCCCCCGCTTCGGCCGAGCAGGCGCAAGACATCGAAGTCGCCCGAGCCGATTACGACGCGGATCCGGATGATGCGGACGCGATCATCTGGCTCGGACGGCGCGTCGGGTACACGGGGGCCTTTCGCGACGCGATCGAGATCTTCTCGGAGGGGATCGAGAAGTACCCGGACGACGCGCGGATGTACCGCCACCGGGGCCACCGCTGGATCAGCGTGCGAGAGTTCGATCGCGCGATCGAGGACCTTTCCCACGCCGCGGACCTGGTGCGAGGAGAGGAGGACGAGGTCGAGCCGGACGGCCAGCCCAACGCTCGCGGCATCCCGACGAGCACGCTGCAGTCGAACATCCACTACCACCTCGCCCTGGCCCGTTACCTGCAGGGCGACTTCGCGGGCGCGCTGCCGTCGTACGAGGCTTACATGGCGGTCACGACGAACCCCGACCAGCTCGTGGCCATCTCGCACTGGTGGTACATGGCGCTCCGCCGTCTGGGCCGCGACGCCGAGGCGGCGGCCGTCCTCGAACCGGTGACGGCGGAACTCGATGTTATCGAGAATACCAGCTATCACCGGCTCCTCCTCATGTACAGGGGGGAACTCGATGCCGACGAGCTGTGGGATCCCGAGAGCGGAGATCCGGCGGGCGTAGCGGTGGCCTACGGGGTCGCGACCTGGCACCTCTACAACGGCCGCGAGGCGCGGGCGGCGGAGATGTACCGCCGCATTCTCGAGGGCTCCGGCTGGGCGGGATTCGGCTACATCGCGTCCGAGGCGGATATCGCCCGCCTGGAGGCCGACGCGGGCGGCTGACCCGCTGCAACTTTTTCCCTGGCAACCTCGTTCCGGCCAGGGATGCGACGCGCCGCAACCTTTCGACGGCTCGACGCGTCCTACTTCGCAACGTTTCGGGTTCGGGCTGCCTAAGGAAGGTCACGTTGAGGTTCTCCTTGTTTCTGATAGATTCCGCCGCCCCGGTGCGCCGGTTGGCGGCATTCCTGCTGTTGTTGGGCCTGGCCGCGCCGCTTGCGGCGCAGGACTCCGTCATCGGCGGCGAGACGCACGCGCGGGCCGCCGCGGCCCCGGCGCTCCGGGCGATCCGGGCGACGGAGCCGCCGCAGATCGATGGACGGCTGGATGAAGCCGCCTGGAGCGGGGCGCCCACTGCCCGCGACTTCGTTCAGTTCCGGCCCGACCCGGGGGAGCCCGCCAGCGAGCGCACCGAGGTTCGAGTGCTCTATACGGACGACGCCGTCTACGTCGGCGCGCGGATGTACGACCGCGATCCCGGCGGGATCATTCGCCGGCTCGCGCGCCGCGATGAACAGGTGACGACGGACGCCTTTCATGTCTCCTTCGACAGCTATTTCGATCACCGGACCGCATTCCGCTTCTCCGTGAGCGTGGCGGGCGTCCAGAGCGACGGCCTGCTGTTCTCCGATACGCAGGCGGACGACGATTGGGACGCGGTGTGGGAGAGCGCGACGCGCACGGACGAGACGGGCTGGACCGCCGAACTGCGGATCCCCCTCTCGCAACTCCGGTTCGCCGGATCCTCCGAAGACGGCGCCGAAAGCACGTGGGGCATCAACTTCCGGCGCGAGATCGCCCGCCTGGAGGAATCGAGCGTGTGGTCGCCCCTGCCGGAGGATGGCTCGCGGGTCGTCTCCGCCTTCGGCACGCTGCGCGATCTTCAGGGCCTCCGGCCGCGCCGCAATCTGGAGGTGCGGCCCTATGTCCTCTCCTCCGCGACTCGGGCGCCGGGCACCGCCGCCGATCCGTTCTACACGGCCACGGCGTTGCGCCAGACGGTGGGAGGCGACCTGAAGTACGGAATCACGGAGAACCTCACGCTCGACGTCACCGTAAACCCCGACTTCGGGCAGGTCGAGGCGGATCCGTCCGTCGTGAACCTCTCGGCGTTCGAGACGTTCTTTCCCGAGAAGCGGCCGTTCTTCCAGGAGGGATCGGACATCTTCGGTTTCTCCTTCGGTGGGGGCGATGACAACAACGAGTCGCTCTTCTATAGCCGCCGCATCGGGCGGACGCCCCAGGGATCCGTGACGAGCCCGGCGGACTACCGCGACGTGCCGGCGGCGACGAGCATTCTCGGCGCGGCGAAGCTGTCCGGAAAGACGGCGAACGGGTGGTCGATCGGTTTCCTCGACGCGCTCACGTCGAACGAGATGGCGCAGTTCTCCACCCCGCAGGGGACGCTGGGCGAGCAGTTGGTGGAACCGGTGACGAATTACGCGGTCGGACGGGTCATCCGGGACTTCCGCGACGGGGAGAGCGCCGTCGGCCTCATCGCTACCGCCACCAACCGGCGCCTGGACGCCGGGGGGTCGCTCGCCTTCCTGGCGGACCAGGCGTACACGGGTGGGATCGACTTCCGGCATCGGTTCGGAAGCGGCAACTACGAGATCAGCGGCCATGTGATCGGGAGCACCGTGAGCGGGAGCCCGGAGGCCATCGAGCGCATCCAGCGTTCCTCCGTCCACTACTTCCAGAGCCCGGACTCCAGGCACGGACTGGACCCCACCCGCACGCGTCTCTCGGGCAGCACGTCGACGATCAATTTCTCCAAGGTCGGAGGCGGAAACTGGCGCTACGGGCTGTTCGGCGAGAACCGGTCGCCCGGCTTCGAATCGAACGACCTCGGATTCCAGCAGAACGCGGATTACCGGGTCGGGGCGGTGTGGGTGAACTACGAGCAGTTCCGGCCGCAGGGGCCGTTTCGGAACTGGGGAGTGAACGCGGCGACGTGGTCCGGCTGGACATTCCGCGGCGAACGGCAGTTCACGGGCGGCAACGTGAACGGGAACTTCCAGCTCAAGAACTTCTGGCGCGGCTTCGCCGGGTTCAATCAGGAGTGGGCGGGACTCGCCACGACGGCGCTGCGCGGAGGCCCCGCGCTCTACCAGCCGAGCCAGTGGAGCAGTTGGGGCGGGGTGTTCACGGACTCCCGAAAGCCCGTGCGCCTCGGGGCCGTCTTCAACGCCGGAGGAGAGTACAGCACCGCGACCCGCCGCCTGGGCGTGTCGCCGAACGTGATGCTCCAGCCGTCGAGCCGCCTCCAGTTCAACATCGGCCCGAGCGTGCAGTGGAACGAGCGGGCGTGGCAGTTCGTCTCGCGGCCCGATGCTTCCGACGGAGCGCACTACGTGTTCGCGCGCCTGAGCCAGCAGACGATCTCGATCACGACGCGCCTGAACTACACGTTCAGCCCGGATCTTTCGCTTCAGTTCTACGCTCAGCCCTTCGTGAGCGCGGGGAGCTACGACCGTTTCATGGAGGTCGATGATCCACGGGCGTCCGATTTCTCCAATCGCTTCCGGACATACGGGGAAAACGAGATCCGGCGCCTGGAGGCGAACGGCTTCGGGCTCTACCAGGTTGACGCCGACCGGGACGGGAAGGCGGACTTCGGTTTCGCGGACCCCGACTTCAACGTGAAGTCCTTCCGCTCCAACCTGGTCCTGCGCTGGCAGTATCGACCCGGATCGACCGTGTTTCTCGTCTGGAGCCGCGACCAGCAGTCGTTCCGCAACGACGGCGCTTTCCGCTTCGGGGAAGATCTGGCGGATATCGCCCGGATCCCCTCCACCAACGTCTTCCTCGTCAAGTTCGAACACTGGCTGGGGCTCTAGCTTAGCGGCACCTTGCGGGCACAGGGCCGGCGGACGACTTGCCGCGGCTTCTCCCAGGACCCGCGAGGGGCGGTGATCGGATACGTATTCGTGGCACTCGCCGTGATCGTGGCGGTGGCCGGCTGGAGACTCCGGAGCCGGCTGCGCCGCCAGACCCGTAGCGGCGTCACGGACGAGATCGTGCGGCGCATCGAGACGGTGGGCCGCGTCGACGCGGAAGACGTCGAACCGGTGGATCTCGAGTTGGCGAGGGCCGAGGAAGACGAATTCTGGGCCCAGACGTGGGACGAGCCCGAAGAGAACTGGTAAGGGGACTGGTGGGAAATCGATGACGAACACAGCACGGAGTTCCGGCGTGATCCGCGTTGCGCTGTCGGCGATGACGCTGTCGCCGGCGGCGGTTTGCGTGGCGGAGGCGCAGGAGACGCCGCGGGTTTCGTTCGGGATGGCGGCCTCGACCTTCGAGGATGGTCTTGGTTCCATGCGTGGCGTACGCGAACTGGCAGACGGCCGCGTACTCATAGCGGATGGCTTCGGCGCCGCGGTCATCGCGTGGATGCCCGGGAGCGGCGCGGACACGCTGACGAACACGGGCCAGGGTCCGCAGGAGTATCGGACGCCGGACGGTCTCTTCCCGCTTCCGGATGGCGCGTCGCTCCTCGTCGATCTCGGCAACGCGCGGCTCACCCGCATCGAAGCCGACCTCAGCTTCGGGGAGACGTGGCCCATCGCTCAGGGAGCGCCGAATACCGGGATGACGATGATGATTCCGGTCGGGACCGACCGCCAAGGCGGGATCTTCTTCCAGCGGCGACTCGACGGGATGGCGGGGACATCGGATTCGGCGGCCGTGGCGCGCTTCGATCCGGCGACGGGCGAGATCTCCGAGGTCGGCCGGATCCGGCTTGCGGCGCAGACGCGCGTGGAGTCGGGCGACGCGAATAACCGCAGCGTGAACATCCGGCCCGTGCCGTTCTCCAACCAGGATGCGTGGAACGTGGCCTGGGACGGCCGGGTGGCGGTCGCGCGCGCGGACGGCTACCGGCTGGAGTGGCTGGACCCCGCGGGCGGGGTCACGCGGGGGCCCGAGATACCCTACGAGCCCGTGCGGGTGCGGCGGGCGGACCAGGATGAGTGGCTCGAGGGACTCGGCGGCGGTTTGCGTGTCGAGGCCGCGGACGATGGGAGCGGGATGCGGATGTCCATGAGCCGAGCGCCTTCCGGCGCGAGTAATGCGGATCCCTCCGACTTCGAGTGGCCGGATGTGAAGCCGGTCATTCCGGCCGGGGCGGTCGCGGTCGATGCGGAAGGCCGGGCGTGGGTCCGGCGTCATGTGCCCGCCGGGGAAGCGCACCTTTACGATGTGTTCGACGCGGGCGGGCAGCGAGTGGCCCAGGCGGAATTGCCCGCGGACCGGCGGCTCGTCGCCTTCGGAGCGGAAAGCGCCTACCTGGTCCGAAGCGACGAACTCGGTTTCGCCTGGCTCGAGAAGTACCCGATGCCCGCGTTGCCCTAGCGGTCCGTGGCAAACCCCTGCGTCAGCGCCGAGAGCGGTGAGGCGCCGGCGCAACTCAGTGCGGACGCCGTCTCACCAGGTCGGGATCCGGCGGCAGCAGCGCCGTGTCGTCCGCCGGCACGAAATCCGCGGAACCCGTGAGAGGAACCGGAGCGACCCACACCTCCGTGTCCGGTTGGAAGGCCGCCCACGCAAACCAGAAAGCGTGGTACGCCTCGGGGTGAGCTTCGAGTTTTTCCCCCTCCAGCGGTCCCTCCACCGCCTCTCCCGCGAAATTCCACACGCTCCCCGTCTCCACGTCCTGTCGGCGACCGTCGACGACCTCGAACGTGAGCGGCCGCCCGTTGGCTCGAGCCCGGTAGATTCTCGCGCTCTGAGCGCTGGAGTTCCAGAACGCGACGATCGGCTCTCCACCCGCCCTCGCACTCGCGGCCCAGACGAACGTGTTCTGACCTTCCTGGTCCCGGGCCGCGACTTCTCTCAGGTCCGCGATGGCGAACGCGATGCCGCCGGTTCCCGCCGGGACGCCGACCACGCGCTCCTTCGGCTTTCGGCGAGGATCGATCGGGGCGGAAGTCGGATAGAAGAGCAAGGCGTTGTCGGGGTCCCGATAGTTCCCGTACGGGTAGAGCGTGTAGAGGAAGTCGTGCCCCGTCGCGCGTGTCGCGACCCACGTGTCCAGAAAGATCTGGAGCCAGGCCCCGTACAGCATCAACTCGTACGGCACGCGCGTCAGGCTGCTGCCGTCCCGCGGGCCGCACGTGGCGGAGCGCGTCAACTGGGGGTAGAGCGTCCCGGAGCCGTCGTCCATCACGAGGTTGTTGTCGAGAACGTAGTTGGACACCGCGAAGTCGGGCGTGCCGCTCGGCTCGGGATCGAAGACGCTGACCGACCCCGTCAGCGGCGAGTAGGTGATCGTGAGCCGTTCTCCCGTCGCATTCGGGTCGGCCGGATCGACTTCGGCCTGCAGGTTCAGAACCTCGTGGTACCAGAGGAGCTTCAGGGGTATGGCGAGGGGCTGGCCGTTGAATTCGAGCCCGATCACGAGATCGCCGCGAGTGACGTAGCCGACGTGGGGCGCGATGAGCCGCGTGGCAACTCCGGGATTCGTGAGCGCCGGAATACTCGAGCGCTCCACGCCGGCGTCCGTGAAGTTCGCGAGCGGGAGCGAGCAATCCGAGAACCCGGTCAACGGGCCAAAGCTCTCTCCGGAGCATGCGGCGAGCCCCACCGCACACACCACCACGGCAATACTGCTGCTAGCTGGATTCATCCGGTGCCTCGCACCTGTCATGCTCCGTCACCGTCCGACGCGAGAGTGCCCGACGGCTCCTAAGACGGAAAGACCGGCGAGGCCGCCGGCCGTGCCACGGGCTGCTAGATGAACAAGGCCTCGTTCTCGGAATCGACTCCCTGAACGTCGGCCTTCTGCGTCCGCACATCCTTCTGGCCCACCTGACGCTGCCCGACGACGATCATCGCGATACTCGCGACGAGCGCCAGCGCGATCCTGAACTTCTTCATGGCGTCCCCCCTCCTCCATCGTCCCTGCACCCAACGCCGCACCTAAAGCCGGATCCGGACACAGATCGCTCCCATAGTATAAGGCCTTCCTGCCGTTTAACGAATTCTCCGGTCCGATGGTGACACGCCGGATGGGTGCGTCGGCCTCGATGGCCCAGCGGTTGAGGGTGTCCCTGGCCAGCGCGAGGTCGATCTCCGCCAGCAGCGTGCCTTCCGTATCCCGGGCCTCGAGGCGAACGAGGTCGGCGCGCACGCGGATGTTCACGCGAACCGAATCCCGACGCGGCACGGTATCGAGCACCACGCTCCCGGCTCCTGCGGCGGCGAAGACGTACGCGTCCACGTCGAGCGGGTTGACGAGGAGAATCCGGTACTCGCGGGTCGGACCCTCGCCCGGGAGCGGGGCGACCGCCGCGGCGGCGTCGGACGGCACGGAATCGGGCGGGACACCGGACGAATCGGGGGTGTCGTCGACCGGGGCGCACGCCGCCGTTAGCCACACAAGCGCGCAAAGAGTGCGGCCTGCTCGGAAAGGCCGCCGGTTCAGCGGACCCCCTTCCCGTGGGCCGCCAGCTCGCGGATCGCGTCGTCGTCCACGGCCCTGAATGTCAGCGCCCGTTTCATTTCCTCCGCCTGCCGTTCGCCTGTCCAGCCCAGCTCCGGGGCCATGACTTCGGCGACGCGGCGCGCCGCCTCCGGCGTCCCGGAGCGCGTCTCGAGGCCGACCCGCATCCGCCGAAAGAGAATGTCTTCCACGTGAAGGGCCATCTCGCTCCGCACCGAATACACCGCTTCGGCCAGAAGGTGCGGCCTCTCCGCGACGACCCTCTCGCCGAGTCGCGGGTTTCGCTCGACAAGGTCGAGGACCCGGTTCGCTCGTGTCCCGTATGCGCGGGTGAGGCGGTCGGCGGAGGCGCGCCCGAGTCCCTGCGTGCGGGCGCGCTCCTGGATCCGGCCGCGAAGCGCGTCCAGGTCCCGGAACCGCGCACCGGGAAGCGGAACCTTGTCCGTGTCCACCTTCCGAAGCGCTTTCACGCCGGCCGGCGCAAGGAACGCCTGTACGCGATCCATCGTTGCCTCGGCCATGTGCCGGTGAGACGTCAGTTTTCCTCCGCTCAGCGTGAAGACGCCCGGGGGATGCTGATGAACCTCGAACTCCCTCGACACGCCGCCCTCCTCGGCACCGTCCGCGGGCGGCGCGACGAGCGGCCGCAGGCCGGCCCAGGCGCTGATCACATCCTCCGGTCCCAGCTTCGATGCGGGGAGCAGGCGACGGGTGGCCTCGAGCAGGTAGGCGATGTCCGCGGGGGTGGCCGCGACCTCGTGCGGGCGGCCGTCGAAGAACTCGTCCGTCGTGCCGATGAGGGTCAGGTCCTCCCGCCACGGCAGGACGAACATCACGCGGCCGTCCTGGGGAGCTTCGAAGATCAGGGCACCGGAGTGACCCACCCGTTCGCGCGCCACGTGGATGTGCGTCCCCCGCGAGGGACGGATGCGCACGGCGGACGTCGCGCCACTCCCCGGGCGGGACCCCGCCGGGCCCGCAATGACGCGGTCGAGCATCCGTTCGGCCCACGCGCCGGTGGCGTTGACGATCGCAAGGGCGTCGACTCCCACTTCCCGTCCGCTCTCCGCATCTCTCACCAGCGCCCGGTGGCCCGGCCAGTCCGAGGCGTCGATACGGACGACCTCGGCCCGGTTGACCACGGTCGCCCCGGCCTCGACCGCCGCCACGATGGTCGTGACGACGAGCCGGGCATCGTCGACCTGGGCATCGAAATAGCGCGCGCCGCCGAGAAGCCCTTCGGTGCGCAGCCCGGGCTCGCGGGCGAGCATCGCCTCGGTGTCGAGCATCTGATGACGCTCGATGTTGCGGAACAGCGAGAGCGCATCGTAGAGCCACATCCCCGCGTCCAGCTTCGTCCGGCCGATGCGGCCGTCCCGAAAGATCGGAAAGTGGAACTCCAGCGGCCGCACGAGGTGGGTCGCGATCCGGAGCAGGGTCCGCCGTTCCTGGCTCGCCTCGAACACGAGGTCGAACTCGAAGTGCTCCAGGTAGCGCAAGCCGCCGTGGACGAGGCGGGAAGAACGGCTGCTCGTGCCCCACGCGAAATCCGCGGCTTCGACGAGAGCGGTGCGAAAACCGCGGCGGGCCGCGTCACGCGCGACGGCGGCGCCGGAAACGCCGCCCCCGATGACGAGGACATCGAAGGCGGTCTCCGCGAGGCTCCGGAACCGCTCGGCGCGCCCGGGAGCCGTCACGGCGCCGGGGTCACGGCTCGAGGACGAGCTTCCCGAAGACTCCGCCCGCCTCCAGCCGCTCATGGGCCTCGCGCGCGCGGTCCAGCGGCCACACGTCGTCGACGACCGGGGTGAGGGTACCGTCCAGCACGAGCCCCATCACGGCCTCGAACTCGGCACGCGTCGCCATCGTGGTCCCCATGATCGATGTCTGACTCCAGAACAGACGTGCGATGTTGAGCGTGCCCTGCGGTCCGGTCGTCGCCCCGTACACGACCATTCTGCCCGCGCGCGCCAGGGTGCGAACGCAGCCCTCCCACGTCGCGGCGCCCACGCTGTCGAGGACGAGGTCGACGCCGCGCTTCTCCGTCTCCAACCACACGCGCCGCGAGAAATCCTCCTCGAGACGATCGATGACGAGGTCCGCCCCCAGCGCCTCCACCCGCTGCACGTTCAGCGGTCCGCTCGTGACCGCGAATACGCGCGCCCCGCGGTGTTTCGCGATCTGGATCGCGGCGGTGGAGACGCCGCCGGACGCCCCGGTTACGAGGACCGTCTCTCCCGGCGCCAGCCGTCCACGCGAGAGGAGTCCGCGCCATGCCGTCTGGTATACGAGCGGCGCGACGGCCGCGGTCGCGAACGGGAAGCCGTCGGGGAGCCGGACCAGGTTGCGCACCGGAACCGCGACCAGTTCCGCGAAGCCGCCGGGCACGTGCTCGCCGAGGATGCGGTAGGAGGCGCAGAGGGGGTGCTCGCCGCGGGCGCACCACTCGCAGTCGTCTCGGGCGCACCACAGGCCCGGATTCACCGCGACCCGGTCGCCGGGGGCCCAACCCTCCACTCCATCCCCCGTCACCGTGATCTCGCCCGCCACATCGGAGCCCCCGACGTGCGGCATCTCCAGCGTGAGTCCGGGCAGGCCGCGCCGCGTCCAGAGGTCGAGGTGGTTGAGGCCCGCCGCGCGCACGCGGATCAGCACTTCACCGGGACCCGCCGTCGGCTCGCGCAGGTTGCCGACGCGGATGACGTCGGGCCCGCCGTGTCGTTCGAAGTAGGCCGCTTTCATGGCCGCCAACCTACCGTCGCGCCGCAGCCCCTGCAGGAGCCGCCAGTTGAGAACGGGTCTCAACGAGGCTTGATAAGGGGTCGTGCGCCGCGTACCTTGTTTCGCCGATAATCGTTATCGGTTCAGCTTGATTCGATCGCTGCGTTTTCCAGGCCGGCGCCCCTGGGTGACCGGCCTTTTGCAACACAAGAGGACACGAATGTCAGAACCGCTTCTGTCGATACGCGGACTCCGGGCGAAAGTCGAAGGCGAGGACGGGGAAATCCTCCGCGGCGTCGACCTGGACCTCGCGCGTGGCGAAGTGCATGCGCTGATGGGACCCAACGGCTCGGGCAAGAGCACGCTCGCCAAGGTCATCGCGGGCCACCCGGCCTACGAGGTGACGGCCGGCGAGATCCTGTTCGAGGGGGAGGATGTCCTCGAGTTGGAGCCCGATGAGCGGAGCCGGGCGGGCATCTTCCTCGCCTTCCAGTATCCGGCGGAGATCCCGGGCGTCTCGATCGCCAATTTTCTGCGTACGGCCGTGAGCTCGCGGCTGGGCGAGGGCGAGGAGATGGATGTGTTCGGGTTCCAGCGCACGCTCACGGAGAAGATGGAGATGCTGAGGATGGATCCGGGCTTCGCGGCCCGGTATGTGAACGACGGCTTCTCCGGCGGCGAGAAGAAACGGAACGAGATCCTGCAGATGGCCGTGCTTCGGCCGGCGCTCGGGGTTCTGGATGAGACGGACAGCGGACTCGACATCGACGCGCTCAAGATCGTGGCCAGCGGAGTGAACCGCCTGTCCGAAGCCGACGAGGCGCTCGGGGTTCTGCTCATCACGCACTACAAGAGGATCCTCAACTACATCCAGCCGGACGTCGTCCATGTGATGATGGCGGGTCGCATCGCGGAGAGCGGCGGCGCCTCGCTCGCCGACAAGCTGGAGGCCGAGGGTTACGACTGGCTCCAGCAGCAGCCCGTGGCGGCTGTCTGACTCCGTAAGGGAAGGTAGAAGAATCATGCCTCAGAACGAGACGATCACCGGACTCGGACTCGACGAGTACAAGTACGGATTTGTCACGGAGGACAAGCCCGTCTTCAAGGCCGTCCCCGGCCTCTCCCGCGACATCGTCCAACAGATCTCGCACCACAAGGAAGAGCCGGAGTGGATGCTCGACTTCCGCCTCAAGGCGCTCGATGTCTACTACTCGAAGCCGATGCCGAAGTGGGGCGGCGATCTCTCGAGGCTCGAGGACACGCTCGACGAGATCTATTTCTACCTGAAGCCGCAGGACCAGATGGAGCGGTCCTGGGACGACGTCCCGCAGGAAATCAAGGACACGTTCGAGAAGCTCGGGATCCCCGAGGCGGAGCGTAAGGCGCTCGCCGGGGTCGGGGCCCAGTACGAGTCGGAGATGGTCTACCACTCCCTGAAGGAGCAGTGGGAGGAGCAGGGCGTGATCTTCGAGTCGATCGAGGATGGGCTCGCGAAGCACCCCGAACTGTTCCGGCAGTACTTCTCGACCGTCGTTCCCACGCACGACAACAAGTTCGCGGCGCTCAACTCGGCGGTATGGTCGGGCGGGTCGTTCGTCTACATCCCGAAGGGGGTGAAGGTGGAGATCCCGCTCCAGGCCTACTTCCGGGTCAACGCGGAGCGCATGGGCCAGTTCGAGCGCACGCTCATCATCTGTGAGGAGGGGGCGGAAGCCCACTACATCGAGGGCTGCACGGCACCGGTCTACTCGACGGATTCGTTCCACTCCGGCGTCATCGAGATCGTCGTCAAGAAGGGCGCGCGCTTCCGGTACACCACGATCCAGAACTGGTCGAACAACATGTACAACCTCGTCACGCAGCGGGCGCTGGTGCACGAGGAGGCGAAGATGGAGTGGCTCGACGGGAACCTGGGCTCGAAACTCACCATGAAGTATCCGTCCTGCTATCTGGTCGGAGAGCGCGCGCACGGCGAGATCCTCTCCATCGCGTACGCGGGAGACGGTCAGCACCAGGACACCGGCGGCAAGGTGATCCACGCCGCCCCCAACACGACGTCGCAGATCACCTCGAAGTCGATCTCGAAGGGGCTCGGACGCTCCTCCTACCGCGGACTGTGCAAGGTGTATGACGGCGCCGTGGGCGCGAAGTCCAACGTCGAGTGCGATGCCCTGCTGCTCGACGAGCGGTCGCGCACGGACACTTACCCCTACATCGAGATCGACGAGAACACGGCGTCGATCGGGCACGAGGCCACGGTCTCGAAGGTCGGGGACGAGCAACTCTTCTATCTGATGAGCCGCGGTCTCGACGAGGCGGAGGCGATGGCGATGATCGTGCGCGGCTTCATCGAGCCGGTGGCCAAGGAGTTGCCGCTCGAGTACGCGATCGAACTGAATCGCCTGATCGAGCTGGAGATGGAAGGATCGGTCGGATAGCCCCGACTCCCGCTCCCGGACACCGACGACGAGGGATTCTCAGGATATGAGCACGATGACGGCCGGGCCGGCGGAGTCGACGCTGGCCGCGGCGGATTTCGATACGCTGGCCGGCGGGCTGCCGGAGCCGGAAGTGATCGCGGGGGCGCGGGCCGCCGCATGGGAACGGTTCGCCGCCCTTCCCTGGCCGACGAAGAAGTCGGAGGAATGGCGGTACACGGACCTCACGAAGGTCGGCTTCGAGGCGCTCACGCCGGTGGTCCCGGCGCGCGCGACGGCGGAAGCGCTGTCGGCGGATGTGCGCGAGGTGCTCGGACGCTCAGGGGAGCGCGCGGGCGTCGTCGTGCTGCGGGAGGGGCGGGTCGCGCATCTGGAGCTTGAACCCGAGGTAGCCCGGAGCGGCGTGGTCCTGTGCTCGATCCGGGACGCGGCGGACCGGCATCCGGAGGTGCTGAGACGCGCGCTATTGGAGGCGCAACCGGGCCCCGCGGAGGAGAAGCTCTGGGCGCTGCACCTCGCCCTCCTGGGCGGAGGCTATTTCCTCCACGTGCCGCGCGGGGTGGAGATGCCGGCGCCGATCCACGCGTTCCACATCGTCGAGCGGGCGGGGACACTCTCCTCTGCACATTCGTTCGTGTACGGGGAGTCGGGCGCCCGGGCCGCGGTCATCGACGAGTTCCTCTCCGACGACCTCGAGGCGGAGACGGTCTCGCTTCACGGGGCGACGATCACGGGGGAGGGAGGCTCGGGTATCGAGTACGTCGCGCTCCAGCGTTTCGGCCGGGGCGTGAAGCGGTTCTCGACGCAGCACATCAACGCGGGCCGCGACTCCCGTGTCGTGACCTTCAATGTCGCGCTGGGCGGTGACCTCTCGCGGGCGGACGTCACAAGCCGTCTCGACGGGCCCGGGAGCGACAGCGAGATGCTCGCGCTCTGGTTCGGGGACTCCGACCAACACTTCGACCATCACACGCTGCAGCATCACGCGGCGCCGCACGCGCACAGCGATCTGCTGTTCAAGGGGGCCCTGACGGATGCGGGTTCGAGCGTCTTCCGCGGGCTGATCCGGGTCGACAAGGGAGCGCAGCTCACGGACGCCTATCAGACGAACCGCAACCTGCTTCTGAGTGAGGGCTCCCACGCCTCCGCGCTTCCCAACTTGGAGATCGAGGCCGACGATGTGCGCTGCTCGCACGGGGCGACGATCGGACAGGTGGAGGACGGGCAACTCTTCTATCTGATGAGCCGCGGCCTCACGCGGCGACAGGCCGAGCGCCTGCTCGTGTTCGGGTTTTTCGATGAGGTTCTGGGGCGTCTGCCGATGGAGGGGGTGCGCGCGCGCGTTCGCGAAGCGATCGAGGAGAAGATCGGGCTATGAGCCGTTTCGTCACGGTGGCCAAGGTCGGCGACGTGCCGGAGAACGGGACGTGCGGGGTGATGGCCGAGGACCTGGCGATCGCCCTCATCCGGAGCGGGGGCGAGGTCTACGCGCTCGAGAACTGCTGCTCGCACGAGGAGTTCCCGCTCTCGGAGGGTGAGGTCGAGGCGGGCGAGATCACCTGTCTTCTCCATGGGGCGCGCTTCGATCTTGCGACCGGCGCGCCGAGGGCGCTCCCGGCGGTCATGCCCGTCCGACGCTTCGACGTGCGGATCGACGGGGACGACATCCAAGTCGACCTCGACTGAGCGGGACCCAGCCGAGGACCGGGGTCCGATGACGGAGACAGCGGAGATGACCGGTACGAAGCCCGCGACGGGCGTACTTGCGTCCGGGGGCCCCTCGGAGGCGGCCGGCCGGCGCGATGCGGGTGAGGCTTCGGAGAAGGACGGCTGGGACCTCGCGGCGATCCGGGCCCAGTTCCCCATTCTCTCGCGGGAAGTCAACGGCCACCCCCTGGTCTATCTCGACAACGCGGCGAGTTCACAGCAGCCGCTCCGTGTGCTGAACCGGGTCGAGCGCTACCTGCGCGAGGAGCACGCCAATGTGCACCGCGGCGTGCATCAGCTCAGCGCGGAGGCGACGGAGGCATACGAGGACGCGCGCCGTGCGGTGGCGGCGCATGCCGGCACGAGGGAGCCGGCGGAGATCGTCTTCACCCGCGGCACGACGGAGGCGGTGAACCTCGTCGCGTCGAGTTGGGGAGGGGCGTTCATCGGCGCGGGCGACGAGATCGTGCTCACGAAGATGGAGCACCACTCGAACCTCGTGCCGTGGCAGCTGCTCGCCGGCCGCACGGGGTGCAGTCTCCGCTTCGTCGACGTCACGCCCGAAGGCACGCTCGATCTGGACGATTTCGACCGGCTCCTCGGGAAGCGAACCCGGCTGGTCGCCTGTACGCACGTCTCCAACAGCCTCGGGACCGTCAATCCGGTCCGCGAGATCGTGGATCGCGCGCACGCCGCCGGCGCGCTGACACTCATCGACGGAGCGCAGGCCGCACCCCATATGCTGACCGATGTGGCGAAGATCGGGTGCGACTTCTACGCGTTCAGCAGCCACAAGATGTGTGGCCCCACCGGCGTCGGAGCGTTGTGGGCCAGAAGAGAACTGCTGGAGGAGATGCCTCCGTACCAGGGCGGGGGCGAGATGATCTCGGACGTGAAGCTCGAGAGATCAACCTGGGCCAAGGTTCCGCACAAGTTCGAGGCCGGAACGCCCAACATTTCGGGCGTCGTGGGCTTCGGGGAAGCCGCCCGCTTTCTCGCGGACCTCGGACCGGAGGCGATCGCGTCTCATGAAGGCGCCCTGAAGCACGCCGTGTTCGAGCGACTCGACGGGATCGAAGGGCTTCACCTGTACGGGCCGCGCGAGGAGAGGACCGCGGTCTTCTCCTTCACGTACGGTGACGTACATCCGCACGACCTCTCCACGATCCTCGACCAGCGGGGAATCGCGATCCGGGCGGGGCACCATTGCAACCAGCCGCTGATGGACCACTACGGGATCAGCAGTACGGCCCGGGCGAGCTTCTACTTCTACAACTCGCTGCGGGAAATCGACGTGCTGTGCGACGGCATCGCCCTGGCGGCCGAAGTCTTCGGCGGCATCGCCTGAATCCATGATCGAACCCCGTCCGAGAGCGCCCGGGACCATCGACCGGGAGATCCCTTCGTCGCTCAACCAGCTGTACCAGGAAGTCATCCTCGATCACTACCGGAAACCCCGGAACAAGGGGCATCTGGACGAAGCCACGCACGCGATCACCATGAACAACCCGCTTTGCGGCGACGTGATCGAACTCATGTTGCGCGTGGAGGGGGGGAGCATCGCCGAGGCGCGCTTCCTGGGCCGCGGGTGCTCGATCAGCCTGGCGTCCGCGTCGATGCTCACGGGACGCGTGCGGGGGAAGTCGCTCGAGCAGGCGCTGGAACTTTCCGGAAAGTTCACGCACCTCCTGCACGGAGACGGAGCGCTGCTGTCCGACGACGACCTCGGCGACCTCCGCACGCTGGCGGGGGTCTCGAAGTTTCCGGTCCGCATCAAGTGCGCGCTGCTGGCGTGGAACTGTCTCGAGGAGCTGGGGGACGGGACGGACGCGGACGGCGGCTCCGCGTGAGCTCGAGCTACGCGACTCCGGACGGAAGCCGCGGCTCGGCGTGACATCCGGCGGCCCCTCCACCGCCGTCGGCCGCGTGCTGCGGATCGCGGGTGGGATCTATCACGTGGACGATTCCTCGACCGTGGTCCGGGCGTCGCTGCGCGGGCGCCTGAAGCGCGCGGACTCGCGGATCGTTTCGGTCGGCGACCTCGTCGAGCTGGAACGCGTCGGCGACGAGATGCGGATCGTTCGGCTCCGTGAGCGAAGCGGCGCGCTGTCCCGGCACGGCGTCTCCAAGCGGCGCGAGCAGGTGATCGTCGCGAACGTCGACCAGGTCGCCGTCGTCGTTTCGGTGACGGCGCCCGATCCCGATTTCCTCATGGTGGACCGACTCCTCGCGCTTGCGGCGCTGAGCGGCATCGACGCCTTCCTCGTCGTGAACAAGACGGACCTCGCGGAGCCCGCGCCCGCAGACGGCCTCGAGCAGTACGCGGCGCTCGGCGTGGAGACGCTGCGGACGAGCGCCGAATCGGGGGCGGGACTGCCGGCGCTTGCCGGACGCCTCGCGGGCCGGATCACGGTGCTCAGCGGGCAGTCGGGCGTGGGGAAGTCGAGCCTGTTGAACGCGATCGTGCCGGCACTCGACTTGCGTGTGGGCGAGATCAGCGAGCGGCGGGGGCGAGGGCGGCACACGACGGTGGCGTCGGCGCTCTATCGATACCCGGACGGCGGCTACGTGGCGGACACGCCCGGCCTGCAGTATCTGGCGCTGTGGGGGCTGGATCCCGCGGAGCTTCCGGTGGGCTTCGGCGAGATCGCCACGGCGGGCGAGGGCTGCCGGTTCGCGGACTGCCGACATCGAGTGGAGCCGGACTGCGCGGTTCGCGCGGCCGTGGAGGATGGGACGATCCGGCGGCGACGGCTGGAGAGCTACCTGCGGCTCCTCGACGAGGCGGAGAAGGGTCGGTGAGCGAAGGCTGGAGCGCGGCGCGGGTCGCGCATCGGCTGGTGGCGGCGGGGCACACGGTCGTCGACCCCGGGGCGGCGGAGCGCCACGCGGCCGTGACCCTCGTGGTTCGTCCGCGGGGCCACGACCTGGAAGTGCTCTTCGTCCGGCGGGCGGAGGTCCCCGGCGACCCGTGGTCCGGCCATATGGCGCTTCCCGGCGGACACCGGGACGCGGTGGATGCGGACCTCCTGGAGACGGCGCGCCGCGAGTTGCGTGAGGAGGTGGGACTCGACCTTCCGCGTGGCGGGTTCCTTGGACGGCTCGACGACCTGCACCCTGTGACGCGCCGGATCCCGTCGATCCTCATCTCCCCCTTCGTAGCCTGGCACGGGGAGGACATCCGCGTCTCGACGAACGCCGAGGTGCAGTATCACGTCTGGGCTCCGCTCCGCGCGCTGCGCGACCCCTCCCTGCGTTCCGAAGTCCGCTACCCGGATGGTGGCCGGGAACACGTGTGGCCTTCCATCTTGTACGAGGGCGACGCCATTTGGGGGCTCACGCACCGCGTCGTCATGAACTTTCTCGACATCATCCTGGAGAGAACCAGCCAATGAGTGAAGTCGTCTATCGCTCGCACGTGAAGATCGTGCGGCAGAAGGGCCCATACCGCACCGCGGAGATCCCGGCCACCGACGCGCCGGTCGACTTCGGCGTCCATTCCGCGATCGCCGAGTACTACGGGGTTCGCGACAACCGCGACGTCGCCACGACACTCGACTATGTCATCGCCGCAACCGGCGGCTGACTGGCCGGAACCTTCGGGGGCGCGCTGGAAGCGCGCGGCGTAAAAGCGGATGAAGGACGGTTGGTGGCGAACGTGGAGGGCGACGTCGAGACGGACGACGGCGTGCTCGTGATCCGGCGGATCCGGGCCCGATATCGTCTCCAGGCGGACGAGGCGCACGCCGATGCGATCCGGCGCGCGTTCGAAGCCCATCCGCCGAAGTGTCCGGTCTACCGAACGCTTTCCGGCTGCATCGAGATCACGACGGAACTCGACGTCGTGCCCGTCGCCTAGTAGCCCGTGGCAAGCCCCGCTGCGGCGCCGCTCGAACGCAGCAGGGCTGTTGCCACGGGCTGCTAGGCCAACGGCTCGCCGAGGCGGCCGTAGAGGTCGGCGAGGGCCGCGATTCCCTTTCGGTAGACGCCGAGATCGATCCATTCGTCCGGCGCGTGCATGTTGCAGCCGGGAAGCGCGAAGCCGATGAGGAGCGCGGGAGCGCCGAACGTCTTCTCGAATTCCTGCACGATCGGGATCGAGCCGCCCTCGCGGATGTACGCGGGCGGGGCGCCGAACCCCGACTCCAACGCGGCGGAGGCAGCGTCGAAGATGGGATGTTCGGTGTCGGCCACCCATGGCGCGCCGCCGTGTGAGCGCTTGATCTCGACGGTCACGCCTTCCGGCGCGAGTTCGCGGACGCGGGCCTCGAAGGCCTCGACCACCTGCGCCGGGTCCTGATCCGGAACCAGCCGCATCGACACCTTCGCCATCGCCTGCGAGGGGAGAACGGTTTTCGAGCCTTCGCCGGTGAAGCCGCTGAGCAGTCCGTTTACATCCAGCGTCGGGCGATACCATAGCCGCTCGAGCGCCGAGAACCCGGCTTCTCCGCCCAGGGCCGGCGCTCCGACGCCCGCCCGGAGCGTCTCTTCATCCATGGGGAGGCGTTCGAGATCGGCGCGTTCGCGGGGGCTGATCGGTCGGACCGCATCGTAATACCCCGGCACGGTGGCCCGTCCGTGCTCGTCGCGGAGGCCGGCGAGGATGGCGGCCAGCGCGTTGGCGGGGTTCACGACCGCGCCGCCGTAGGTGCCGGAGTGCAGGTCCGACCAGGGGCCGTGGACGTTGATCTCCGTGTAGACGATGCCCCGCAGCCCGGTCGTGATGCACGGCAACTCCGGGGAGAACATCCCGGTGTCGCTGACGAGGATCGCGTCGCAGGCGAGCCGCTCGGCGTGCTCGTGGAGGAACGCCGCGAGGTGGCGGCTCCCCACCTCCTCCTCACCCTCGATCACGAGCTTGAGATTGACGGGGACGTCCGCTCCGGAGGCCAGGCGCGCCTCGAGCGCCTTGATGTGCATGTGGACCTGCCCCTTGTCGTCGATCGAGCCGCGGGCGTACAGGCGGCCGTCGCGAACCTCCGGTTCGAACGGCGGGCTCGTCCACAACTCGTCGGGCTCCGAGGGCTGCACGTCGTAGTGCCCGTAGACGAGCACGGTCGGAGCCTCTTCGGAGTGGATCCGTTCGCCGACGACGATGGGATGCCCCCCAGTTTCGATGACCTCGGCTTCCCCCATTCCCGCCGCGAGGAGGTGCTCGGCGACCCAGTCCGCGCAGGCGCGGACATCGTTCGCATGCTCTGGATCGGTGCTGATGCTGGGAATGCGGAGAAAGGCCTCCAGTTCGTCGTGAAACCTCGTGAGTTCGCGGTCGATATGGGCAGCGAAATCGGACATGTGATTCCTGGGCGGGTTGAGGGGACTCAGGGTGCGGTGGCGGTTCGGGTGTGCGACTCGATCATCGGCGTGATCGACTATACGGACGAGGGGGGCTGCGGCAAGCGGCCGCGCGGTCAGTCGAAACGCTGCTCGGTGACGATCGCGCCGACCCGCGCGGACGCGTCGAGGCCGAGGAGCCGGCACAGGCCGGGGAGGCGGGCCAGGGCGAGGAGCGCCCCTACGCCGGCGGCGCCGGACGGGCCCGCGATGATGCGGGCGCCCAGCCGACCGGACGCGAGCGCCTCGGCGCCGGCGGCCCAGACGGGCTCGGGGAGCGCGATCGCCGCGTCGAGCAACGGAGCCAGATAGTCCCAGGCGATCGTCGACGCGACGCCGGCGGCGAGACCGCCCATCTCGGTGTGGAACGGCGGCTCCGCGACGCTCGCCCGGCCGAATCGCAGGCTCCGGCCGAAGCAGTCGGCCCGCCACGGCTCGACGGCGATGAAACGCGGCCGTCCCTCGCCGCACGCCTGCCCGAAATGGCCGCACACGCCGGTCGCGAGGCCGCCGACGCCCGCCTGCACAAAGAGGTGCGTCAGCGGCGCCGAGCCGGCAGCCGCGAGGTCGTCCAGCATCTCCGCGCCGAGGAGCGTGTAGCCCGCCATGATGCGGCGCGGCGTCTCCTCGTAGCCTTCGTACGCCGTGTCGGAAACGACGATCCAGCCGTTCCGCGCCGCCTCCCGGTCGGTGTGCCCGACGACGCCGTCGTACTCGCCGGGTACGCGGACCACCCGTGCCCCGTGTCCCTCGATCGCGCGGGCGCGAGCGGGGATCGCGTCTTCCGGAAGGAAAATCACGCAGCGGCAGCCGAATTCGGCGCTTCCCCACGCCACGGATCGGCCGTGGTTCCCCGCCGAGGCAGTCGTGACCGTGATCTCGGCCGCCAGCGGATGCCCGGCGCGCAGTTCCGCCGCCGCGGGTCGCGTGCCGGTCCGGCGCTCGATCTCGTCCTGCAGCGCGCGCAGGACCGCGAACGCCCCGCCGAGCGCCTTGAACGAGCCGAGCCCGAAGCGCGGCGATTCGTCCTTTACCAGGACCGATTCCACTCCCAGCAACGCGGCGAGCCTCGGCAGTGTTACCATCGGCGTCGCGTCGTATCCATGCCAGCCCCGGATCACGTCCCGAGCTTCCGCGGCCGCGCCCGGAACGAGGATCCCTTCAGCGGCTTCGCGCCGCAGTTGCGGTGAGCGGAGCGAAAGGCGGAGTAGGCTCATTGCGTGGATGGTCGGAGTCGGAGAGGCGGGGGGTCTCGGCGCACACCGTTGGCCGCGCGGCCTCGGAGCATCAGTTTCCCGGCGACCATCGCCACAGCGCCCTCAACGCGGAGCGATCCCTTGGATCTCGGCCTCTTCTCGATCAGTCTCACGGTAAAGGACCTCGCCGCCTCGAAGGCGTTCTATGAGAAGCTCGGTTTCGTACAGACGGGCGGTGACCCCGAGGCAAACTACCTGATCATGATGAATGGAGGGACGGTGGTGGGCCTTTTCCACGGCATGTTCGAGAAGAACATCCTCACCTTCAATCCGGGGCTCACGCGCGAGGGCAAGCCCATGGAGTCGTGGACGGACGTCCGGGAACTCGAACGGACGCTGCGGGAACGCGGCGTGGAGATCACGCGCGGGACGGAGGAGGCGGGCGATTCCGGACCCGCCCATGTCGTTCTCGAGGATCCCGACGGCAACCCGATCCTCATCGACCAGTTCTTCTAGTGTCGCGTCCCACGGATATCCTCGAATGAAACCCTCAGCCTGTCTCGCTGCCCTGGCCTGCCTGGTCGCGGCCCCCCTGACCGCGCAGGAGGTGACGCCCATCGCCAACGGCAACGGCGCCCTCCGCGTCTTCTTCGATTGCGACGGCGGCCGCGGGATGTGCGACTTCGACTTCTACCGCCGCGAGATCCCGTACGTGAACTACACGCGCGACCGCGAGGACGCGCAGGTCCACGTGCTCATGACCTCCGAAGACACCGGCAGCGGAGGCCGGCGCTTCACGCTCGACTTCATCGGGCGGGAGGAGTTCGCGGAGGTCACGGACCGGCTCGAAGTCGTGACGCGGGCCAACCTCGCGTTGGAGCAGCGGCTGACGGACGTGGCCCGCACGCTCGAACTGGGACTGCTGCGCTACATCGCCCGCACCGACCAGGCTTCCAGCATCGACATCCACTACGACGGAGCCGACCACGGCGAGATCGCGGCACGGCCCGAGGACGACCCCTGGAACTTCTGGACCTTCCGGCTGCGCGCGAACGCCGAACTCGATGTGGACGAGCGCACCGAATCGTACGAACTCGAGAGCGGGTTCTCGGCCGACCGGGTGACGGACGCCCTGAAACTCGAATTCTCCGTTGACGGGAGCTACAACCGGCGGCTGTTCGAGACCTCCGACACGACGTCGGTCACGAGCATTCGCGAGAGCTACGAGGCCGAAGGGCTCAGCGTGTGGAGCCTGTCGGACCACTGGTCGGCCGGGGCCGCGTTCGAAGTGGGACACTCCAGCTTCGGAAACGAGAACCTGCAGCTCCGGCTGGGGCCCGCGCTGGAGTACAACATCTTCCCCTACTCCGAGTCGACCCGCAGGCAGTTCAATTTCCTCTACACGATCGGCCTCCGGTACCACGACTACATCGAGCAGACCGTCTTCCTGAAGGATGAGGAAACCCTCCCCCACCACCGGTTCAGCGTCCGCCTCAGTGTCCGCCAACCGTGGGGCGAGTCCTACGGATTTCTCACGTTCTCACAGTTCCTCCACGATCCCTCGAAGAACCGCTTCACCGCTTTCGCCGGGGCCGATTTCCGGATCTTCCGGGGCCTGTCGCTCCGGCTGAACGCGAACTACTCGCGCATCCGCGACCAGCTCAACGTGCCCGCCGGCGACGCCACGACGGAGGAGGTGCTCCTCAGACAGCGCATCCTCCAGAGCGGCTTCGAGTACGGCGTGTCGGTGGGCTTCTCCTACACCTTCGGGTCGATCTACTCCAACGTGGTCAACCCTCGGCTGGACCGGTTCTAGCCGTCCGATCGCGGATCGTCCCGCGACGCGGGGCGCGGGGCGGCCGGTCTTGCCGGTCGTGGTTCAATTCCTATGCTTCAAGGCAGGGTGGCCGCGCTCGGTGAGCCGTTGGCGCGAGCCGCACGCGTCTGCCCGCGGGGGGAAGGGACGTGTGCGGGGGGGCTTCACCACCTTCAGGCGGAGGGAACGCCATGAACACGAAGTGCCTCATCGCCTCGATCGCCGGCGCCGTCGTCCTCTTTGTGGGCGGCTACGTCCTGTACGAACTGCTCCTGGGTGGCTTCTTTGAAGCCAACATGGGCTCAGCCACCGGTGTCATTAAGGAGTCTCCCGAATTCCTCTGGATCGCCGTAGGCCAACTCGCCTCCGGCGGAGTGCTCGCGACCGCCCTGGGCTGGAAGGGCGCGACGGACGTCGCGGGCGGCGCCCAGGCGGGCGCCAAGCTCGGCGCCCTCATTGCCGCAGCCTTCGGGTTCGTGGCGCTGGGCGCGATGAACACCTCGACCCTCACCTCGGTCGTCGTCGACATCGTCGTCACGGCCGTACTGTGGGGCGCCGCCGGCGCGGTCGTCGGCATGATGCTCGGACGCGGCGACTAGCCACATGAGCTGCTGACCCGGCTTGACCCCTGTCGGTGGGGGGTCGGTCGCCCGGACCGGCTCCCACCGATCGGGCTTGCCTCCGCGCGCCGCGGGGCGGCCATCTGGACAGGCCGCCCCGACCTCCTCCACGTTCTCCGGCGTTCTCTCATTTCGTTCCGATCACGACAGCCACGAGTCTAGCCATGAACTCCGCATACCGTCCCGGCTTACGCCTTTTCCTCGCCCTCGCGACCGCGATCCTGCTGGCGGCGCCGCTCGCCGCGCAGGAAACGGGCGACGGTCCGGCGAACTACCGCCTCGCGGCGCGCTTCGCGCCGTACAAGATCCAGGACCTGATCTACTCGACTTCGGTGGATCCGCAGTGGATCGAGGGCTCCGAGTCGTTCTGGTACGAATGGGAGACCTCGGACGGCTCCTTCTACTACATCGTCGATCCGGTGGCCGGGACGAAGCGGCAGATCTTCGACAACGACCGGATCGCGGCCGAGCTGACCCGCATCACGCGCGATCCCTGGGACGGCCAGCACCTCCCGATCCGGGCGATCAAGTTCATCGACGCGAACACGCTCCAGTTCGAGGTCGAGTCCTCGCAGGACGAGGAGGAAGACGACACCGGGTCGGAGATGGAGGAACTGGACGAGGAAGAGGAAGAGGGCGAGCAGCAGCGACGGCGCGCCCGGAAGAAGGTGTTCCACTTCGAGTACGACGTGAACACGCGGGTGCTGCGGGAACTCGAGGACTGGGAGGCGCCCGACAATCATCCGTCCTGGGCCAGCGTGTCACCGGACGGACAGACGGTGGTCTTCGCCCGCCACCACAACCTCCATGTGATGAGCGGCGACGACTACCAGCAGTTCCTCGAGGCGCGCCGCGGGAAGAGCGGAGACGAGGCGGACGAGGCGGAGGAGGGGATCGAGGTCGAGGAGACGCAGCTCACGACGGACGGCGAGGAGCACTACAGCTACGCCGTGTTCGAGCGCGGAGACACGGACATCGAGCGGCAGGAGAACGCGGACGAGCGGAAGCGGGTGTCGATCTCGTGGTCCCGTGATTCACGCCGCTTCTCCCTGATCCGCCGCGACCGGCGCGAGGTGGGCAACCTCTGGGTCATCCACATGGTCGGCAACAAGCGGCCGGAACTCGAGTCCTACAAGTACGACATGCCGGGCGAGGAGACGGTGAGCCAGCCCGAGCTTCTCATCTACGACCTCCAGGACCGGAGCATCGTCGAGGTCGCGATGCCTGAGGAGTGGAAGGACCACCGCCTCTTCACGACGTCCGCTCGGCAGTTCCGCTATCCGGACAGCGAGGAGCCGTTCCGTTCCCTGTGGCTCTCTCCCGGCTCGGACGAGCTTCACTTCGTGAGGCAGAGCCGCGACCAGCACCGCGTCGACGTGATGGTGGCGGACGCCGCGACGGGCGCGGCGCGCGTGCTGTTCGAGGAGCGGCTCAACACGTACGTGGAGTTCCAGCGGCTCGAACTCCTCGAGTCGGGCGACATGCTGTGGTGGTCGGAGCGGGACGGGTGGGCCCACCTGTACCGGTTCGGGCCGGACGGTACGCTTCGCAACCGCCTCACCGAAGGTCCGTGGTCGGTGCGCCAGGTGGTCGGGATCGACGAGTCGGCCGGTGTGGTCTACTTCCAGGCCAACGCACGGGAGGCGGGCGAGGACCCCTACTACCAGCACCTGTACCGGGTGAACCTCGATGGCTCCGGACTGACGCTCCTCAACCCCGGCGATTTCGACCACCGGGTGGAGATGGGGGAGTCGAACCGCTTCTTCGTCAGCAACTACTCGCGCGTCAATACGACGCCGACCTCCGCGCTCCACGCGGCCAACGGCCGCCGGATCATGGACCTCGAGACCGCGGACTTCTCGAAGCTCGAGGAGGCGGGGTACGGATTCCCCGAGCCCTACACGGTGAAGGCGGACGACGGGGTGACCGACCTGTACGGCGTCATGTACAAGCCGTTCGACTTCGACCCGGCGAAGACGTACCCGATCGTGGCCTACGTATACCCGGGGCCGCAGACCGAGTCGGTGGCGAAGGCGTTCTCGACGGCGCGCTACGAGACGGCGCTGGCCCAGTTCGGGATCGTCGTGATCACGGTGGGGAACCGCGGCGGCCACCCGGCCCGCTCGAAGTGGTACCACAACTACGGGTACGGGAACCTCCGCGACTACGGGCTGGCGGACAAGAAGACCGCAATCGAGCAGCTCGCGGACCGGCACGACTTCATCGACATCGACCGGATCGGCATCTACGGGCACTCCGGGGGCGGCTTCATGTCGACGGCGGCGATGCTTGTCTACCCCGATCTCTTCAAGGTCGCGGTCTCATCCTCGGGGAACCACAACAACGACGTCTACAACCAGAACTGGTCCGAGAAACACCACGGCGTGCGTGAGGTCGTCGACGACAGCGGGAACGTGACCTTCGAGTACGAGATCGAGCGCAACTCGGACCTGGCCGCGAACCTCAAGGGGCGTCTGCTGCTCACGACGGGGGACATCGACAACAACGTCCACCACGCCGGCACGCACCGCATGGCCGAGGCGCTGATCCGGGCCAACAAGCGCTTCGATTACTTCGTCTTCCCCGGCCAGCGGCACGGCTACGGGGACATGAGCGACTACTGGTTCTGGCTGCGCGCGGAGTACTTCGTGAAGCACCTGCTGGGCGACACGCGGTGGAGCCCGGACATCATGCAGTTGAACGTCGAACAGGAGCAGACGGGCGGCCGCTGACCGGGCCGCCCGCCGCTTCCTGTCGGCGGGTCCGGCAGTCCGTGACTGCTAGGGAACGAGCTTGTTGGCGAAGTCGCCGCCGCGGATGATCGTAAGCTTCGCCGGGTCGATATGGCGCCGCATCGCGGCCACGACATCGCCCGCCGTCAGCGCTTCGATCGCGGTCTCCTGCTCCGCGGTGAAGAAGAGCGGACGGTCCAGGAACAAGCTGTTCGACAGCATGTTCGCGATGACCGCGTCGTTCGCGCGGCCGTTCTGCTGCTGGTCCAGGTAGCCGCGCTTCGCGGTCTCGAACTCTTCGGGCGAGAAACCGTCCGCGAGGGTGGTCTCGAGAACGTCCTCGAACGAGGCGACTACCCTGTCGGCGTTCTCCGGCGCGAAGATCGCGAACGCCAGGAACTGCGCGGCGTCATCGATCGGGGGCGCACCGTAGTTGGAACTCACGCCGTACGACAGGCCTTCCTCTCCCCGGATCCTGCTGAACAGCCGGGAGTTCATGCCGCCGCCCAGAATGTGGTTGCCGAGGAGGAGCGCCGGGTAGTCCGGGTGATCGTCGCGCATCTGAACCGCGAGTCCGGCGAACATCATGGCGTTCGCCTTGTCCGGCGTCTCGATATCGAGGGTCAGCGGCTCGATTTCACGGTACTGGACCGGCACGCGGGCGTAGGCTTCGCTCGCGGTCCAGTCGCCGAACAGTTCCGCGATCAGCGCGCGGATCTCCTCACCGTCGAAATCGCCAATCACGGACACGGTGCCTCCCTGCGCCCCGTAGAAACCCTCCCAGAAGGCGCGCACCTCGTCCACCGTCGCGGCCTCGAGGCGCTCGATCTGCTCCTCGAAGGTCGGCGCGTAGCGGGGATGATCCGCCGGGTAGTCGGCGAAGTGGCGCTGAAACGCCTGCAGCACGAGGGCCTGCGGCTCCGACATCTGCGACTCGATGCCGGCCAGACGCTCCTCGCGCAGCAGTTCGAACTCTGTCGGATCGAAGGCCGGCTGCTGGAGGATCTCGGCGCCGAGCCGGAGGACGGCCGGAAGATTCTCCCGCACGGTGGTGAATGATCCGCTCGCCGTAGTGGCACCCCCGTTGACGAAGCCCTGGGCCTTCAGGCGATCGAGTTCGTCGGAGATCTCCTGGCGGGAGCGGCTCTCCGTCCCGCGCATCAGCATGGAGCCGGCGAGCGAGGCGGCCGTGGCTTTCCCCATGAGGGCGTTTTCCGTGCCATGCCGCAGTACCAGGCGCACGCTCACTGCGTCGCCGCGGTTTTCCTTCGCGAGAAGGGCGACCTTGAGGCCGTTGGGCAGTTCGAACCGCTCCGTCCGAGCCTCGATGTTCTCGATCGTGGGATCGAACGCCTCGCCCTCGGCCACCGCCTCGCGCCCCGTGTACGAGGCAACGAGCGCACCGACGTCCGGCGGCGCGGGAATCTCGGCTCGAGCCGGCGTCTCATCCGTCGGGTAGAAGTAGCCGATCGTCCGATTCGAAGGCTTCAGATAGGCTTGCGCGACCTGGTGAACCGCGTCAGGCGTCACCCGTTCCAGGCGGTCGCGGTGCAGGAAGAAGAGACGCCAGTCGCCCATCGACGCCCATTCGCTGAGCTGCAGGGCTATCCCCTGGGGGTTGTTGAACGAGAGCTCGATGCCCGAGAGAAAGTCCGTCTTCGCCCGGTCGACTTCCTCCTCGGTGGGAGGTTCGTCGACGAGCGCCTGAATCGTGGCGAGCATGACGTCGGCGGCTTCGTCGAGCGAGTCACCCTCGCGCACCTCCGTACCGGCGAACAGGATGCCCGGCTCGCGCAACTGGAAATTGCCGGCGAACGCGTTGGCGGCCAAACCCGGCTCGACGAGCGCCTGGTAGAGGCGCCCTGCGGGACGCGCGGTAAGGATGTGCGTCATCACGTCGACCGCGGCGAAGTGCTCGTGAGAACCGGGCGGCATGTGATAGGCCGCCATCGCGAACTGGACATCGCCCACGCGCCGCAGCGTGACGGTCCGCTCGCCGTCCTGGGCGGGCTCGGCGGTGTACGTATTGAACAGCTGGTTCGCCCCCGTGCGATCCGGCCGCGGGAGGGGGCCGAACTTCTCGGCCACGAGTTCGAGCGCCCGCTCCGGATCGAAGCGTCCGGCGACGACGAGGACCGCATTGTCCGGCTGGTAGTACTTCCGGTAGAAGGCCTGCAGCCGGTCGATGGGCACGTTCTCGATATCCGCGCGCGCGCCGATCGTGGAGTTCCCGTAGTTGTGCCAGTCGTAGGCGGCGGACAGGACCCGCTTCTGGAGTACGCCGCGCGGGCTGTTCTCGCCTGCCTCCCACTCGTTCCGGACGACCGTCATCTCGGAATCGAGATCCTCCTGGGCGATGAACGAGTTCACCATGCGGTCGGCCTCCAGATCGAGCGCCCACTCGAGGTTCTCGTTCGTGGCCGGGAACGTCTCGAAGTAGTTCGTGCGGTCGAACCACGTCGTGCCGTTCGGGAAGGCGCCGTGCTCGTCCAGTTCCTTCGGGATGTCCGGGTGGTTCGGGGTCCCCTTGAACACCAGGTGCTCCAGGAGATGGGCCATGCCCGTTTCACCGTACCCTTCGTGTCTCGAACCGACGAGGTAGGTGATGTTCACTGTGATGCGCTGGTTGCTCTGGTCGGGGAAGAGCAGGAAGCGCAGCCCGTTATCGAGGTGGTACTCCGTAATCCCTTCGACGCTGGCGACCTCTGTGACGCCTGCGGGAAGCTGGGCCTCTACCGTACCGGGTACGGCCAGCACGGACACGAACCCCGCCACCGCCGCAAACCTGCCTGTCTTTCTCATCTCTTTCTCCATCGGATACAACGACTGCGGGATCGGACCTCCCGATCCCCGATCGCCCGGCGTACGACCGTTGCCGGGTCCATCACATGTTGTCGATCATGGCCTGACCGAACTCGCTGCACCTGAGGAGCGTCGCTCCTTCCATCAGGCGCTCGAAGTCGTACGTCACGCGCTTCTCGCTTATGGTTGCGCTCAGGGAGGATACAATAAGGTCGGCGGCTTCGTTCCACCCGATATGCCGCAGCATCATCTCCCCGGACAGGATGACGGATCCCGGGTTCACCTTGTCCTGTCCGGCGTACTTCGGCGCGGTACCGTGCGTGGCCTCGAAGATCGCGTGGCCTGTCTCGTAGTTGATGTTCGCCCCGGGGGCGATGCCGATCCCGCCCACCTGCGCCGCGAGCGCGTCCGAGATGTAGTCCCCGTTCAGATTCATGGTCGCGATCACGTCGTACTCGGCGGGCCGCGTGAGGATCTGCTGAAGGAACGCGTCGGCGATCACATCCTTGACGACGATGCCGTCCGAGGTCCTGCACCAGGGGCCGCCGCCGAATTCCCGCGCCCCGAACTCGTCCTTCGCGAGTTCGTAGCCCCAGTCGCGGAACCCGCCCTCGGTGAACTTCATGATGTTCCCCTTGTGGACCAGCGTGACGCTCCCGCGCCCCCGGTCCCTGGCGTATCGGATCGCGGCGCGGACGAGTCGCTGGGTCCCTTCCCGCGAGATCGGCTTCACCCCGAAGGAACTGGTCTCCGGAAAACGGATCGTCGAGACGCCCATCTCGTCGCTCAGGAAGGCGCGCAGACGGCGGGCCTCCTCGGTCCCGGCCTCCCATTCGATGCCGGCGTAGATGTCCTCGGTGTTCTCGCGGAAGATCGTCATGTCGACGAGGTCCGGCTGGCGAACCGGCGACGGGACGCCGTCGAACCAGCGTACCGGGCGGACGCACGCGAACAGGTCGAGTTGCTGGCGCAGCGCCACGTTGAGCGACCGGATCCCGCCACCCACGGGCGTCGTGAGGGGCCCCTTGATCGCGACCCGGTGATGCCGGACGGCGCGGAGCGTGTCCTCGGGGAGCCAGTCCCCGGTGCGATCGAACGCCTTCTGACCGGCGAGCACCTCGAACCACGCGATCCGCCGCCCGTCACCGTAGGCCTTTTCGACGGCCGCTTCGAGAACCGCGCTTGCGGCGCGCCAGATATCGGGACCGATCCCATCTCCTTCGATGAAGGGAATGATCGGACGGTCGGGCACGTCGAGGCGGCCGCCGGCCATGCGGATGGTGTTCCCGCCGGAGGGCGTGCGCAGGGTGTCGTATGCAGGAGACGCGTCGGACATGGGGGTTTCTCGAGTGAGTTTCGGGGATCTTCGGTCACCGGAGATCGGTGGCGGCGGGAGGGGAGAGTACGCCCGCCCTTCACCGATGACAAACCATGCAGGTTGTATACAGATACATCGTCTGTATACGCTCCGCGCGCACTCAGGACCTCAAGTGAAATCTCCAGGCGGCGCCGCACGGGAGCCGAATGAGGCGGCCCCCGTACAATAGCGCGTTGCCGGTCAGTGGCTTATGGGTACGATCTGCAGACCCGGCACGAAGGTCAGGTCGGTTTCGAGCTGGGGACCCTCGAGGTCGCGAACGAGGGGCAGGAGCACCTCGTTCCGGACAGGTTCGAGCCATGGGTAAATCTGGTGCGATGCCGCGGAAAGTCGCGAGCCACAATCAACGCCGGGGCCAGACTCCGCTCATCTCTTCACCTCCCCGAACCCACACCACGCCGAGACCTTGTTCCCGGTCCGATTCCAGCGCGGCGACGAGGTCGTCCAGGTCGCGTATCGGACGGTCGCCCGCTCGCACGAGGAGATCTCCCGGCCCGAGCCCGAGCCGATCGGTGACCGTCCCCCCGGCGACCCTGAGCACGAGGAGACCGTCGAGGCCGGGCCGGTCGGAATAGTTGCGCACAGGCTCGAACTCGGCCCCCGCGAACGTGCGGTGGAAGCGGACGGCAAGTTCGGTTTCCGTCAATGCCAGTTGAGCGATGCGAATCGCGCGGCGCCGGAACTCCGTCGGTGACAGGCGGGCCCGTACGGCCCCGACACGCTCCAGCGCGATCGTGAAGTCGCGATACGCCGACTCCGATTCCCGCTGCAGATCGCTCAGCACTTCCCGGCGGACCTCCGGCAACTCCGAGGCCGGTCGGTCGCGCACCGGAAGTATGTTGAGTCGACCGTCGACGACCCGCACGGCGGAAGGCTCCACGGCGACCCCGATATCCTCCGTATCGCGGACGGTGAGAGCGAAGCCTGGACGATCCCGCTCGGTCGGATCCGTCAGCCAGAGGACGAACATGTTCCGCTGCGGGTTCCCGGTCGTCGCCACGACCGTCCGGCGGCCCACCATCGGAACGTCATCCGCATCCGGCGGCCGGACATCGGGAATGACTTCGAAGGTGTAGCGCCCTCCGTCTCGAGTCACTTCCAGACGAACAGGAACGCTCGGTCGGATGGATGCGAGTGTCTCGGGCAGGTTGGCGAGGGTGAGCTCCACGCCGTCCATCGCCGCGAGTCGATCGCCCGCAAGGAGCCCCGCGCGCTCCGCCGGCCCACCCTCCTGCATCTCGCGAATCCGGAGGATGAGCGTACAGTTTTTCCAGTCTTCCGACGTCTCCCAGCCGCAGTTGTAGCGTTCGTCGACCCGCACGCCGAGCCAGCCGGCGGATTCCGCCGTCCCGGCTTCCTGCGCGGCGCCGACGAGGGCGGCGAACGGCAGGGCGGCCAGAGCCAGAGCCGAGGCCAGCGGCGTGCGCGGGGGCCGCCGGAAGAGCCGGGTCACCACGTTCGCGTCCCGCTTGCGCGGCCGAGTTCTTCCGCGAGTCGATCGCGCGTCTCCACGAGTTCCAACAGATAGGCGCTGGCGAACGGATCGTCGGGACTCGTCTCGAGCTGGTCCCGCAGCGCCCGGATATATCCCTCCAGCATCGCCAGTCTCTGCGCCATCTCCAGGGGATCCCGCTCGCTCGACGCGCCTTCCGAAGCGGGGTTCACCCCCCCATCTCCGACCTGCCTGAGCGGCGATCGCAGCGATTCCATCCGGCTGAGCCCGTCCACGAGGGCGCGACCATCATCGGTGGAGACG
The DNA here is from genome assembly GCF_947581735.1 of Candidatus Palauibacter soopunensis. Taxonomy (NCBI): domain Bacteria; kingdom Pseudomonadati; phylum Gemmatimonadota; class Gemmatimonadia; order Candidatus Palauibacterales; family Candidatus Palauibacteraceae; genus Candidatus Palauibacter; species Candidatus Palauibacter soopunensis. The sequence goes on from NZ_CANPVT010000002.1 coordinate 161,331, forward strand.
ACCGCCGGGAGGTCCGCGAGATCCGCGGCCGGCGAGTTCGCGGACCGCACGCCGGTGAACTGGAGGCCGGCGACCACGCCGCCGGCGAACAGTATCAGGGCGGCGGCGGCCTGGAGCGGTCCCCGGACGAAGAGACGGCCCGCGAGGCCTCCTCCGATCCGACGGACGCCGGCACGCGTCTCGCCGGCATCGAGCGCGGCTTCGATGGCGGTCCACTGTCCCGCCGGCGCCTTTTCGTCCGGAAGCGCGGACAGCGCCATGCGCAGCCGGCTCAATCTCTCGAACTCGGCCTGGCAATCCCCGCACGCCTCGAGGTGGACCCGGCAGTCCCTGTCGGCCCACGGCTCGTCGAGCAGCGCCGAGATTCGCTCGGCATCCATGTGGTTCGCCATCTCGTCTATCCCTCTCAGAGGCGCGCTTCGCCCCGCGCACCGCCGTTCCCGGAATCTTCCGGAGCGATGAGCTTCCGCATGCGCGCCCGCGCCTTGTGCAACTGCGATTTCGACGTGCCGGGCGAACACCCCAGAGCCTCGGCGATGTCGTTGTGCGTCCAGCCTTCCACGTCGTGCAGCACGAGGACCCTCCGGTACCCCGGCGGCAATTGGTCCAGCGCCCGGGTCAGGACCCGACGCGTCACGATCACGTCGTCGTGCGCCCGCGCGACGCGGGGAAGCTCGGCGGCGGCTTCCACCGGACGCCGTTTCGACGATCGGCGCAGGCGGTTGAGCGCCACGTTCGTCGCCAACCGGTAGAGCCACGTGCCGAAGGCCGCATCGCCCCGGAAGAGGTGGAGCTTCTCGAACGCACGGATCCACGCTTCCTGGGAGAGGTCCTCCGCGAGGTGATCGTCGCCCACGAGGCGGCGAATCACGGTGTAGACGCGCCGCGCGTGGAGTTCGTACAACTCCCCCATCGCGGATCGCTCTCCCGCTTTGGCGCAGGCGATCAGGTCGCGTTCTTCCACGTCGTCCCTCTGAAGGTCACCTTCCGGATCCACCGCTTTGATGCGCGGTTCAGCCCGCGGGTTGCCCGCCTTCGGCTGCCCGGGCGCCGTTCGCCCCGGCGCCGGCTGCTCGCAGTACGGCGCAGACCAGCAGCCCGAGCAGGATGCCCGCGAGGGCGTCGGTCGCGTAGTGGAAGCGACCGTACACCGTCCCCGCAGTCAACGCGAGTTCCGGGATGAGGAGGAGCCAGAACCAGCGCCGATCCTCGCGCCCGGCCGCTACGACCCCGGCCAGGGAGGCGGCGATGTGGGAACTGGGGAAGGCCGTGCCCTTCGACGATCCGGCCTCCAGGATCCCGTGCACGATCCCGAACAGCGTGCCCTCGCCGATCTCGCCCCCGATCTGTGCGAACTCGTATCGGGGGCCGGCAACCGGGAAGAACATGAAGATGAGATAGGAGGCGAAGAAGGCGGCGGCCACGGCGAGGGCGGTGCGCTGCATGGCCCGGGTCCCCCGCGTCGCGAACACGCCCAGGATCGCGGCGGGAATGATGGCGTAGTAGGCGAAGTAGCCCAGATGCAACACCTCGGAGAAGGGGAGCCAGGGGAGCCACGCGCTGAGGTCGATGCTAGGCTGCCCACCGAACACGGCGGCATCCCACGCCTGCACCGTCGCGTCGAAGTACCGTTGCGTGAAGAAGCGGTTGAGGACCGAGAGTTCCGCATACAGGACGGGCGTCAGGAGCACGGCGTACGCCGCCCGTGCGATCGCGGCGAGGCCGGCGCGCGGGTGCCAGGCCGCGAGCCGCGTGATCCCGAAGACGGCGACCGCGTGGGCCGCCGCGATGCCGGCGCCGGGCAGGCCGCCGAACGCCAGGGAAACGAGACCCGTGCAACCGAAGTAGCCGATGGCGACGCGGTCGACGGGCAGGAGCCCTCCGCTTCGGCCGCGGATCACAGCCAACCCGTGCGGCGATACCACGCGGCCGTGCGCGCGAGCCCCTCTTCGATGCCGACCCGCGGCCGCCAGGGATCGAGATGCCTTCGGCTCGGCTCGATGTCACACGTCCAGGCGTATGCGGACAGATCGCGCGCGCGTCTCCGGTCGAACGCGGGGGCCTTCCCCGTGAGGCGGCCCGCCAGCTCCGACAGCGCCCCCACGGCGAGAAAGAGTGCGGACGGCAACCGCAGGACGCGGCCCGGGCGATCCACGGCGGCCATCAACGGACTCGCCAGGGCGCGCCAGGAATGGCGCTCCGCCGCGGCGATGGGAAGCGGGTGCGGCGCCGGCTCGACCTCGAGGGCGGCGAGGACGGCCGAGGCGACATCGGCAACGTACACCGGCTGCAGGGGCGCGTGGCTGCGCGGAATCGCGATCCAGCCTCGCGCCGCCAGCCGGAAGAGCGGCAGCAGGTCGGAGTCACGCGGGCCGTAGACGCCGCCCGGCCGGAGCACGGTGACCTCCATCGGCCCGCGGATGGAGGCGAGCGCGGCCTCCGCCTCGGCTTTCGACCGGCCGTACGGGCTCACAGGGCCGTCCGCGCCATCCGGGCCCCGGGCGGCGAGGCTGCTGATGAAGACGAACCGTCGAACTCCCGCGTCCGCCGCCGCCTTGGCGAGCTTCAGCGTTCCGACCGCATTCACGGTCATGAACTCGGACTCGTTGCGCGCCCGCGTGAGCGCGCCGCAATGCACGATGGCGGCGCAGCCCGCGAGCGCCGCGGCCGCCTGCGGTCTGTCCTCGGCCGCGAGATCGAGCTCGACTTTCCCCAGTTCGAGGCGATCGAGACGACGCGTGTCGCTCGTTCGCCGCACGCTCGCCGTGACCTGGTGTCCGGCCCCGACGAGGGCCTCGGCGAGATGACCGCCGAGGAACCCGCTTCCCCCCGTCAGAAAGACTGATGCCATGAGTAAAGCGACATAGTAAAGCGCCTACAGCGCCGCTTCGTACAGTCGGTAGGTTCGGTACATCCTGCCGCCGAGACGCTCGATGGCCTGGTTCATCTTCTGGTTGTCCTCGAGGATCCACGACTGCTCGGCGGACGTCATCCCGGCGGCGATCCCTTTCCTGAACAGCCAGAGGTAGAGGAGGACGTCGACGGCCTTGCCGCGCCATTCCTCCGCCAGCCCCAGGATGATGACGCGCATGCACGTGATCTTTCGTCTGTAGATGAGCGCCTTGAAAATCCCGAAGGGAAAGAGCCGGCCGTTCATCCGGCGCAGCACCTGGTTGAAGTCCGGGAGGGCAAGGGCGAAGCCGGCGGTCCCGCCCTCGGGCGTCTCCGCGAAGAGCGCGAGTTCGGGATCGAGTATGGGCTTGAGCTCGGCCGCCATGTGATCCATCTCGGCCGCGGTCATGGGGACGAAACCCCAGTTCTTCTCCCAGGCCGCGTTGTACAGGCGCTGGACGCGGCCGAGTTCCTCGTCGAACCGCGACATGTCCATCGTCTTGATCCGGATGCCGTACCGGCGTGTCACGACCTTTTCGGCGCGGAAGAGGTGAGGCGGCCAGTCGCCCTTCTTCATGAGCCACGCGAAGAGATCCTTGACCTTCCGCAGTCCGGCGGCCTCCAGCAGCCCGGGGTAGTACGGCGGGTTGTAGGGCATGAGGACGACGGGCGGCCCGGGATCTCCGTCGATGAGCAGGCCGCAGGTCTCGTTGGTCGAGAAGCTCGTGGGACCCCGCATCGCCACAAGGCCGCGTTCACGGAGCCATGCCCGCACCGCGTCGAGCAGCGCCCCGGCCACCTCCGGGTCGTCGACGCACTCGAACCAGCCGAAGAACCCCACGGATTCGTCGTGCTCCCGCTCGTGATTCCGGTTCCGGATGGCGCAGATCCGGCCCACCGCCCGGCCGTCGCGCAACGCGAGGTAGGGCTGGACTTCCGAGTGCTGGTGGAACGGGTGTTTCGCGGGATCGAAGGCGGCCCGCACGTCCCTCTTCAGCGGGGGGACCCAGTCGGGGTCGCCCCGGTAGATCGACCACGGCAGGTCGATGAAGCGCTTGAGATCGGCGCGGCTCTCGACGGGGACGACGCGCACGGAGGGAGCGAGACTCATCATGGTGGGAGGCGCCGGTTCAGACGACGCCGAGCTTCTTCCCTACGCGCTCCACCTGTTCGAGCACGAAATCGAGATCGTCGTCCGAGTGCGTGGCCATGTAGCTCGTGCGCAGGCGGCAACTTCCCTCTGGCACGGCGGGCGGGACGACGGGGTTCGTGAAGACGCCCGCTTCGAACAGCGCGCGCCAGAACACGAACGTCTTCTCCATGGGCCCGATGAGAATGGGGACGATCGGGGTCTCGGTCGGCCCGATGTCGAATCCGATCGACTTGAAGCCCTCCATCATCCTGTACGTGTTCTTCCAGAGCTGCTCCCGGCGCTCCGGCTCATCGCGGATGATCTCCAGCGCCTTCAGCACGGTGGCGGCCGAGGCGGGGGGCATGCTCGCGCTGAACATCAGGGCGCGGGCGTTGTGCTGGAGGTAGTCGATGACGTCCGCGCGGCCCGCCACGAAGCCACCGATCGAGGCGAAGGACTTGGAGAAGGTGCCGAGGATCAGGTCCACTTCGTCGGTGAGTCCCCAGTGCTCGGCGGTCCCGGCCCCGGTTTCTCCCAGCACGCCCACGGCGTGCGCGTCATCCACCAGGATGGCCGCGCCGTACTCTCGCCTCAGTTCGACCAGGGTGGGCAGATCGGCGATGTCGCCTTCCATGCTGTACACGCCGTCCACCGCGATCAGCTTGCCCCGGCCGGGGTTCTCCGCCTCGAGCATGCGGCGCAGGGTGGCGAAGTCGTTGTGGTTGAAGCGTCGCGTGCGGCCGAGCCCCAGACGCACGCCGTCCTGGAGGCTGGCGTGATCCAGCTTGTCGATGTAGACGGTGTCCGCGCGGCCGATCAACGCGCCCAGCGTGCCGAGATTCGTCTGGTAGCCCGTCGAGAATACGAGCGCAGCCTCCATGCCGGTGAAGTCGGCGAGCTCGGCCTCGAGTTGCTCGTGAAGATCGAGGTTGCCGTTGAGGAAGCGGCTGCCCGTATTGCCGCTTCCGAACTTGTTGAGGGCGTCACGGGCCGCCTCGAGGACGCGCGGATCGTGCGTGAGCCCCATGTAGTTGTTGGAGCCCACCATGATCTTGCGGGCGCCCTCGATGACGACCCACGTGTCGTGAGAGGCCTCGATGGGCCGGAAGTACGGATAGAGACCGGCCTCGCGGAGGTTGTTCACCGTCGCTAGTTCACGACACTTGGCGAGGATCGAAGGCGTCTCGACGCGGCTTTTCATTGAGCCCGACGGTGACACCGCGGCTTGGGATGTAGGATTCTGCACGAAGCGAAGCTAAGCCGGAATCGGGACGCCCGGCAAGGAAAAACGGCCGTCTCCGGCGCGGTTTCTTCGCGGCGGGTGTACCGTGAGGGAGAGTTCGCGGAGCCGCGATCGCTTGCGGGCGTCTCCGCGTGCGAAACGATCACCCTCCATGGGGAGTAGCAACGTGACCCAGGACCGGACGTTCGACATCGTCGCCATTGGCGGAGGGACCGCGGGGCTCGTGACGGCCGCCGGGGGCGCGGGACTGGGTGCGAACGTGGCCCTGGTCGAGCGTGACCGCCTTGGCGGGGACTGCCTGTGGACCGGATGCGTACCGTCCAAGGCCCTCATCGGCTCGGCCCGGGTGGCCCGGCACGTTCGCGACGCGAGCGCGTTCGGTCTCGGGGTCCCGCGGCAGGAGATCGAGGCGGCCGACGTGCTCTCGAGCGTTCGCGATGTCCGCGCGCAGATCGAGCCGCACGATGATCCGGAGCGTTTTCGCGCCATGGGCGTCGATGTGGTCGAGGGAGCGGCCCGCTTCGTTTCGCCGCATGAAGTCGAGGTGGACGGTCGGCGCCTCCGCGCGCGGCGCTTCCTGATCGCCACCGGCTCCAGGGCCGCGGTGCCCCCGATCCCGGGGCTCGAGGACGCGGGTTACTTCACGCACGCCGAGGCGTTCGACCGGGACACGATCCCCGGCTCGCTCGCCGTGATCGGCGGCGGGCCGATCGGCGTCGAACTTGCTCAGGCGTATCGCCGTCTCGGGGCCGACGTCACGGTCGTCGAACTCCTCGACCGGCTCATGGTGCGCGAGGAACCCGAACTCGCGGACCTGCTGACGAGCAGACTGCGGGACGAGGGCATCCGTATCCGGACGGGCCGCATCGTGACGCGTGTCGACCGCGCGGGGAACCGGCGGCGGGTGACGATCGCGCCCCCCGCGACTGCGGAGGCAGGGCCCGGCCAGGAGGGGCGTGCGGAGACGTTCGACGTCGACGAAGTCCTCGTCGCCGCGGGGCGGGCGCCCAACACGGAGGACCTGGGGCTGGACGCCGCGGGGGTCGAGACGGCCGGGGGCTGGGTCACCGTCGACTCCAGGCTCCGCACCTCCCGCAAGCACATCTTCGCGGCCGGCGATGTGACCGGCGGGTTCCTGTTCACACACGTCGCCGACCACGAAGCGCGGACCGTGGTCCAGAACGCGCTCTTCCCGGTGCGCGCGAACATCGACTACCGCGTGATTCCCTGGTGCACCTATACCGATCCCGAACTCGCGCACGTGGGCCTCACCGAAGCCGAGGCCCGCGACCGACACGGGCCCTCGGTGTCCGCCCACGTCTACGACATCGGGAATCTCGACCGCGCGATCGCGGAGCGCGCCGCCATGGGCCGCGTGAAGATCGTCGTCGGAAAGGGGGGCCGGATTCTGGGCGGACACATCCTGGCGCCCGGCGCGGGGACGATGATCGCGGAGATCTCGCTCGCCATGAAGGTGGGGGTGAAGCTGGGGACGCTCGCGTCGCTGGTGCATCCGTACCCGACGATGAGCGAGGGGGTGAAGCGTACCGCCGATGCGTACCGCAGATCGACGCTGACGGGATGGCGGAAGTCGGCCGTCGACCTCGCGCTCAGGATCGGGCGGGCCCTGCCGCCTTGAGGAGCCGCGCCCGGAAGACCGTCAGCCGACGCGGTGGCGGCCCGTGTAGACGTTGAATCCCGTCGGCTTCGCGAAGCCGATCAGCGTCATCCCGAACTCCCCGGCCACGTCGACGGCGAGGCTCGAGGGGGCGCCCACGGCCGCTACGATCGGGATTCCGGCGGCAAGCGCCTTCTGCATGATCTCGAAGGAGGCCCGGCCGCTCACGGCCAGCACCGTATCGCCCAGGGGCAGATCTCCCTGGAGGAACCTGTCTCCGATCACCTTGTCGAGCGCATTGTGGCGCCCGATGTCTTCCCGCAGGAGACGCAGTTGACCGGCCGTGTCGAACAGGCCGGCCGCGTGCAGCCCGCCCGTCCGTTCGAACACCGGCTGGCGGCTGCGAAGCGCTTCCGGGAGGGCGCGCACGATCTCGGCCGCGACGGTCGGTCCCTCCGCCGGCACGGGAGCGCAGCCCCGAATCTCGATCGCCTCCAGGGAGGCCTTCCCGCAGACGCCGCAGCTCGACGTCGTATAGAAGTTGCGGGTCAGTTCCTCCGGGTCGAACCGCGCCGTCTCGCTCAGATGCGCGGTGACGATGTTGTATTCCTGCGTCTCCACGTCGACGCAGTACCGCAGGTCGGCGATGTCGGACCGCTGTGCCAGCAGCCCTTCCGAGAAGAGGAACCCGGCCGTGAGGTCGAAATCATCCCCCGGCGTGCGCATCGTCACCGCCACCTGGTGCTCTCCTCCGTCCGCGGGCGCGATCCGGATCTCGAGCGGTTCTTCGACCGCGACGGCGTCGCGCCGCCTTCGGCTCGAGGCCTCGGACACGCGATCGATGTCGACGCGGGCGGTGTTCCTTCGGGGCGTAATCATGGGCCGAAGCTACGTTGTCGACCTCCAAGGTGCCGGAGCAAGCGCTCCGTCGGCCGTCGTGCCCGACACCCTCGTTTGCCGCTATTCGTGTCGGCGGGTAACTATGACGGCATGAACACGCCCTCGGACGCGGATCTGCTCGCGAAGTGGCGGGCACGACCCGCTCCTCTGCTTCCGCTGCTGCATGACTTCCACGAGAGGGATGGGTTCCTCTCGGAGGCGTCTCTCAGAGCCATCTCCGAGGATCTGAGGATTCCGATCGCCGACCTCTTCGGGACCGTGACCTTCTACCATCACTTTTCACGCAATCCCGAGGGCTACTCTCGTGCGCGCGTCTGCACCGGGCCGATCTGCGCGCTGGCGGGGGCCGACGGACTGCTGGCCGGGCTGCCGAACGCGCAGGCGATGCCCTGCCCCGGCCGCTGCGACGAGCCGATTCCGGTGCTGGACCGCGACCGGGTTCTCTGCGGAACGACGGCGGCGGAACTCTCCTCTCGACCCTCTCCTCTTCCGCCCGCGCCGCACGCGGACATCGAGGAATGCGTATTTGCCCACATCCGGACTCCCGGACGCGCCACGCTGGCGGGCTATCGGGCGACGGGCGGCTATGCCGGCCTCGAGAACGCCCTCCGCGGGCGGCCCGGCTCGCTCCTCGATGTCATCGACGCAAGCGGCCTGGCGGGGCGTGGCGGCGCCGGCTTCCCCACCGGACGGAAGTGGCGGGCGGTGGCGGAGGCCGCTGGGGAGCCCAAGACCATCGTCTGCAATGCCGACGAAGGGGAGCCGGGCTGCTTCAAGGACCGGGCGCTGATGGACTACGATCCGCACGCGGTGATCGAAGGGATGATCGCCGCCGGCTTCGCGACGGGCGCCACGCGAGGGTTCATCTACCTTCGTTACGAATATCCGGACACGCTGAGCATTCTGGAGACGGCCCTGGAAGAAGCCCGCGGCGCGGGGCTGCTGGGGCCGGAAGCCCGCGGGCCCGGACGGCCGTTCGACCTCTGGGTACGCCGCGGCGCGGGCGCCTACATCTGCGGCGAGGAGACATCTCTTCTCAACAGCCTCGAGGGCAAGCACCCGTTTCCGCGTAACCGGCCGCCCTTCCCGGTGACGCACGGGTATGAAGACCTTCCCACGGTCGTGAACAACGTCGAAACGCTGGCTTCCGTGCCACATATCCTCGTGCACGGCGCCGACTGGTACCGGGGGCTCGGGATCGGCGACCACGCGGGGACGAAGGTGATCTCGCTCTCCGGGGACGTCACGCGCCCCGGCAATTATGAAGTACCGATGGGCTTCCCGCTGATGACGCTGATCGACGACTGGGCCGGCGGTGTGCCGGGCGGGCGGAAGATTCAGGCGGTGACGATGGCGGGGCTGTCGGGCGGCTTCCTGGCGGGCGACGATCTCGAGGTCACGCTGGACGAGCCCGACATCCGCTCCAAGGGTTCTTTCCTCGGTGCGGGCGGCATCATGGTCTTCGACGACTCCCGGGACATGATCGAGGTCGCGCATTCCGCCATGGAGTTCTTCGCCGAGGAATCGTGCGGTAAGTGCTTCCCCTGCCGCATCGGAACACAGCGCCTGACGGAGCGCCTGCACGGGGAAGGCCCACCAGAGGTCGGTGTCTGGATCGACGAGGTGCACGATCTGGGCGACACGATGATGCAGACGAGCGCCTGTGGACTCGGGCAGGCCGCCCCCCTCATCACGGAGAGCCTGATCCGTTACTTCCCCGATCGCGTGTCGAGCCACGTCACCGAGTCCGCCTAGCAGGCCGGAAAAACGCCGGCCGGATTTGTCGCGGCGCGCGCGGCGCGTCATGTTAGTGGGCCCGGCAGTTTCCAGCAGTGCGGGGTTCCGGGACACGACACCTGCCTCCGGAGGTGGGTTTGAGCGACAATTCGGGCAACGGCACCGGCTTCGACTTCGAGATCGCTCTCGACGGCGAGAAGGTCGGCGTCCGTCGGGGCGAGAGCCTTTACGAGGTCTCCGAGCGGCACCGCAAGGAGATCCCGACGCTGTGCTACGATCCGCGCCTGGAAGCCTTCGGTGCCTGCCGTCTCTGCATCGTGGAGCTCGAGGGCGCCCGCAACCCCATCGCCTCCTGCACCATGCGGGCGGAGCCCGGCATGCGGATCACGACCCGCTCGGCGCGGCTCGACATGCACCGCCGTGTGCTCATGGAGATGGTCGCCTCCGAGAACCGCGACACGGACGTCGACCCGCTCTCCGGATACGCCTCGCAGGAGATGGCGGTCCTGCTCGACCGCTACGACGCCCGGACGGGCCGCTTCGCCGGGGCCCGGTCCGGCCGCAGCCGGCCGGACGACGACAACCCCTTCATCCTCCGCGACTACGACAACTGCATCTCCTGCTATCGCTGCGTGCGGGTCTGCGCGGAGCAGGAGGGCGACTACGCGATCTCGATCATGAACCGCGGCTTCGAGACGCAGATCACGACGGAGTTCGAAGGCCTGCTGGGGACCTCCGCGTGCACGTTCTGCGGGCAGTGCGTGCAGACTTGCCCGACCGGGGCCCTCGCCGACATCAAGGCGCTCGCGAAGGCGGACGTGCCGGGGGAGACCGAGAAGACGCGTACCGTGTGTCCCTACTGCGGCGTCGGGTGCTCCGTCGACCTGCTGTCCCGCGGGGACACGCTGATCGGCGTCCAGCCGGCGATGGATGGACCCGCCAACGAGGGCGCGCTCTGCGTGAAGGGGCAGTTCGCGTTCGACTTCGTGCAACACCCCGACCGGCTTGCCTATCCGATGGTACGCGGCGAGGACGGCGAACTCCACGAAACCGACTGGGACACGGCCCTCGACCGCGCGGCGGCGGGTTTCACGGCGGCGGTGGAGAATCACGGCAGGCATTCCGTGTACGGCGTCGCCTCAGGCCGCGCGCCGCACGAAGCGGCCTACATGATGCAGCGGTTCATCCGGGGCGCGTTCGGTACGAACCAGATTGACAACTGCAGCCGTGCTTGACACGCCCCCACGGTCGCCGGTCTGGCGGCCTCAATCGGACGGGGGGCGATGTCGAATCCGCTCCGGGACATGGATAAGCCCGATGTGATCTTCTGCATCGGGACCAACATGACCGAGTGCCATCCCGTCGCGGCCACCCGCATCAAGCGCGCGGTGGCCCGGGGCGCCAAGCTCATCGTCGCCGATCCGAGGCGGATTGCACTGGCCGAGATGGCGGACATCTACCTGCCGCTGAGGGTGGGATCGGACGTCGCCCTGTTGCTCGGCATGGCCCACGTGATCGCCCGCGAGGGGCTGATGGACGACGATTTCGTGGCCGACCGCACGACGGAAGGCCGGGACTTCATGGAGCACGTCCTGGAGTACCCGCCGGAATGGGCCGAGTCCATCACCGGGGTGGACGCGAAGCTGATCGCCGAGGCGGCGCGCTGGTATGCGAAGGCCGAACGCGGAGCCATCTACTACACGCTCGGGATCACGGAGCACATCTGCGGCGTGGACAACGTGCAGAGTCTGTGCAATCTCGCCCTCATGACCGGCAACGTCGGCCGCGAGGGAACGGGGATCAATCCGATGCGCGGCCAGAACAACATCCAGGGCGCGGGAGACTCCGGGGCGCTGCCGAACAACTATCCCGGCTTCCAGGACGTGCGCGACCCGGCGTACCAGGCGAAGTTCGCCGCCGCCTACGGCCGGGAGGTGGACCTTGAACTGGGGCCCACGAAGGTCACGGCGCTCGACATGTGCGGCGACCGGATCCGCGCCATGATCATCAACGGTGAGAACACCGTCGTCACGGACCCCGACCGTGAACATTGCGAGCATGCCCTCAGGAGCCTCGACCATCTCGTCGTGATCGACATCTTCCTCACCGAGACGGCGCAGCTGGCCGATGTCGTGCTCCCGGCCACCGCCTGGGCGGAGACGGACGGCGTGTGCTCGAACACGGAGCGGCGCGTTCAGCGTCTGCGAAAGGCGGTGGATCCGCCGGGCGAGGCGAAGCCCGACTGGTGGTGCGTGTCCCGTATCGCGCAGCGCATGGGGCTGAAGGGTTTCGAGTTCGAGTCGGCCAAGCAGGTGTTCAACGAACTCTGCTCGCTCTCACCCATTTACGCGGGCCTGGACTGGGATCTCATCGAACACGGCGAATACCACTGGCCGGTGCCGGAGCGCGGCCACCCCGGCACACCCATCCTTCACAAGGGCGAGTTCGAGAACGGGCGCGGGATCTTCCAGTTGATCCGATACCGGGACCCGGCCGAGACGATCTCGGACGAGTACCCGATCTGGCTTACGACCGGGCGCCGGCTGCCGGCCTATCACACGAGGACGCAGACCGGGCGCGCGGCGGGGATCGAGTACCTGTTGTCCGAAGAGTCCCTCGAGATGCACCCGGCGGACGTGTCGAAATGGGGGCTCGAGGACGGCGGCTGGGCGATGATGTCGAGCCCGCGCGGCCAGGTACGGATCAAGGTCGAGGCCAACGACCGATCGCCGCCCGGGACGGTGTTCGCGTCATTCAGCTTCAACGACGTGCCGGTGAACTTCCTCACCGGCGGCGGCTACGACCCGATCACGCACACGGCCGAATTGAAGGTGTGCCCCGTGAGGGTCGAGCCCGTCTAGCAGCCCCCTGGCAAACCCCCGCGTCAGCGCCGCGAGAGGGCGGCCCCACGGTTCCACGGCTGGTCTCCGTACGCGACGATTCTTCCCTCGATCGCCGAGGCCACGCACGTCAGCGGACTCGCCAGATAGACCTGGCCCGGTCCGCTACGCCCGGGGAAGTTCCGATTGATCGAGCTGATCGTGACCTGCTCCGCCGTCGTAGACACCCCGGGCCCCGCGTTGATACAGGCTCCGCAGCCGGGAGCGAGGACATCGAATCCCGCATCCCTGAGAGCCCGGTCGTGGCCCTGTTCCCGGCTCCACGCCTCCACATCGATGGAACCGTACTGGGCATAGGCGCGGACGGACGCGGGCACACGCTTCCCCGCCGCCAGCGCCTCCCGCGCCACCCCGGCGTACATCTCGAAGTCCGCCCGCTTCGCCCCCGTGCAGGCTCCGACGAACACGGTATCCAGACTCACGTCTCCTTCCAGGGCCGAGATGGGCAGGCCGTTTCCCGGATCGCCGGGGGTCGCGACCATCGGTTCGATCCCGCTCGCGTCCATCTCGATCGTCGCCGCGTATGCCGCTCCCGCGTCGCTGTACAGTCCGTCGCACAGCGCCCGGATTTCGTCCATCGGTACGCCACGCCGTCTCGCGATCCAGGCCACGGCCTTCTCGTCCGGCGCGATGATGCCGGTGAAGCCCCCTACCTCGGCCGCCATGTTCGTGAGCGTCGCGCGCTCGTCGATGGACAGAGCCTCCACGGCCTCTCCCGTGAACTCGATGATGCGGCCGATGGCCTCGCCGCTCTTGACCGTCGGATGACGCAGCAGTTCGAGGATGAGGTCTTTCGCCACGACCCCGCGTGGCGGCTCGCCGGTGATGTTCACCCGGATCGACTCCGGCACTTCCAGCCGGACGTCGCGGGTCGCCCAGGCGTTGACGATCGCGGACGTCCCCACGCCGAAGGCCACGCATCCCAGCGCACCCGCATGCGGGGTGTGCGAATCGCTGCCGATGATGATCTGGCCGGGGAGCGCGTAGCGGTCCTGCACCATGATGTGGCAGATCCCCTCGCTCCCGGTGCGGTCGGGCAGTTCGCCGTGCAGGCGCACGCCCTTCGCGGCGGCGAACTCCCGCTGGCGGTCGTGCAGGGCGTGGGCCGCGTCGAGCAGTCCGGCCGCCTTCCTTTCTTCCGTAATGACTTCGTCGAGGAACGCGAGGTGGTCCCGGAAGAAGACGATGGACTCGGTGTGGTTCAGTGCCGCGTCGCCCGCGAAGTCCTCCCAGAACGTCGACGCCATCGGGGTCACGTACTCGTGGGAGAAGCGAAGATCCGCCCGGAGGAAGCCGGCGTCGCCCGGTTGCACCGCGGGAACGCCCAGCGCACCGGAGGCCGCGTCGGTGACCCAGTGCCGGGCGATGATCTTTTCCGCAATCGTCTGCGGGCGGTCCGCCGGGGTTGCGATGCCGGGGAGCGTGACGAGTCCCTTCAGCCGGGCCACGGCGTAGTCGAGCAGTCCGCCATACTCGATGATGTCGCGCTGAATGCGCCCCGCGTCTCCGATAAACGCGTCGAGCGGGATTTCCTCCCCGCGCCGGATCTTCTCGATGAGGGAGAAATCCGTCGATGCGAGGAGGCCGATGTTCGCGCAATTCTCCCCGTAGATGCGCTCGATGTTTTCTCCGATGACCACGCGGAGGCCCGCGGCGCGCTCGGCATACGGCGAAGCCTCCCGGCTCGACCCCTTCCCGCGCCTCTTCCCGGACACGGAGCACACGAAGCCGCCCTTCCGGATGTCGTTGCGGCCGATCGGGCGCTCGTCGCCGCAGAGGAGTCCCACGTACGGGTATTCCCCCAACTTCTCGTCGAAGTGGTAGCAGACCCAGCCGGGCGTGATCTCATCGGTCGAAATGTCGTCGCGCAGAGGAATCGACGGATCCCATTCGAGGTCCTCCCCCGCGAGTTGCCGACGGATGAGGTCCGGATCTTCGGTAAGAAAGAGGATCCGCCCCCGGAGGCGGACGGTCGGTGGACGCCTGGCCACCTCGGTTTCGAGCAGATGTTCCAGCATGTTTGTACTCCGCCCTGACCGGGCCGGAAGTTCGGGATGGAGAGGGCCGCCGTCGCGAGTATCCGCGCGACGCCCGGAACATGATATTGGTCCGGTATCCGACGACAGCACTGAGGTGCGAGCACGAATACGATGTCGAACCGTTATCCGGGGGATGTTCAGGTGATGCGTGCCCCGGCGCCAGTCGGGAGGTGAAGTGATGCCGCGGGTCCTGGTCGCGGGTGGCACAGGCTTCCTCGGACGTGCCTTTGTCCGGGGGCTGCACCGTCGCGGGGCGCAGGTTGCCGTGCTGACCCGTAACCCCGCCGGCGCGCGGCGTCTCGGGCTCCCGGCGGAATACGTCGAGGGGGACGTGCGTCGGCCCGGCGCGCTCACGTCTGCGATGCACGCCGTGGACGCAGCCATCCTCTCCGTTCAGTTCCCGGGCTATCCCGTGGAGGCGCCCGCGCGCGGCCGGACGTTCATGGAGGTCGATGCCCGTGGTACCGCCGCCCTGGTGGAGGCCGCGGTGGAGGCGGGCGTGCGCAAGCTCGTCTACCTGTCCGGGGTCGGAGCCGATCCCGGCTCCGCACGGGCCTGGTATCGCGCAAAGGGGTTGGCGGAGGCTTCCGTTCGGGCGTCGGGCCTGGACCACGTCATCGTCCGACCCTCATGGGTCTACGGCCCCGAAGACCGGAGCCTCAACCGCTTCATCGCGCTCATTCGCGGGATTCCGTTCGTTTTTCCCCAACTGGGGGACGGCTCGGGGCGGATCACCCCGATTCACGTGGATGATCTGGCGGACCTCGTGTGCGAGGCGACGCTGGGTTCGGCGGGAGACGGCCTCACTCTGGAGGCGGGTGGCCCGGATGTCCTGTCACTGGACGACGTCGTTCGGACGGCCATGGCCGCGCTTGGACGTCGCCGGGTGATTCTCCACATTCCGGAAGGTCTCGTAAAGCTCGCCGCCGCGTGCGCGGAGCGTCTCCCCGGCCAGATCCTGTCGCGCGATGCCGTAGACTTCGTAACCCAGGATGGGATCGCCGATTCCGACCTTGCCCGACGTCGTTTTCCGGCGCTTCGTTCGCGCGACTTCGCGACGGGACTGGCGGAGTACGTCTCCCGCGCCTGAGCCGCCGATCTTCGCGTGTTCGGGAGCCTGATCGGCCGCCCTCGAACGAGGTTTCCGCATGCACTGGAGCACGCGTTGTATCTCTTGCATGTTATTCGACATCGGGCTTAGCTTGCATCGATTTTTCCGGCGACATCGGAGGCCGGGTGCCGCTGGTTGCAGTTGGACGTTCGTGCCTGGTTTGCGTGGCGAATCAGACAGCCCGCGCGTTCCTCGGCAGCCTCATAACTCGCAGGAGGTCGATATGAAGGATGTGTTCAGAAAACTGGTGTTGGTGGTCGGCGCGGTGGCTGCGTTCGCTTTTCTGCCGGCCCGGGCCGAGGCCCAGAGTCCCTATTCTCCGATGTTCTGGTCGTTCGAGGGCGGAGTCGGGATGGCCATCCCGATGGGTGACATCGCCAACTCCGCCGAGTCGGGTCCCTCGTTCTCGGGCGCGGCATCCTACTTCCTGCGGCCGCGTCTGGCGTTGCGGGCCGAGGGAGCGCTGGACATGCTCGCCACGAAGGGGGCAATCGACCCCAACTTTGAGATCCTGCATGTGACGGGCGGGATCGAGTATCACCTTACGGATCCGATGGGCAGCGCCACTGTGGCGGTCGATTTCGGCCTCGGGGTTTCGACGCTCAATTCGGATGCGTTTCTGCTGCGCAACAATCCCAGTCCGGGACGCCATACGGTGGGCCTGGTGAACGGGTCCTATTTCTCCGGCAACGCCGGAATCAAGGCGGGGCTCAACTTCGCCCAGCACGCCGAGACCGGCGTTCCGATGGTCACGCTCTTCGCACAGGCCGACCTTCGCTACGTCATGACGGATGCGTCGGAGACGGCCGTGTACGGCGAACTCAACGGCCAGCCGGGGTTCGACTCGATCATGGAATTCCCGCTCTCGGTTGGCCTCCGTGTCAACTTCCCCTGAGCCGAAAAAAGGAGGAGTAGCGAGGATGCGCCAGAACAGGGTGTGGGTGTCGACGGTTGTGGTGGCTCTAGCCTTCCTGTCTACGGGTTGTATGCAGCTCGTGCGCCAGTGGGAACTCGATCGCGTCATGGAGCCCGTTCACGGGCAACTCACCGACCACGAGGCCCGCATCGCCGAGAACACGGCCGCCGTCGAGGCGCTTCAGGGCGACATAGAGGAGCTGCGGAGCCAGCTTGATCGTCTGCAGCGGGAGTTCGGAGGACACGTAAGCGACGACGACATGCACGGGGCCGGACTTGCGGTAGCCCTTCCGGTACACTTCGACTTCAACAGTTCCGAGGTGCGTGCCGTCGACCGCCCGATTCTGGATGCGTTCGCGGCGGCGATCCGGGGGTCCTACCCGCAGGCCCGGATCACCGTGGAAGGTTCCGCCGACAGTGCGGGATCCGAGGCGTACAACCTGATGTTGTCCCGGGAACGAGCCGAGAGCGTGAGGGATTATCTCGTGCAGACCGCGGGGATGAACGCCGATAACATCGACGTTGCGGCCATGGGCGAGTCGCGCCTCGTAAACCAGGACACCGGGGTCGAGGACCGCCAGACCGGGATCGAGAACCGACGCGCTACGTTCGTTGTCGAGTGGGTCGGATCAGGCTCGGATTAGATCGGGCGATGTCGTGAGTTGCGCCTGATGGCCAAGTTGGAGCCAGGCTCCCGGGTTTCGGCCCGGGAGCTTTTTTTGCCGCATCGCCCGGTTCGGCGGGCCGCGTCGACCTGATGACGGGGGGTTCCGCGTCCAAGGGGTATCGCGCCGCCGTCGAGGGCGTGGGACTGTTCTCGAACGTCCGCCGCCGCGTCGTCGCCGTATCGGGTGCGGGGGCGCTACGAGTCGTGAACGGCCTCGCCTCGAACGATGTGAAGGATGTCCCGTCGGGGCAGGGCGTCTATTCCTTCCTCCTGGATCGTCGAGGCCGCGTCGTCGTCGATCTGCGGATCCTGCCCGGGGCGGGTTTCGAGCGCGACGCCGGAGACGCGGGGACGGAAACGCTGTGGCTGGATACGCCGAGCGAGGCCGTGCCGGCTCTGATGAACCACCTCGAGAAGTACGTGCCGCCGATGCTTGCCAGGCACCGCGTGACGGGGGTCGCAGTGCGGACACTCATCGGACCGCGAGCGGCCGAGGCGCTCGAACACTGGGAAGCGGCTGCAGGCGTCTCTTTCCCGCGGCGCCCCTCCGAGCTCGCCCCTCTCGAAGCGACAACCCTGCGTCTCGGAGACATTGCGGCCCTCGCGGCTCGCCGGGAGGACATCGAAGGCGCCGGGTTCGACCTGTATGTCGGTGAGGTTGCCGAAGCACGCGAGTTGGAACGGCTCGCGACACAGCTGGAGGGCGCCGTCACGCGGGCGGGTGGCGCCGCCGCCGTCCCCGCGGACTGGGAGATCCTGCGTGTGGAGCAGGGATTGCCGGTGTTCGGATCCGAACTGGGTGCGGAGCGATTGGCCCAGGAGGCGGGCCAGGATGACCGCGCGATCAGCCTTGCCAAGGGGTGCTTCACCGGCCAGGAGGTCGTCGCCCGCGTCCACTATCGCGGCCATGTGAACCGTCACCTGCGCGGCCTCCGCTGGGCCCCGGACGTCCCCCATCGGGCACGCGACCTTGTCGGGGCCCACCTTCGGGCGGCCTCCGGAACCGATCGCGCCAGGCAGTTCGGCGTCGTCACGTCCGCCGTTCATTCTCCGCGTTTCGGACCCATCGGTCTGGGCTACATTCGGCGGGAGATCGCCCCTGGCGCGGCGCTGGAGTCGATGGACCATCCGGGAGTCGCGCTACACGTCACGGATGTGCCCTTTACTTATAAGTAAAGGACATCGCGCGAGGCGTTTGCTGATGCGGACGGCGCGCGGTTATTCTTCGCGCCGTGGCTACCTATCTTGAGGCGATTCGACAGGCGATCCGCGAGGAGATGCGAGCGGACGCCGATGTCTTTGTCATGGGCGAGGATATTGGCGCCTACGGCGGCGCGTTCAAGATTACGGAAGGGCTCCTCGAGGAGTTCGGAGAAGGTCGCGTCATCGACACCCCGATCAGTGAGGCGGCGATCGTGGGTGCGGCGATCGGGGCGGCCCAGATGGGTTTGAAGCCGGTGTGCGAGATGCAGTTCATTGACTTCATCGCGCCGGCGTTCAACGTGATCGTCAACTTCGCCGCCAAGGTCCGCTACCGGACGGGAGTGGGGGCCGGGCTGGTGATTCGGGGACCGTGCGGCGCGGGCGTGCGGGCGGGGCCTTTTCACTCTCAGAACGTCGAGTCGTACTTCGCCAACGTGCCGGGCCTCAAGCTGGTGGCACCGGCCACCGTGCGGGATGCGAAGGGCCTGCTCAAGGCCGCGATTCGGGATCCTGACCCGGTGCTCTTCTTCGAACACAAGTACCTGTATCGAAGACTCCGTGAAGAGCTGGAGGAGGGCGAGGAGTTCCTGACTCCGCTGGGGAAGGCCCGAACGCACCGCGGAGGAACGGACCTGACGCTGGTCACGTATGGCGCCATGGTCCACACGGCGCAGGAGGCGGCGGAGCAACTGGCGGTGGAGGATGGCGCCGAGATTGAAATCATCGACTTGAGAACGCTGCAACCGCTCGACAGCGCGGCGATTCTCGAGAGCGTGAAGAAAACGGGGAGGCTCCTCATCCTGCATGAAGCGCCGCGCTTCGGCGGCTTCGGCGGCGAGGTGGCAGCGTTGGTTTGCGAGGGCGCGTTCGAGTGGCTTGACGCTCCGGTCCGGAGGGTAGCCGCGCTCGACACACCGGTGCCTTACGCCGCCGAGCTGGAGGAGGCTCATCTGCCCCAGGTAGCGGACGTCGTCTCGATGGCCCGCCTGCAATTGAGTTACTGAACCCACGCGGCTGTGCGCCGGGGAAGAACACCATGTCCAAAGTGGATGTCATCATGCCGCAGATGGGGGAGTCCATCGCGGAGGGCACGTTGACGCGCTGGCTCAAGAACGTCGGGGATCCGGTCGAGCGTGACGAAGACCTGTTCGAGATATCCACGGACAAGGTGGACGCGGACATTCCGTCGCCGGCGGGAGGGGTGCTGGCTGAAGTTCTCGTTCAGAGCGGCGAGACCGTCG
This sequence comes from Candidatus Palauibacter soopunensis, assembly GCF_947581735.1. Classification (NCBI taxonomy): domain Bacteria; kingdom Pseudomonadati; phylum Gemmatimonadota; class Gemmatimonadia; order Candidatus Palauibacterales; family Candidatus Palauibacteraceae; genus Candidatus Palauibacter; species Candidatus Palauibacter soopunensis. The sequence continues at coordinate 180,929 of NZ_CANPVT010000002.1, forward strand.
AGATCAACACGGTGGTTGCCCGCATCGAGACGGACGCCACGGTCGCGACATCGGCAGCCCCGTCGGCGCCCGCGGCCGAGCCCCCGTTGGACCCGCCGGCCAAGGCGATGGAGGCCGGGCCCGTGACGTCAGCCGCGCCGGCGGCCATCCCCGCAGCTCCGCCTGCGGACGCCACGCCCGTATTTCCGGGCTCGGGGACGGCGGGGTCACCGCCCACTCGGGATGAGCGGCTACGGACACGATCGACGCCGCTGGTGCGGAAGATCGCCGCGGAGCACGGTGTCGACATCCGCCAGGTGCCCGGGACGGGTGCCTCCGGCAGGGTGACCCGCGATGACATTCTGGCGTTCATCTCGGCCGGAGGGCCGGAGGTGGCGCCCGCTGCTCCCGTGGCCCCCGCGCCCGCCGCGGTGCCCGCTTCGACCGCCGAACCCACTCCCGCTGCGGTCCCGGCGCCGGTTCCGGCCCCCGACGTGAAGACGGCGGAGCCGGCGCTGCCCGAGACATCGGCGCCCGCGCCGGCGACGCCCGGCACGCTTCGGATCCCCATCCACGGGGCCACGCTGGATGTCCGGCTCGGTTCCGTGCCGATTCGCGAGCGCGACCGGGTCGAGGAGATGAGCAGAGTCCGCCTGCGGACGATGGAACACATGCTCATGTCCAAGCGCGTCTCCGCGCATGTGACGTCCGTGACCGAGGTCGACTTCGAGCGGGTCGTTCAACTCAGGCGGTCGCTCAAGCCGCGCTTCGCCGACCAGGGCGTGAAGCTCACCTACGGCCCCTTCATCTATCGCGCCGTGATCGAGGCCCTGGGCGAGTACCCGATCCTCAACTCGTCCGTGGACGGATCGCGAATCGTGTATCACGGCAACATCAATCTCGGGATCGCGGTGGCGATCAACGACGGCCGCGAGCTCATCGTGCCCGTGCTCAAGGACGCGGACCAGCTCAGCCTGCTGGGCCTCGCGCAGCGCTCGAACGAACTCGCCGAGAAGGCTCGCAACAAGGCACTCGACTTCGACGACATCCAGGGCGGGACGTTCACGATCACGAATGTGGGGGTCTTCGGAAACCTGTTCGGGACCCCGATCATCAACCAGCCTCAGGTCGCCATCCTCGGAACCGGCGTGATCGAGAAGCGTCCGGTCGTCATTCAGGACGGACTCGGCAATGACGTGATCGCGATTCGCAACCGGGCCTACTTCGGCCTTTCCTACGACCATCGCGTGGTCGATGGCGCCATGGCGGCGTTCTTTCTCAACAGGGTCCAGGAATACCTCGAAGGGTTCCCGGACGATTCCGCTTGACAGTCATCCTGACGGCCCGGTAGGCTGGCCACGGCTTGCCGGCAGGCCGTGGCAAGTTCAGCCCCACCCCACGAAGAGTCGACGAAAGACCATGGAAAGCTCGGTCGCGGTTCGAGATCGCGGTTTCGGCAAGACCCTCCGCAGGGATCGCTGGTGGATGCCACCCCTGAGCGTAGCGCTCGGGCTCGGCCTCTTCGGGGGCTACGCCACCTGGTCGGTCCTGCAGGGCGGCAACTATTTCGCCGACCCATACCTGTCTCCTCTGTACTCGCCGTGCATCGCCGCCAGCTGCCCCGAACAGATCCGTCTGCTCGGAATCGAGTGGTGGCCGTTCTCTCCGGCCATACTGATGATGGGGGTGATTCTCGGGTTCCGGGGAACGTGCTACTACTACCGGAAGGCGTATTACCGCGCCTATCTCCTCGACCCGCCCGCCTGTGGGGTGGGCGAGTTCCGCGGCGACAGGTACTCGGGGGAGACACGGCTGCCGTGGGTCCTCCAGAACCTTCACCGCTACTTCCTGTACGCCTCGATCGTCATCTGGCTCTTCCTGACCTACGACACGATTCACGGGTTCTTCTTCGAGGACGGCTTCGGCGTCGGAGTCGGATCCATCGTCCTACTGATCAACCTCGTGCTGCTCTCGGGATACTGGTTCGGCTGTCACTCGCTCCGCCATCTCATCGGCGGCGATGTCGACTGCTATTCCTGCGCGCTCGCGGGCAAGGCGCGGTACAAGGCGTGGAAGGGCGTGAGCTGGTTCAACAAGCGCCACATGAGTTGGGCCTGGTTCAGCCTCGTCTTCGTGTGCGTGACGGATCTGTACATCCGGCTGGTGGCGATGCGGGTGTTCGAGGATCCCCGACTCTTCTGAACCCACAGGGCACAGCGGACCTTTCATGGAGATTCCAGAACGCCACGAGCATGACGTCCTTGTGATCGGAGCCGGCGGCGCCGGCCTCCGCGCGGCGATCGCGGCCATCGAGGCCGGCGCATCGGTGGGACTCGTCGGCAAGTCGCTGCTCGGCAAGGCGCACACGGTCATGGCCGAGGGCGGGATGGCGGCCGCACTCGGCAACAACCGCCCGGAAGACAATTGGCAGGTTCATTTCCGCGACACGATGCGGGGCGGGAAGGGATTGTGCGACTGGCGGATGGCCAGAGCGCACGCCGCGGAGGCTCCGGATCGGGTGAGAGAGCTGGAGGCCTGGGGCGCCCTCTTCGATCGGGCGGAGGACGGACGTATGAACCAGCGTCCGTTCGGGGGACACACCTACGGGAGATTGGCGCACGTCGGCGACCGGACGGGGCTGGAGATGATCCGGACGCTCCAGGATCATGCCGTGCACGAAGGGGCCGACGTCTTCATGGAGTGCACCGTGTTCCGGTTGATGCTGGTGGATGGCCGGGTGGCCGGCGCGCTCGCGTACTGGCGTCCGACCGGCGAGTTCGTGCTCTTCCGCGCCCGGACGATCATTCTCGCCACGGGGGGACTGGGTAAGGCCTGGAAGGTGACCTCCAATTCCTGGGAGTGCACCGGTGATGGAGTGGCGCTCGCCTACGACGCGGGGGCCGAACTCATGGGCATGGAGTTCGTCCAGTTCCACCCCACGGGAATGGTGTGGCCGCCCAGCGTGCGCGGCACGCTCGTCACGGAAGGGGTCCGGGGCGAGGGAGGCGTTCTCACGAACCGGGACGGCGAGCGCTTCATGTTCCGGTACGTCCCCGAGATGTTCGAGGGAGACTACGCGGAGAGCGAGGAGGAGGCGGACCGGTGGGTGGAGGGCGACCGCGTGGCGAACCGCCGGCCGCCCGAACTGCTCACCCGGGATGTCGTGGCAAAGGCGATTGTCGCGGAGGTCGAGGCCGGACGCGGGAGTCCGCACGGCGGCGTCTTCCTCGATATCTCGGAGAAGCGGAGTCCCGAGTACATCAAGGCCAAGCTCCCGAGCATGTATCACCAATTCAAGGAGCTTGCGGGCGTCGACATCACGACCGATGCGATGGAGGTCGGGCCGACGACTCACTACGCAATGGGTGGAGTGAAGGTACACCCCGAGACGGCAGCGACGCGCGTTCTCGGGCTGTACGCGGCGGGAGAAGTGGCCGCCGGCCTTCACGGCGGCAATCGTCTCGGCGGGAATTCTCTCTCCGACCTTATCGTGTTCGGTCAGCGCGCCGGCGCCGCCGCCGCGGAAGAGGCGAGAGAGGTATCGCTCGCCGACATCCCGGCATCTGAACTGTCCGCGGCCGTCGCGGGCGCGACGGCGCCCTTCGAGCGGGAGGGTGGACGCAATCCCTTCGGCCTGCAGGAGGAATTGCAGCAGATCATGCAGGACAAGGTCGGCATCGCCCGCACGGAGCGGGCGCTGCGTGATGCCCTCGAAGATGTCCACCGACTGCGCGGGGCGCTCGAAACCTGCTCAGTCCACGGGGGGCGAGCCTTCAACCCGGGTTGGCACACCTGGCTCGACCTCGGCGTCATGCTCACCGTGGCCGAAGCGGTCGTCCTCTCGGCGCTCGAGCGCCGGGAGAGCCGCGGCGCGCACACCCGGGTCGACTATCCGGACTCCGATGCCTCGCTCGGGCGGGTCAATCTTGTCATCCGATCGGCCCACGGACGGATGGTGACGGACACCGAGCCGGTATCGGAGCCGCCGGCGGAACTGAGGCAGCTCATCGAGGAAGGGGTGTAGCGAGGTGGCGGAACGAACTTTCGAGGTCTACCGCGGGTCCGACGACGACGGACGGCTCGAATCCTACACGGTCGAGATCGATCAGGGCATGGTCGTGCTGGACGCGATCCACCGTATCCAGGCGGAGCACGCGCCGGACCTCGCGGTGCGCTGGAACTGCAAGGCCGGCAAGTGCGGGTCTTGCAGCTGCGAAGTCAACGGGCGGCCTCGCTTGACGTGCATGACCCGGATTTCCGACTTCGAGGAGAGCGAATCGATTACGGTCACGCCGATGAAGGCCTTTCCCGTCATCAAGGACCTCGTAACCGACGTCTCTCAGGCATACCGAAACAACGCCGCCATCCCGCGTTTCAGGCCGCGCCCCCGCGATGCGGACGACGGCTGGCGGATGAAGCAGTACGAGATCGAGAGGGCACAGGAAATGAGGAAGTGCATCGAGTGCTTCCTCTGCCAGGATGTGTGTCACGTCCTCCGGTCACACGGAAAGCACCGGGAGTTCATTGGCCCCACCTACCTCGTGAGAACGGCGGGATACAGTCTGAACCCGATCGACGTGGAGGACCGGAGCGCGTTTCTCAAGGAGTCGGGGGGCATTGGGTTCTGCAACATTACGAAGTGCTGCACCGAGGTATGCCCGGAGGGCATCACCATCACGGACAACGCGATCATCCCCCTGAAGGAACGGGTCGTCGACCGCTTCTACGATCCACTGAAAGCGCTCGTAAGACTCGTGCGGAGACGCTAGCGGCCCGTCGTTGAACCCGGTGCCGCGCCGAGGGTGGCTCAGCCGAAGTCTTCGACGTTCAACACCTGCATCCCGGCGATCCGTCGAAGTCCCGAGCCCGATGTGAGGTACACCTCGGCGCCCGAAACGAGCGCCGTCGCAATCTGCAGGGCTCGTTCCGGCCGGCCCCCAAGCTGCGCTCGCACTTCGGCGGCCTGAATGGCGATCTCGGGGCTGGCCGACACGATGTCCAGCCGAGGGTAGAGCCGGAGGTTCCGCGCCACATCGCGAGCCGCCGCCGGCTTTCCCTGCCGATACACTTCCGCGAGGATCTGGTACAGGGTCAGACTCGACGTCTGGGCCCTGATGCTGCCGCTCGCAATGCCCGAGAAGGCGAGTTCCGTCTGTCTCGTCGAGCCCCTGCCGCTCAGGTGAAGAGCGAACACGCGAGCGTCGACGTGCACGAGCCCGGCCCCGGCCAGGCGTCCCTCGAGATCGGCGGAGTTCCCTGCGTCCGCCACTCAGGCTTCCTCGAGTTCGGGCCAGAGATCGCCAGCGTCGACCACATCCCGAAGCATGCCCTGTAGACGATCCGTTTCGTCGGGCGGCAGCTTTTCCATCCTCACGGTCTGACCGTCCACCGACACCGCGAGCCGGTCCCCCGGTACAAGGCCCAGCGCCTCCCGCGCGGCCTTTGGAACCACAATCTGGTTCTTGCTGCTCATCTTTACCGAAACGACCATACGTTGAACCCTAACGCTTTACCGTATCGCTTGGCAACGGGACAACCGGGGCGGGATGGAGAGACGGTCAGATCAGTTGAACAACCAGACCAGCACGATGTAGGCGAGATAGAGCAGCAGGAGTAGCCCGCCCTCCGACCTCTGCACCGTGCCCCGGTGCAGGGCGAGGGGGATGAGGATGACGGAAAAGGCCAGGGCCGGGAGCACATAGCCGACGACGATGGTCGGATGGAGAACGAGCGGGCGGACGAGCGCGGCTGTCCCGAGCACAAGGCCGAGATTGAACACGTTCGAGCCGATCACGTTGCCGATCGCGATGTCTCCCATCCGCCGGAAGGCGGCCACCAGCGTGGAAGCCAATTCCGGAAGTGACGTGCCCACCGCGATCATGGTGGCGGCGATCACCGCTTCCGGGACGGCCAGCGACCTTGCGATCCCCTCCGCGCCCTCCAGCAGCCAGTTCGCCCCGTACGTGAGGCAGGGCAGGCCGAGGCCGATCCGTACGAGCGACCACCAGATTCCCGGCGCCGCAACACCGGTCTCCTCGGGATCGGTCCCGTCACCCGGCCGATGCGCGTCCGGCTCGGGAGCGCGATCCGCCTTCCCGAACACGCCCACTCGTTCCCACTTGAGGAGGAAGAACAGGTAGAGCGCCCAGCCGGATACGAGGACGAGTCCGTCCAGACGCCCGACGGCGTCGTTGAGCGACAGCACCATCACCAGAGAGAGCACAATGATGACGAGGGGCGTCTCGCGTACGATGACCCGGCGGTGGACCTCGATCGGCCGAATCAGGGCGCCGACGCCTACGATCAAGCCGACGTTTGCGGCCGTGGAGCCCATGATGTTGCCGACGGCTACGTCCGGTTGGCCTTCCAGGGACGCAAGTGCGCTTACGACCAACTCCGGGGCCGAGGTGCCGAAAGCGACGACCGTCAGGCCGACGACGAGCGGGCTGACGCCGAATCTCTGCGCCAGGCCGGCGGCGCCACGAACGAGCCAGTCCGCGCCGAGCGTCAGGGGCACAAGCGCGAAGGCGAAGAGGAGCGTGTCCCTCATCCGCGATTACGGAATTCCGTCAAGCGGATCGTCCGCCCCGGCACGGCGCGACCCCTGCGGGCGGGAGAGCGGCGGGCGAAAACCTCGCTTCAGCTGCGCCTGGCCGCGTGCTGAGGCTTCTGCGGCTGGATCGATGGGGACGCACCCTTGTGCGGGGCGGCGGCCGGCTTTTCGTCCGCGGTCTTTGCCGTCATATGGAGACGACCCTCAATCTGGCCGCCCTCGTCGAGTTTCACTCGCCGGCTGCGAATATCACCCTCGATTTTGCAGGTTTCCTGCAATTCCACACGACTGGCTCCCGCCACGGTCCCCACCACGGTGCCGGCCACCACGACGTCCTGCGTCTCGATATCCCCGGTGATATGTCCGTCCTTGCCGACGACAACGGACTTTGTTGCCTTGATCGAGCCCTTGATCTTCCCTTCGACTCGGACCGTACCATCGCACTTCACATCCCCGAAGATCGTCATTCCGGGCGCGACGACCGAGACGACGTCGCTCAGCTCACGGGTGTGCCCGCCATGTCGAGAATCTCTAGCCATTTGCTCCAATCCTTACTCCGGTTGCCTCTCCGCCGGGGCCCCGGTGTTGTTCCGACCGCTCTGGTCCGCCACCAGCGAGAGTGGGTCCAATAGTGCGCCGTTCCGGGCGAGCTCCAGGTGCAGATGGGGGGCCGAGGATCTTCCCGTGTTCCCCGTGAGGGCGATGACCTCGAGTCGCTCCACCGCGTCGCCGGCCGCGGCGAACAGCCAGGCGTTGTGGCCATACAATGACGTTAGCCCGTCGGCGTGCGCAATCCGCAGGAACTTTCCGTAGATCGGGTCTTCCCCCGCCTCCTCGACTCGTCCCGCCTGGATCGCCCGGACGTACGACCCCGTCGGTACCGCAATGTCCAACCCTGTATGCCCTTCGCGTGAATCGGCGGGCCGTGAGCCGTAGTGACGGGTGACGAAGCCACGCTGCGTGAGAGGCCAGGCAAGGGTCGCCGTCTCCGCCGAGGTTCGTGACCTGGCCTCCACGCCTCCTCTGGGGACGACGTTCACCGGCGGGGATTCGGTGGGCCGCCCGGCGGTTACCGCATCCTGCAGGAGACCGAACTCATCCTCGATTTCGTTCAGACGACCGGCCAACTGGTTCATCCTTTCCCGCTCGCTCTCGAGCGTCGCGACTTCCGTTTCCAGTTCGAGTATGCGATTGGACTCGACCCGCGAAGCCGTCAGGAAGCCCGCCAGAAACCCGAGGCCGACCAGGCCGACGACCGTACCCGCCACCGAGAGAAGCAGCCGCGGCCGGCCGAGCGGCAGGGAACGTACGCGCCGGCCATCCCGTCGGACCAACTGCAGTGTCCAGTGCCGGAGAACGGTCATTCGCGAAGCTCCGCAGCGAGTTCGTCCCCACCCATCAGGGCCACGAGCCGCAGAAAATCATCCGTATCGTGGAAACGCACGACGACCTCGCCGGCGCCATCCGAGCGCGTCCGGATCCGCACCTGGGTTCCGAACCCTCGCTCAAGCCCGAGTTCGGCCCGCTTAACAAAGGGATCACTCGACTCCGTCGCCTTTTCCTGCCTGGTCTTCCGCCGCCTTTGCTGCGCCGGGCGGCCTCGGCGGACGCGACGTTCCATCTCCCGCACGGACCACCCCTGCTCCACCGCCTCCAGGGCGACGCGGGCTTGCTCTTCAGCTGTGGACAACGTCAGGAGGGCGCGGCCGTGGCCCGCGGACAGCTTTCCGTTCGCGAGCAAGCCCAGCACCGCCTCCGGCAGGGCGAGCAGTCGAAGCGCGTTTGCCACGGTGGACCTGTCCCGCCCCACATGCCGCCCGACTTCTTCCTGCGTCAGACCGAAGTCCTCCATCAGTCGACGATACCCTCGAGCTTCTTCAAGTGCTGACAGGTCATGGCGTTGGAGATTTTCGACGAGAGCCACGATCAGCATCTGTTCGTCGTCCAGCTTCCGAACCAGGGCTGGAACCGATGTCCATCCGAGACTCTGAATCGCCCGAAATCGTCGCTCGCCGACGACGATCTCGAATGCCTCCCCTACGGGTCTGACGACGACAGGTTGCAGCAAGCCGTTCTCGCGGATGGAGTCCGCGAGTTCCGCGAGGCGGTCCGGATCGAAGTCGCCACGAGGCTGAAACGGATTCGCCTGGATGGCCTCGATCGGAATCTCCGCTTCCGCCGAGACGCGTTCCGTCCCGAGGTTTTCGCTCAGCAGGGCCGCAAGCCCCTTCCCGAGACGACGGTCGTTCCGGGGCAAACCTACGAACCCCTGTGCCGATCGATCAGTTCCCGAGCCAGACTCAGGTATCCGCGGGCCCCGCTCGACAGGACATCGTACAGAGCGATCGGCTCTCCGAAGCTCGGGGCCTCGGCGAGCCGAATGTTTCTCGGGATCATGGTGTCGAAGACCTTGCCTCCGAAGTACTCACGCGCCTCGGCGGCCACCTGTTTGGCGAGGTTGAGGCGGGAATCGTACATCGTCAACAGCACCCCCTCGATCTCGAGCTCCGGGTTGAGGCTGCGTTGCACCAGCCGCACGGTGTTCAGGAGCTGGCTGAGGCCCTCCAGCGCATAAAACTCACACTGAATCGGGATGAGCACAGCGTCCGCGGCGGCCAGTGCGTTGAGCGTGAGGAGCCCGAGGGATGGCGGCGAGTCGATCAGGATGTACTCGAAGTCACCCCGCAGCGCCTCGATCTTCCGGCCGAGGATTCGCTGGCGATCCGATCGATCGATCAGTTCGACCTCGGCACCGGTCAGGTCCCGGCTCGCGGACACCACGGACAGGCATGGGAAGTGGACTTCCGGCCGCACCGCCGCCTGAAGCGGCTGTCCGTTTACGAGGCAGTCGTACACGCTGGGGACGTCTCCATCCTTGCGCAGCCCGAACCCGGATGTCGCGTTGCCCTGCGGGTCGCAATCGATGACGAGCGTGTTGCGCTCCGCGATTGCCAGCGACGCGCCGAGGTTGATCGCCGTGGTGGTCTTGCCGACCCCGCCCTTCTGATTTGCAATCGCGATCACCCGGCCCAAATCGATCCGCCCCTCGCTGATCGCCGCACCTGGCGATGTGAACCGACACGCACTTAAGCGTATACCTCGTAACGAATTAGTGTCATGACGACCGAGCGCGACAAGTGGGGCGTCGCGCAACAGCCGTTATCTCCTGTGAGATGGTCCAATATACGGCGCTCTCGTGACCCGGGCGACCATGTTTCACGTGAAACATGCGATGGAGGTCGTAGCGAGCCGATTCGGTCCCGCCAAGGAAGCCAGGGAATGAGATGTTTCACGTGAAACGCTGGCTCCACATCGTCGCCGGCCCCCTTGCAGGCAGGTACACCGCCAAAGAGCTTCGTCCTCCACTCGCCGCGGTTCAACTCCGATCCACCTGCTTCGGGAGGCCGATATCTCCACAATGATCCCCGCGACCGACCGGTTGATCCTCGCGCTGGATGTTCCAACTGCTTCAGAGGCGCGGGAGATCGTCGACTCGCTGGCCGATACTGTTTCCTTCTACAAGATCGGCTTGGAGCTCTTCCTTTCCGGAGGGTACTTCGAGCTGGCCGACTGGCTTCGCTCCAAAGACAAGAAGGTGTTCGCCGACCTGAAACTCTTCGACGTGCCGCAGACCGTCCGCTCCGCCGTCCGACAACTCCGGACCCGTGACGTGGATTTCGTCACGGTACACGGCAACGATGCGATCCTCCGTGCAGCGTGCGATGCCGCAGAGGGCGATCTCGGAATCCTGGCGGTGACCGTTCTCACCAGTCTCGACCGCGCGGACATGGAAGACCTCGGCTTTGAAGCCGACATTGGGGCCGTCGTGCTATCGCGAGCCCGTCGGGCCGAGAGTATCGGGTGTGCCGGCGTCATCAGTTCCGGGCACGAGGCCGCTCGAGTTCGTTCCGCGGTGTCTGACCGGTTTCGCATCGTCGTCCCCGGCATCCGCGCGGCGACCGAAGCCGGGACGGATGACCAGAAACGGACCGTGGATGTGGAGACCGCGTTCGAGGCCGGGGCCGACTACATCGTCATGGGACGACCCATCCGAAACGCTCCGGATCCCGCACGCGCGGCCGCGGCCGTTCAGGATAAAATATCCGCCTGGTTTCATCCGGCCGGCTAGCGGCTCGGTGACACCACCCCGGGGCTCGGATGCCATAAATCGTTATGGCACATTGTGTTACGGCCAATCCCGACGCTCCGGCCTCAATGACCTCGCTGCAGCTTGACACAGCGTTGAGACCCAGTGGCAATACTCTTTTCTTCACCTCCCGTGAAGCACAGGGCACATTTCCTTCGTACGGGTGTACGTCCACCTGCACCCAGTCTTGCCCACCGGAGCCGTGATGGAATGATAGAACTTCCCGATGTTGAGCGAATGATCGAGCGCATTGCCGGTTACACGACCGGCAAAACGATCTCCATAATCCGGATCGACGACCCGGATGTCGCGTCGATTGAGCGCGACATCGTCGAGAATCACCTTGAGAACCACGCCGTAGATTCCGTTGAACGCCACGGTCGCTACGTGGTACTCCGTTTCCGTTCCGACTACAGCCTCATGTTCGACATGGGGGATGACGGTCTCCTGCGCCTCGAATCCCAGACCGCCCCGCCGACCGACCGGACGAGGATCCGGTTCCAGTTTGCGGCCGGCAGAGAACTCCGCTTCTCGTCGTCCGGCTCCCAGGGCACGGTCCAGGCCGTGGCGGGAAGCGAATTCAACGAGAAGGGGTCGCTCCAGAGCCTGGGGGTGGACCCGCTGAGCGACGACCTGACTCTTGCGCGCTTCGAGGCGCTGGCGGAGAGGAATGCTCGCTCCACCATCAAGGGCTTTCTCCTGAACCAGAAAGCGATTGCCGGGATCGGCAACGACTATGCGGATGAAATCTGCTTCCAGGCCGGGGTACGCCCCGACCGTCGAGTCGGCCAACTGGAGCCCGAGCAGCTCGACCGGCTTCACCGCTACTTGAAGCGGGTTCTGAGGCGGGCCACGCTTCACTGGAGCGCCGCCCACTCCGATCCGGGGTGGCTGATCAACTCACGCTCGACGGGCGGCTCCTGTCCGCGTTGCCGACATGAATTGACGTCTCTCCGCGTGACCGGCCGGAAGACCGTGCTCTGCCCGAGGTGTCAGCGAGCCGCTTGAAGCTCCAGCGCGTCCACACGACGGCTGACGTGCGCGCTCTAGGAGTCTGCCTGCTCCTCCTGGCGGCACCGTTCGCCGCGGTTCCCCCCCTCGTCGCGCAGGCGAGTGGCGCCACGGCGAGCGGAATCCGGGACCCGAACGGCCATCCCTTCCGCACGCCCGTCGGCTCCCCGCTCGAGCCCGTACATCGTCTGGCGCTGCTGAGGGCGACGCGGGACTCCCTCCGCGACGGCATTGCCCTCGCCGACATCGGCGACCGCCTGGGGTTCTGGATCCGGCGCGACCCGGACGGGGAGGTGGAATACGCAGGAGCGATTCACGGAGGGGCGTTTTCCCGCTTCGACCTCGGAGGTCCGGATCAGGCCCTCATCGAAGTGCATTACCGGATCGGCGTTCTTCTCCGAGGGCGTTTCGGGGCGGTTGCGGCTCGGGCCGAACTCTATCACCTGAGTTCGCATCTCGGGGACGAATTCCTCGTGGACACCGGCACCCGTCCCATCAGCACGAGCCGCGAGGGGCTCGAACTCATGCTTCAGGGATCTCCGGCATCGGGCCTCACCCTCTACGGAGGCCCGGGATTGCTGCTGCGCGCCACCCCGGACTTCGAACCCCTTTCGCTACGCGCGGGCGCCGCCTGGGACTCGGAGCCGGGCGCGCCCGTGCGTTTCCATGCTTCGGTCGACTACTTCGGCTGGGCGGAATTGGAATGGAAGCCTGCCATTGCGGCGGAACTCGGGGCCGGGCTGGCTCGAGGAACGCGCGTCGGATTGCTCCTGGGCTTCGGGCCTTCCCGCGCGGAGCAGTTCTTCCGGCAGTCCGAGCGCCTGATCGGGTTGTCGGTCTCCCATGTGCGGTAACGAGGCGACGCCGATTCCCCTTTGCGCCCCGCGCCGACGCTACTCCTTCTTCCGGGAGGCTGGCGGCTGTGCCTTCCTTCGTTCGCGGGAGAGGTACATCTGCTGCGGCAGCGACATGATGTTGGACGCTGTGTAGTACAGGTTCAGCCCGGCCGCAAAGTTCGCAAAGAAGAAGGTGAAGACGACCGGTAGCGCGTAGGACATCATCTTCATCTGGGCGTTCGTCTGCATGCCCCGCTGCGTGATCCAGTTCAGCAGGAGCATCGATCCGCCCATCAACACAGGTACGACGAAGAGCGGATCCCTCAGAGAGAGATCCGGCAGCCACAGGAAGGGCACCCCTCGGAACTCGATCGTGTTCTGGAACACGAAGAACAGCGTGATCAGGATCGGGAGGGGCAGGAACATGGGCAGACAGCCGCCCAGGGGGTTGACCCCGTGTTCCCGAAACAGCTTCATCTGCTCCTGCTGCAGGCGCTGCGCGTCGCCCTTGTAGCGCTCCTGCAGCTTCTTGATCTCCGGTTGCAGCGCCATCTGCTTCATCTGCGCGCGTCCCGAGATGTGGAACAGCGGCGACAGGATGATCCGCGACGCGACGCCGAACAGGATCAGGACCCAGCCGTACGCCAGGGAGAACGACTCGTGCATCCAGATCAGGATCGCGACGATCAGGTTCCCGAACGGCCGGGTGAACCACCGGAGCCACCGCCAGCCGACGGGGTTCACGTTGTGGAGTTCCTGTCCCATGGCCTGCAGCCGCGCGAAGTCCTGCGGCCCGACGTACGCCGCGTACTCGAAACCGGAACTGCCGGCGGGCACGGGCAGCGCGGCCTGCATTTCCGCCGCGTCCTCCTCGGGCACGCCGCGCAGCATCACGCCTCCGATGCCCGGGCCTTCCGGCGGTACCACGACGGCGGCGAGCCAGTACTTCGATTTCGATGCGGCCCAACTGAAGGGAGCGCCGGTGGCCGGCCTCGTCTCGTCGACGTCGACGCGGTCCAGCCGCTCGGCCGCGATCTGTCCGGAGCGGCTCCGGGTGACGAGCGACATCGCCGCCCTGTCCTCCCTGGGCACGGCCTCGTTTCGCTCGATGCCGCGGCCGAGACCCACCAGAACGACGTGCCCCACGTCCCCCAGCCCGCGCAGCCCGCCGCTCACGTCGATCCGGTAATCGTCCGGGTGGAAGCGATACGAAACATCAAACGTGACCTCGCCGATCGCGGCCTCGAAGGTCAGTTCCGCGGGCCCGCTCCCCACCTCTAGCGCGGACGTCGACGCAGTGAAGGCGATCGAGCCGAGGGAAACGGTGTCGCCACGAAGCGTCAGCGCGTACGACAGGATCGAATCGTCGGGCCGCACCAATTCGACGTGCTGTCCGCCATGTCCGCCCTCGGCGAAGTTCTCGTGCGCGAGCATCGTCGCGCCCACCAGTCGCGCGCCCCGCGTGTCGAACCGGTACTCGTACAGTTCCGACCGGACCGTGACGATGGAGCTTTCCCGGGCTGCGGACGCGGTTTCCTCCGGCACCTCCTCAAGCGCTGGCGTCTCCTCCGCATCGGCCAGAACCTCCGCCACCTCCTGCGCCGCCCGTTCCTCGGCGGAAAGACGGTTCAGCTCGTCGGCGACGGTCGTGGTTTCCGGCGTCTCCGCGCTGTCGGGCGACACCGGCTCCAGCGGCCTCTCGGTCGGCGGGAAGAACACGTTCGAGAGGATCATCACGCCGACCATCAGCGCTATGGCCAGAAGCAGACGGCGTTCCATCAGCGCTCCCGGGCGGGAACCGGATCGTAGCCGCACGACCCCAGGGGGTGACAGCGAAGGAGGCGCCGAACGCACAGCCAGGTCCCCCGGCTGGCGCCGAACCGCCGCACCGCGGTCAGGGCGTATTCCGAGCAGCTCGGCTCGTACCTGCAGGCGGGCGGAAGCCAGGGAGAGACCACCAGCTGGTAGCCGCGAATCGCTCCGATGATCACCCTGCGCATACGGTCTCCAGCGAATCCATCAACGTCACCCGAAGCCTCTGGTACGAGGCGTCGTAGGCGGCCGGTTTCGCTCGCACGACCAGATCCAGCTCGAGCCGGCGGGCTTCAAGGGCGGGCAATACATGGATGCGAGCGATCTCGGTCAGGCGCCGGCGTACGAGGTTGCGCGCGACCGCGCCGCGCCCGTGGCGAGGCGTCACAACCCCGACTCTGGAGCGACCGGAGGGCGAAGGAGCGAAGAACACGTCCACGATGCGGCCCCGGCTGCAGCGGCCCGCACGGATGGTTCGGCGAATCTCCCGTGCTGTGCGCAGACGGGCCGCGCGAGGCCGTCGAAAGCCCTTGGGCGGACGCCCGCTAGCGGCTTCGTCGCTTGCGACGGAACGCGTCACTGACGGTGAGCCGACGTCGACCCTTCCTTCTGCGGCGCGACAGCGTGCGGCGGCCCGCCTTCGTCTTCATGCGCGCCCGGAATCCATGATCCCGCACGCGCTTCCTGTTGGTCGGCTTGCTGTATGTGGGCTTCCCCATCTCACATCACCCGAGGCTTTCCGGTCATCTCGTCAAGTTTTCGAGGCTAGCCCGGAAGTCTAGACGCGGCGCGGGATAGTGTCAATTCGGCCCGCCGACGTCGGACGCGGCGCCCGATTCCGTCCGCCGTTCGCGCGGCACCCCGCGAGGCGTTTCCCTTCGTTGACACTCGCCGGCGGATTCGCCTAAGATCAGACCCCTTATCCCACCGTCTTCTTCTCATGCCGGCGCGTCACGGATGGAGCTGACTGCACACGAGGCCTGGACCAAGATTCGCGCATCGGCGAAGCTCGTGCTCCCGGAGCAGACCTATCGCACCTGGCTCGGATCGACCGAGGCCGTCTCCCTCTCCGACGATACGCTCGTCGTTTCCGCCCCCACCAGGTTTGCGGTCGAATGGGTCGAAGATAAGTACGGCACTCTCCTGCGGGACATCTCCGAGCGCGAACTGGGCGCGAGACTTCGACTCCGCTTCGAGCACAAGGGAGCCGAGGAGCGTCTCGACTTCCCCGAAATCACGGAACCCTACCCCGGCGACCCCGGTCATGCGCTGGCATCGCAGACGCCGAATCGCGGTGGCCTCCCGGCGGCGGCGGCGCTGAACGAACGCTACACGTTTGCACGCTTCGTCATTGGCGGCAGCAACGAACTCGCCGCCGCGGCGTCGGATCGCGTGGCCGCAGCGCCGGCGACGACGTACAACCCGCTCTTCATCTGGGGCGGCACCGGTCTCGGCAAGACACACCTGATGCACGCGATCGGCAACACGATTCTCGACCGGCTCCCGGATTGCCAGGTCGCCTACGTCCCCTCGGAGCAGTTCACGAACGAGATGATCGATGCGATCAGGACCGGGCAGACCGCCCTTTTCCGCGAGCGCTATCGCCGTATCGACGTCCTGCTCGTCGATGACGTCCACTTCATCGCGAACAAGGAAGGGACGCAGGAGGAGTTCTTCCACACGTTCAACGCGCTCTACGACGCCAAGAAGCAGATCGTCATCACGAGCGACCGGCCCCCGCAGGACATCCCCGGGCTCCAGGAGCGCCTCGTTTCTCGTTTCGAGTGGGGTCTCGTCACCGACATCCAGCCGCCCGACCTGGAAACGCGCTCCGCGATCCTGCGCACGAAAGCCGACGAGGATGGGATCGAAATCGACGACGACGTCATCGAGTACGTCGCGCGGAGCCGACGAACTTCCGTCCGGCAACTCGAGGGGGCCCTGATCAAGCTCCTCGCCTTCAGCTCCCTCACGCGACGCGAGATTTCACTCGACATGGCGCGCGATGCGCTGGGGCCCGAGGGCAACGACGCCGATGAGCAGGTGATCGAAGTGTCCGCGGAGGAAGTCCGGGCCCGCATCGCCGCTTCCTGGGGGGTCTCGGTCGAGGCACTCACGTCGAAACGGCGGAACCGGACCGTCACCGTTCCCCGGCAGGTCGCGATGTACCTCATCAAGACCCATCTCGACCTGCCCTATTCCGACATCGGCCACCTCTTCGGCGGCAGGAATCACTCCACCGTCATTCACTCCGTCAACAAGGTCGAGGCGGACATGGCGTCCGATGCCAATCTTCGAGGCCGCGTCGGCCAGTTGCAGCAAGAGCTCTTCCGAACCTGATGTCCCGGCCGTCCACTACCGTGTGCAGAGACGGACGAAGACCTGCCCCTCATGCACACCGGCGGGTGCGTGGTCTCCGCGGCGGTGCGGAGGTTTCACCGGAACTTCGACAACCGTGTCCGTGTGTCGACAGCGGGCGCATGCATCCCAGACCGCGAGAAACATGGGGAACCGCCAATTCTCGACACTTCGACAGGCTCTATTACTACTCTGTTGATACATATATCATACGCAACCGTAGAACCCACGGTGGAAAACCCGAACCGATACTGCCGGAGTTGAAATGAGATTCTCGATCACCCGAGAGGCACTCCAGAAGGGTCTCGCGGCCAGCGCCGCGGCCGTCCCAACCCGAGCCGCTCTCCCGGTTCTCTCGAACATCCTGATCCACGCGGAGGACGATGCCGTTCGGCTGAGCGGCACGGACATGTCCATCTTCGTCTCGTTGTCCGTGCCGGCGGAGGTTTCCGAGGCCGGTGTCGTCGCGCTGCCCGCGAGACAGCTCCTGGAGATCTCTCGCGTGCTCGATGATGCGCCGGTGAAATTCGCTACGGCCGACGGCAGCGACGACGGAGCCGCCGCCGGAGTGGACATCGAGTGCGGCCGGAGCAAGTTCCGCCTCTACGGGCAGGCCCCCGACGAGTTCCCGGACTTCCCGGAGGTCGACTTCGCCAGCGGTTGGGAGATGTCCGCCGGCGAGCTGCAGACGCTGATCGAGCGGACGAGTTTCGCCGTTTCCACGGAGGACAGCCGACCGATTCTGAACGGGATCCTGTGGCAGTTGCGTGAAGCGGCCACGGTCATGGTCGCAACGAACGGCCATCGCCTCGCGAAGATGTCACGCGAACTCGATGCCGGCGGCTCCCCCGCCGAGGTGGACCTCATCATTCCTCCGAAAGCGCTGAGCCAGGTGCAGAAGCTGTACCCGGCCGACACGGTGCTGCAGATCGCCCGTTCGGAGAACCACCTGGCGTTCCGGTCCGCCGACCGTGAGGTCTTCACGTCGCTGATAGAAGGACCGTATCCGAACTACGAGCAGGTCATTCCGAAGGACAACGACAAGGCGGCGACCGTAAACCGCGCGGCTCTCGAGACGGCGGTGCGGCGCGTTGCGGTGATGGCGGATGACTCGACGAGGCGGGTGCGCCTCTCCTTCAGATCCGGCGACCTCGGATTCAAGGTTCAGACGCCGGATCTCGGGGAGGCGGAGGACGCGCTGTCGCTGGATTACGAGGGCGAGGACATCCAGATCGGATTCAATGCGACCTACCTCCTCGAGGTGCTGCGCCACATGCCGGAGGAGGACGTTCGAATGACGTTCAAGGCGCCGGAACGGGCGGCGACCTTCTCTCCGGCGAGTGGCGAACCCGACTACCTCTGCCTCGTCATGCCGCTGCGCATCCTCGACTGAATCGCGGGCACATGACGACATGCGCGAGGTGCGGGCACGAGAGTGCCGCGTTCGACCGCTGTCCGTTCTGTGGAGAGGCGGCGGCTCCGTCCGAACGGGGACGCGCGGACGACGGGGAGAGCGCAGGGGATGTCAACCTGCCCGCGTGGGAAGATCCGGCGGTCCCCTTCCCGCTGAACCTGGCCGAGACGTGGCGCCGGAGCGTGTTCGAGCCCGGCGCTTTTTTTGCCGGGGGGCCCTTCGAGCGCGCCGCCGTGCGCCCGGTCCTCTACTATCTCCTGGTCAGTGTCCTCGCGGCGGCGCTCTCGCTGACCTGGGGCGCGCTGCTGCCGACGGCGCAACCGGGCCTCGTGGAGATGCTCGCGGAAATCATGAACGTCGGGCTGCCGGACGCCACGGGCTCTGCCGGCCGGCTCGCGGACTTCTTCCTCACCCCGTTCTGGGCGGTGCTGTACCTCATCATTGCGAGTCTGCTCCTCCACGGGTTCGTGTTGCTGCTGATCCCGGGGCGTCGAAGCCTCACCGCCACCGTTCGCACGATCTGCTACGCGTCCGGACCGGGCGTCTTCGCCATCATCCCGTTCATCGGCGGATGGGTGGCCGGGATCTGGGGAGTCGTGCTCACGGTGATCGGTCTGCGAGAGGCGCACCGGACCACGACCGGAAGAGCCTTCGCGGCATGGCTGCTGACGGCCGCCCTCCCGGTCGCCTTCCTGACGCTGGGGATCCTGCTGGTCATCGTCCGTGTGGCGAGCGGAGTTTGACGGACGCTGCGAACCCACGGCCGGCCGCCACGGTCGTCGTCGCCACCCAGGCGCCTGCAGGGCTGGAGTTCCTCCTGCTTCAGCGCCCCGGCGACGCCAGGTTCGGAGCGGGGGCATGGGCTTTCCCCGGTGGGGCGATCGACGAAGACGACGCCCGCGCGACATGGGTGGACCGGCTTCCGGGTGCGGGAGAAGCCGCGGCGTGCGTGGCGGCGCTGCGTGAATTGTTCGAGGAGACGGGGATCATGCCGGCGCCGCTGCGCGGCTGCGGACCGGACGCGTTGGTCGAGGCTCGCCGCGCGTTGCTCTCGGAACGGATCCGCTTCTCGCAGGTGGCGGAGCGTCTCGAACTCGACTTCTCCTCCACACGCATCGCGTACTTCGCGCGCTGGATCACACCGCGCGGTGCGGCGCTGCGGTTCGACACCCGTTTTTTCCTCCTCTCGCTGGAGGAGCGGCCGCGTCGCGTGAGTCTGACGCCGGAACACGAGGCGGCCGTTTGGACCACGCCGGCCTCGGCCCTCCGGCGCTTCTCCGCCGGCCGGCTGCCCATGATGTTCCCGACCGCCAGGACGATCGAGCGCCTCGCCGGCTTCGGGTCGGTCGAGGACGCCATGACGGCACTCAGCGGCGTACACGTGGAACCCGCGCTGGTCAGACTCGGCATCGGTGAGAAGGGGGTGACACCGCTCGCCCCCGGAGACCCCGGATACGACGAAAGCCTGTGATGTCGAGGGCATGCCCGGCCCACGTCGTCCGGCACGGATCGGGCATCACGGCGGTTCGCGCCGACAACCCGGGCCCCCTCACTCTGACCGGGACGCAGACGTACGTGATCGGGACCGGGCCGCTGATCGTGCTGGACCCCGGACCGCAGGATGAACCACACCTCCGCCGTGTCGACGATGTGATCGCCGGAAGACCCGTGGCGGCGGTCTGTCTGACGCACGCGCACGCCGATCACTCGGCGGCCGCGGCGGCGGCGGCCGCGCGCTGGGGAGAACTCCGCGCCTCCGCCGCCACGCTCGGCCTCGTGCGGATGGCGGGCCGCGCGCTGGCGGATGGCGAGGCGATGGAGCCGGGAGGAGGCCTCCGTCTGCGGGCGATCGCGACGCCCGGTCATTCCGCGGACCACCTCTGTTACGTGCTCGAACCCGCGCGCGCCCTCTTCACGGGAGATCTCGTGCTCGGAGAAGGAAGCACCATGATCGCCCATCCGGACGGGTCCGTGGACGCCTATCTTGCGAGTCTCGCGCGCCTCGCGGCCCTCCGCCCCGAGCGTCTGCTCCCCGGACACGGTCCGCCCATCGAGGACGCGCTCGCGCGCCTCGAAGAATGCCGCGCCCACCGGCTACAGCGCGTGGCGGCCGTCCGGCGGGCGCTGGAAGCCGGCGCCCGAACCCCGGCACAGATCCGGGCCGCCGTCTACGGGGATCTTCCCGCCTCCCACCATGCGGCGGCCGACCTTACGGTCCGCGCCTACCTCGCCTTTCTCGGGGAGACATCCTCGTCGATCAGGCGCCGGAGATAGACGGGAAAGGCGAGATCGCCGAATTCTCCGCGGCCGACCCAGCGGTGCTGCCGCTCCGTGACCTCACCGGATCGCCACCGGGCCCAGTGCACGACGAGCCGCAGACGGAAGTGGCTGAACGTATGCCGCAGCACGCGAATCTCCTCACCCACGCGGCAGTCGAGGCGGAGCCCTTCCCGGAGGACTCTCGCGAGCGCCGGCGCGGGCAGGGTTGGCGAGGATAGCGCCACGGAGGGAAAATCCCACAGGCCGCCCAGGAGCCCGTCTGACGGCCGCCGCAGCACGAGCACCCGTCCGCCGCGACGGACCACGGCCGCCGCCTCGACCCGCTCGGGGGATCGAGCGCGCCTCTTTCTCGGGGGCCGCAGCCCGATCGTGCCCCGTCGCAGCGCCAGGCATCGATTCGATAGCGGACACGCTCCGCACCGCGGGCGGCGCGGTGTACAGACCCCACTCCCGAGATCCATCAGCGCCTGGTTCACGTCGCCCGGCCGCTCCGGGGCCTCGCCCAGGAGGGTTCGCGCGGCGCGGTCGAGCGCGGAGGGAGAGGCCGTCTCGAGATCGCCCAGGCGCGACAGCACGCGGCGTGCGTTCCCATCGACGGCGGGTTCCGACAACCCGAACGCCACGCTGGCCACGGCGCCCGCCGTGTACGGGCCCACCCCCGGGAGCTTCCGCAGCTCCGACACCGCATGCGGGATCCGCCCGTCGAACTCCGACACCACGCGCCGCGCGGCCCGGCGCAGGTTGCGGGCCCGCGCGTAGTATCCCAATCCCTCCCAGAGGCTGAGGACCTCGTCCTCCTCCGCTTCGGCGAGGGTCTGAACGTCGGGGAAGCGATCCATGAACCGCCGATGGTAGGGCACGGCGGTCTCCACGCGCGTCTGCTGCGCCATGACCTCGGCCACGAGAATCGCGTAGGGGTCCCGCTCTCCGCGCCAGGCGATGTCGTCCCGCTGCCGCGCGTCGAACCATTCCAGCAGCGGCGCCGCCCCCGCGGATGCGTCCGGGTCAGCGCGTGGCTTCGGGGAAGACGCCATCGAAGATGAACACCGCCGGTCCGGTGAGGCGGATCCGTCCCGCCTCGAGGAACTCCACCGTCAACGGGGCCCCGGACCGGACGAGGAACTCGACGCGGTCCCCCGCCTCGCCCGCGGCCCGGAGCGCGAAAGCCGCCGCCATGCAGCCGCTGCCGCACGCGAGCGTCTCCCCTTCCACGCCCCGTTCGAAGGTACGGATCAACGCCGTCGCTCCGTCGCGGGCGACAAGGTGCACATTCGCCCCTCCCGGACCGACATCCTCCCGCCACCGCAGGGGCCGGCAGAGATCGTCGAAGTCCTCGACGTCCACCGACGGGACGGGGACGACAAGGTGCGCCGTCCCCATCCGCACCAGCCAGGCGTCCCGTTCCCCCCGCTTCCCGGTCCCGACGCGCGCGCGCAACTCGCGTTCCACGCGGGCGTCGAGCGCATATTCCAGGGCCACGCCGTCCTCCCGCACCCGCGCCAGGATCTCACCGTCGTCCGTCACGAGGATGTGATCGGGGGGCACGAGCCCCCTGTCCACTGCGTAGCGCGCCGCGCAACGCGAACCGTTCCCGCAGGTGGAAAACTCGGAGCCATCGCAGTTGAAGAAGCGGAGGCGGACGACTTCTTCGCTCAGGCTTCGCACCGTGATCAGCCCGTCCACGCCGACGCCCGTCGCGCGGGGGCACAGCGCGGCGGCCAGGGTCCCCGCATCCCGGAGCCCCAGTTCTTCACCGCGCACGATCACGAAGTCGTTGCCGGCTCCGGTGTACTTGCTGAATAACGACATTTCCAGAGGGGAGGGGGGCGAAAAGGAAACCGGCCGCGAGCGTGAAGCCCGCGGCCGGCTCTTGTCTCAACCGAAACCTGACTCGACGCGACGCCGGCGAGGCACCGCAGCTTTCAGGTCGGCGCATGTCTCGAGCGCCACCGGTTCAAGACCGGTTACGCAGCCTCGAGGCGATCGCTTGCCCGTGCCGAGTCAGACCCGGTTCTACATCCTGCAGACACTAGATCACCTCCTTTCAAGGGGTTTACGGATAGGGCACGAATGCACCTACTGTGCGCCATGATGCCGCCCGCCGGCCCGCGCTGCAAGTTTTTTCACCTTGCTAGCCCTGCCACCTTGCGTGAGAATCAGGCCGGCCGGACGGCGAGGAGGAGATGACGGACAGCGAAATGGGAGCGTTGTCGCCGGAGGAGCGGCAGGCGACGGTAGACCGTCTCTGTGCGCATTTCGCGCGCGACGCCATGAACACGACGGAACTGGAACGCCGCCTGGACATCGCGTACGCCGCGCGCACCCGGGCGGAACTCGTTGCGCTCGAGCGAGACCTGCCCGCTCTCCGGAGCGAAACCCGCCCCACCGTCCCCGCGCCCGCGCCTACCGCCTCCGTGCCGGTGGACCCGGCCCGACCTGTCCAGGAGAACGACCTCATCGTCTCGATCTGGGGGGCGACCGAACGCAAGGGCAGCTGGGTCCCGCCCCGCCAGCTCACCGCCGTCACCGTGATGGGTGGCACGGATCTCGATTTTCGGCAGGCGACGTTCGCGACGGAGGCGATTTCGATCCGGCTCCTCGCGCTCATGGGAGGCGTGGACATCGTCGTTCCTCCAGGTGTCCGCGTCGAGTGGGGCGGGATCGCGCTGATGGGGGGCGTGACCATGCCGGAACCCGGTACGCCACCAGCACCGGACGCTCCCGTCATCCGCATCAGCGGTCTCGTTTGCATGGGAGGTGTCGACGTCGTCGAGCGACACCCCGGCGAGAGCGCGAGGGACGCGCGGAAGCGAATCAGAAACGACCGCAAGGCCCGGCGCAAACTCGCTTCGGGCGACTAGTGCAGGGGTTGCTTGACGCCCGGCTCGCGGCTCGGGTATAGTCCCCACGCCGCCAGCCCAGAGACGCTCGATCCGAAGCAAAGGCAAGGTACGCATGTCGGACATTCCGGAAGACCTCAGATACACGCCCGAGCACGAGTACGTGCGGAAAGCGGACGTCGACGGTGAGGTCTTGATCGGGATCACGGACTACGCCCAGGGCGAATTGGGCGATGTGGTCTACGTCGAACTCCCCGCGCCCGGCGAAGAGTTCGGACAGATGGAAGCGTTCGGGACCGTCGAGGCCGTGAAGACCGTCTCCGAACTCTTCTGCCCCGCCGCGGGAGCGATCGTGGCGGTGAACGAAGCGCTGGAGGCCGACCCCGGTCTCGTCAACAGCGATCCCTACGGCGAAGGATGGATGATCCGGCTCGAGCTGGAAACGCCCGAGGACTTCAACGACCTCCTCACCGCCGAACAGTACGCCGCCCTCGTCGCCGACGCGGACGAGATCTGACGGCCCGCTCCTGAACATGCGGTTTGAGATGGAGCCGTTCGCCGAGTTCGCCCGGCGCCACATAGGACTGGCGCCCTCGGACGTGGAGTCGATGCTGGAGGTGATCGGCGTGACGAGCCTCGGCGAACTCGTCGAGGAGACCGTTCCCGAACCGATCCGCCTGGGTCGCGACCTCGACCTGCCCGAAGCGATCACGGAGAGAAGGCTCCTCGATCGCGCGGCGGAACTCGCGGGTCTCAACCGTCCGTTCCGCTCCTATCTCGGTCTGGGGTATCACGGGACGCTGACACCCGGCGTCATCCTCCGGAACATCTTGGAGAACCCAGGGTGGTATACACAGTATACACCCTATCAGGCCGAGATCTCGCAGGGGCGCCTCGAGGCCCTGCTCAACTTCCAGACGATGGTCATCGACCTCACGGGGCTTCCGATCGCGAATGCCTCGCTGCTGGACGAGGGAACCGCCGCGGCGGAGGCGATGCTCATGCTCTGGGGCAGCAAGGGGAGCGAAGACCGGAACGTCTTTCTCGTGTCCGAGGCCTGTCACCCCCAGACCGTCGCCGTCGTCCGCGGCCGCGCACGGCCGCTCGGAATCCAGGTCCGGCTCTTCCAGCACGGCGACATCGCCGCCCATGATCCGGACGACGCCTTCGGCGCGCTTCTGCAGTACCCGACGACGGAAGGCGCGGTCGTCGACTATCGGGGTCTCTGCGACGCGCTTCACGAGCACGGCGCCGGGGTCGTCGTCGCGGCCGATCTTCTCGCCCTGGCGCTGCTCGTGCCGCCGGGCGAGTTCGGCGCGGACATCGCCGTCGGCAACTCTCAGCGGTTCGGCGTACCGATGGGTTACGGCGGGCCGCACGCCGCCTACCTCGCGGCCACGGATGCGTTCAAGCGCAAGCTGCCTGGCCGGATCATCGGAGTCTCGGTCGACGCGGACGGGAACCCGGCGCTCCGGATGGCCCTGCAGACCCGCGAGCAGCACATTCGGCGAGAGAAGGCGACCTCGAACATCTGCACCGCACAGGTGCTGCTCGCGATCATGGCCGGGATGTACGCCGTGTATCACGGCCCGGAGGGCATCCGGGCCATCGCGACCCGCGTCCGAAAATTGACGTGGACCCTCGCTCGCGGACTTGAGCGGCTCGGGCACACGATCGTT
The DNA here is from genome assembly GCF_947581735.1 of Candidatus Palauibacter soopunensis. Lineage (NCBI taxonomy): Bacteria > Pseudomonadati > Gemmatimonadota > Gemmatimonadia > Candidatus Palauibacterales > Candidatus Palauibacteraceae > Candidatus Palauibacter > Candidatus Palauibacter soopunensis. The sequence continues at coordinate 205,838 of NZ_CANPVT010000002.1, forward strand.
CACGAGCAGTTCTTCGACACCCTGCAGGTCATACCCTCCGGCTTCACTTCCGCCGACATCCTCGCCAGGGCGCGCGAACGCGGCATCAACCTGCGGGATTTCGAGGACGGGACCGTCGGGGTCGCACTCGATGAGACGGTGCGGGGCGAGGATCTGGACGACCTGTTCGCGGTCTTCGGGGGAGGGGACGGCCCGGAGCTCAGCGCCGGAGACGTCGCGGCGGACATTCCCGAACCCGTCTATCCCGCGGAACTCGCCCGCGCCTCGGGCTACCTCGAGCACCCGGTCTTCAACCGGTACCATTCCGAGACCGAGATGCTGCGGTACATCCATCGGCTCGAAACCCGGGACCTGTCGCTGAACACGAGCATGATCCCGCTCGGATCCTGCACGATGAAGCTCAACGCGACATCGGAGATGATCCCCGTCACCTGGCCGGAATTCGGGTCTCTTCACCCGTTCGCTCCCGTGGACCAGGCCGAGGGATATCGGCGCCTGTTCGACGAACTGGAACGGTGGCTCTGCGAGATGAGCGGCCTCCCCGCCTGCTCGCTGCAACCGAACTCGGGGGCGCAGGGCGAGTACACCGGCCTGCTCGTGATCGCGGCCCGTCACGAGGACCGGGGCGAAGGACACCGGGACGTGTGCCTCATCCCATCGTCGGCGCACGGAACGAACCCCGCGAGCGCGGTGATGGCCGGGATGAAGGTCGTGGTCGTCCGCTGCGACGAGAACGGGAACATCGATGTCGAGGATCTGCGCGCCAAGGCGGAGAAACATGCCGACCGGCTCGCGGCGACGATGATCACGTATCCGTCCACGCACGGCGTGTTCGAGTCGGCGATCCGGGAGGTGACGGACATCGTCCATGAGCACGGCGGACTCGTATACCTGGATGGCGCCAACCTCAACGCGCAGGTCGGCCTCTGCCGGCCGGGCGACTACGGTGCCGACGTCATCCACATCAACCTCCACAAGACGTTCGCCATCCCGCACGGCGGCGGGGGCCCGGGAATGGGTCCGATCTGCGTGACCGACGAACTTGCGCCGTACCTGCCGGGACACCCGCTCGTCGATGTCGGCGGCGAAGCCGCGATCCCGCCGGTTTCCGCGGCGCCGTGGGGGAGCGCTTCGATTTTGCTCATCTCGTGGGCCTACGTCGCGATGCTCGGCCGGGACGGCGTACGAGCCGCGACCGAGGCGGCCGTTCTCAACGCGAACTACATGGCCAGTCTTCTCAGCGAGCACTTCGATGTTCTCTACCGCGGCGAGCGCGGGCGGGTCGCGCACGAGTTCATCCTCGACCTGCGTCCGCTCAGGCGCGGGACGGGCGTCACGGACGAGGACGTTGCGAAGCGACTCATGGACTACGGATTCCACGCGCCCACGATGTCCTTCCCGGTCGCGGGCACGATCATGATCGAGCCCACGGAGAGCGAGTCGAAGCGGGAACTGGACCGGCTCGTCGACGCGCTGATCTCGATTCGCGGTGAAATTCGGAGGATCGCGGAAGGGACGCTGGATGCGAAAGACAATCCGCTGAAGCACGCGCCCCACACCGCGGAGATGGTCACGGCCGATGAATGGGACCACGCCTACACGCGGCGGGAAGCGGCCTGGCCGGCGCCGTCGACCCGGGAGTGGAAGTTCTGGCCCCCCGTGCGCCGCGTGAACAACGCGTACGGAGACCGGAACCTCGTCTGCGCGTGTCCGCCGATCGAGAGCTACGAAGCCGAGCCCGCCGACACGGCGGTATAGGGGCACCGACCAAGGGGAAAGCGGATGGCACGACTCGTCTTTCACGGCCAGAGCTGCTACGAGATCGAGACCGCGGACGGAACGCGGATCCTCATCGACCCGTTTCTGACCGGGAACCCGGTGGCGGACGTCGGACCGGAGCACTTCACCGACCGCCTCGACTATCTCCTCCTCACGCACGGGCACGGCGACCACATCGCGGACACCTGGGACATCCTCGAGGCGACGAACGCGAAACTCATCGCCACGTATGAGATCGTGTCGTACGCCGGGGAAGTGCAGGGCCACGGGAACGCCCACGCCATGCACATCGGCGGTGCCCACGAGTTTCCCTTCGGGCGCGTCAAGCTCACCGTGGCGATCCACGGCGGGAAGATCGACGCGCCGGGCGCGGAGGCCTACACGACGACGCCCGCCGGCATCCTCCTCACCGTGGACGGCACCCGCGTCTACCACGCCGGAGATACCGCGCTCACGCGCGACATGGAGCTTCTGAACGGAGAAGTGGATGTCGCGCTGGTGCCGATCGGCGACAACTTCACGATGGGTCCGGAGGACGCCGCGCGCGCGATAAAGATGATCGAACCCCGCATCGCCGTTCCGAACCACTACGGCACATGGGAGTTGATCGATGTCGATCCGGCCCGCTTCGTGGACGCCGTGGGCGACACCGCCGATGTCGTGATCCTCAAGCCCGGAGAGGCCCTGGAGTTGTGACCGCGCGGCGGGCGCGTTCCCGGCCGGGGGGGGCTCCGTGCCTCGTACTCCCCTACACCGTAGCGGACGGCGCCCGCAACATGGCCTTGGACGAGGCGATGCTCGAGCTCGCCGCGGGCGGCTCGACGCTGCTCCGCTTCTACGGCTGGGAACCCTGGTGTCTGTCGCTGGGGCGGCATCAGACGGCGCCGAACCGGCTGCTCGGGAGTTCCCCCGACGACCTCCGTCCCGGCGTCGACGCCGTTCGGCGACCAACGGGCGGCCGATCCGTCTTCCATGGACCCGAGATCACGTACGCCCTCGCCTGTCCCGCACGGGCGTGGGGCGGGCCCCGGGCCGTCCTGCAAGCGGTGCACCGCGCACTGGCCGAGGGGCTGCGCGCTGTGGGGGTCCCGCTCGACACGGTTCAGAGCGCCGATGCGGAGGCGGGTTTCGCGGCCGCCCGGATCTCGGCCGCGAGCTGCTTTCGCGATCCCGCCCCGGGAGAGCTCACCGCGCGCGGCCGCAAGCTAGTGGGCAGCGCGCAGTGCCGTCGCCGCGGGGGCGTGCTCCAGCACGGGTCCATTCTCCTCGAGGACAAACAGCATCTCGGTGACCTCGCCGGCCGCGACATCGAGCCGCGGGGGAGCGCCCCGGCGGGGGTCTCCGGGAGGGGGCCCGCGATCGGCCTGAACGAGTTGCTTGACCCCGTGCCCGACCCTCGTCTCATTGTCGAGCGCCTCACGGACCACGTGGCCCGCGCGTTTGGCTCGCCCGCCGCGGCCGCGACGAGCGCTTCCGCCGGGATCGCGACTTCCGCGGCTCTGACCCGCCTTGCCACCGGCTATGAGCGCGTCCACCGCTCCGGCGCCTGGCTCTGGCGCCGGGAACGACCCCTGCCCGCCGCTTGACGGTCCCGCAGACCGCTTCTAGCTTGGTTCCGCTCGTGCTCAAGCGCATCCGCGCCGGACGGGTACCAGTCAATCGATCAACCTTACCGGGAGGCCCACCTTGATCGCGTCCACACTCTGGTTGCAGGAGTCACAACTGAGGTTGGGGGAAGGGCAGTCGCTCAACCTCGTGGAGATCTGGGATGCCGGGGGATGGATGATGTGGCCGCTCGGGATCGCGCTGGCCATCGGGGTTCTCATCATCCTCTGGAAGCTCGTCGACCTGCAGTTGAAGGGCGGCAAGAACAAGAAAGTCCTCCAGGAAGCGGACGAACAGATCGCCGGCGGCCACCTCGATGAGGCGCTCGAAGTCTGCACCGAATCCGGCGCTCCGGCGGGGAACGTCCTCAGCGCCGGGCTCTCGCGGTACAACGAGGGGACCGACCGCGCGACGCAGGCCGTGGAGAACGCCGGCGCCATCGAAGTCGCGGGTCTCGAGAAGGGCCTCGTATGGCTGGCGACGCTGTCGAACGTCGCTCCCCTCCTCGGCTTCCTCGGGACCGTGATCGGGATGATCATGGCCTTCCAGGCCATCGAGATCGCGGGCGAAGTCGAAGCCACGCTGGTTGCGGGCGGGATCAAGGTCGCGCTCATCACGACCGCCACCGGTCTCACGATCGCGATTCCGATCAACATCTTCCACAACTACTTCGTGACGAAGATCGATCGCCTCGTCATCGACATGGAAGAGAGTGCCCAGCGTCTCATCGACGCGCTGCACGAGCGCGCGGCCGGCTAGAAAAGGGAGCCCGCCGCCGCGGCGTTTTCCCGGCGCGCGAGAGGGGTTTCGAACAAGCGGCCCGCCACCTCGGCGGGCCGTTTTTCGTTCGATCCCCGGTGGGGCTTCGCTTGCATCGAGGCCATCGCAGCATCGAAGTTCGGTGTGAATGGGGTGGGGACGACGTGGGAAGGAGGCCTTCCTGTGCATCTTCAACGGCGAATCCGGCGCCTTGTGCGCATCCATTGGGTACGCGGTCCCTGGCTGGGGTCGCTGCTGACGCTCGTCGTGGCGTCCGCTCTCGGCGCGCAGGCCGGGAACGCGTCACGCCCGTCCGATCCCGGCCAGGTCGCGGCCACGTCGGCGGGCTCCGATGTGCTGGAGCGGGCGCGGCGCCTTCTCGATGCCGGGATGCCGGTTTCGGCATCGGCTCTGCTGGCGCCCGCACTCGCCACCGGCGAGGTGCAGGGGGACGAGGCCGTGCTGCTGGCCGCCCAGGCGTTCGCGGATCAGCGGGCGTGGGCTTCCGTGCTGGGTCTGCTCTCGGAGCGCGAAAGCTCGACCCCGGCCGCGCGCTCGCAGGCCACGCTCCTCCGGGCACGGGCGTACGCCGGGCTCGACAGCCTGACCCGATCCGCGGCGCACTACCGCGCGTATCTGGACGCGGTCGACGGGACACCGCCGCTACGCGCGCGAGTGGAGTTCGCCCACGTGTCCTACCGGCGGTACCAGTGGTTCGAAGCGCGGGACCAGTACGCACTTGCGGAGCGGGAACACCCGGAGCTGGCTCCATGGTTGCGGCTTTCGCGCCTCTACGCCCTGGCGGAGGCCGAGGACCGGGACGCCTTCGCCCTCGCCGACTCGATCGTGCGCGAGGCCCGCGTTCCGGCGGACTCCGCGCTCCTCCCGGCGGCGCGCCTGGCCTTCAGGCTCGAAGATCCCGGCCGCGGGGCCGCGCTCGCGAGCCGCGCCGGCAGGGGCGTGCGGAACGTACTCGCCGCCCGGCACCTCGGACCGCACTACCTGGCGATCGGCGACTCCGCCTCGGCCGCGTCAGCCTTCGCGGACGCGATCGCGAGAGGCCTCCAGACGCCGGAGACGGGACCTGCGCTCCTCGCACTCACGCGATCCTGGCGCACGTTGCGCGACGTCGGGCGCTCCGACACGCGCGCCGGCCGTCACTCCCGCGGCGCCGGCTACCTCTCGGAAGCGCTCGAACTCGCACCCGCGGCGGAACGCCCCGGCATCGCCGAGTCGCTCGCATCGACGTACATGGCGCTGGGCGCTCCCGGGCGTGCGGCGGAGACGCTGGCCCCGTGGACCCGGGATCCCGCTTCCGTCACCGCGCCACGGGCGTCGCTGTGGATGCTCGCCGCCAGCATCTACCGTGCGCTCGGCCGCCACGGCGACGCCGAGGAGGCTCACGAGACGGCCGCCCGCGGCTCGGGGGATGTCGCCGCCCGCGCCGCCTATCTGCTCGCGGACCTCGAGCACGACGACGGCCGCCCGGACATCGCGGCGGAGGGCTTTGAACGCTCCTACCGCGCGTTCCCGGAAGCGAGCTACGGATCGCGGTCGCTGGAACGGCTCGCTCTCCTCGCGTACCACGAGGGCCGTTACCCGGAGGCGCGGGCGCTCCTGGCCGAATACCGCGAACGCTACCCGGAGGGCGGGTGGGCTCAGGGAGCGATCTACTGGAGCGGCAAGGTGGCGGAGGCGCTGGACGACACCCAGGCCGCGAACGAGTTCTACGCCCGCGCCCTGCGGTACAACCCGCTGGACTACTACGCCATCCTCGCGGAGCCCCGCACCGGCGCGGACCGTCTGGCGGCGGTCGGGCTGCGGGAAGAAGAGCCGCTGCCCGGCCTCGACCCCATCCATGCGACCGCGCTCCGGCGCATGAACGTGCTGCGAGAGGCGGGGTGGCCCGAGCGGGCGCGCCGGGAATACCGCCGGGCCAGCGAGCGCGGACCGTCGACTTACGGGGCGATCCTCGCGTTCGCGCACGCCCTGAACGCGGCGGAATGGACGAGGGAAGGGATTCGCGAGGGGTGGCGCGCGCAGGCGATTCGCGGCCGCTGGACTCGGCCGCTTCTCGAAGCGATCTATCCGCTGCCCTTTCGAGAGGCTCTCGTCGCCGCCGCCGAGCGAAATGGACTTTCGCCGCACTTCGTCGCCGGACTCTCGCGTCGCGAGTCGATGTTCGACCCGGAGATCCGTTCCGTCGCCAATGCCATCGGTCTCATGCAGCTCCTGCCGGAGACCGCCCGCAACATCTCCTCGCGCGCCGGGCTCACAGGCTACCGCCGTCACCAGCTCACGGTCCCGGAGGTCAACCTGATGCTCGGGACCCGGTATCTGTCGGAAGTGCTCGGACGCTTCGACGGCTTCGATATCGCGGGGATGATCTCCTACAACGCCGGCCCCCATCGCTACGCGCGCTGGCGCGACTTTCCCGAGTTCTCGGATGAGGAAAAGCTGGTCGAGCGGATCCCCTATCGGGAGACGCGGGAGTACGTTCGGGCGGTCACGGAACTGGCCGAAATCTATCGCTTCCTGTACCCGGACCTGGGCCTCTCGAAGCCCTGATACGGTCGTTCCGGACGGCGTGTTGACGGGTCCGAATTGCTCGCATAGCATAGCAAACGTCTCGAGTCCGGCGGCGCGAAAAACGATGCACGGCCAGCCGCGCCACGCGCCCGCAACACCCATCACCGAGGTTCGCAGGAGGCAGGATGCCATCAGGTACGGTCAAGTGGTTCAACGACTCCAAGGGGTACGGTTTCATCGAGCAGCCCGACGGCGGCGATGACGTCTTCGTCCACTATTCGTCCATCGACATGGACGGGTACAAGACGCTCGCCGAAGGGATGGAAGTGGACTACGAGTTCACGCAGGGCGAGAAGGGCCTGCACGCGACCCGCGTCGTGCGCACCGCCTGACCGGACACCGTAGCCGGAGCCTTACGCGCCCCGCCCGCCCGGCGGGGCGCTTTTTTTGTCGCCGGGCTTTGCGACGGACAGCCCCCCGGCCATACATAGAGGCCATGTTGACCATCCCCGACCGCCCGTGAACGCCGTGTGGCCGCGCCAGGCATGGTGAAGCCCGCACGGGCGGCCCGTCCGTCGCTCTTCCTGCTCGACGGCTACGCGCTCATCTACCGCGCGTTCTTCGCCATGATCAACCGGCCGCTCACCACCTCCAGCGGCGAGAACACGTCGGCCCCCTACGGCATCGCCCGCTTCCTCATGCGGCTGATCGCCGATCACGCACCCGATTATCTCGGCGTCGCGTTCGATGCCGGCGACAGCTTCCGCACCGACATCTACCCGGAGTACAAGGCCACCCGAGAGAAGATGCCCGATGAACTTCGTGCATCCCTCCCCAGGTGCCGGGAGGTCTTCGACGCCTTCCGGGTGCCCGTCATAGAGGCGGAAGGGTGGGAGGCGGACGACGTGATCGGGACGCTCGCGCAGAAGGCCGCGGACCGCGGTCTGCGCACCGTCATCGTCTCCGGAGACAAGGACTTCCACCAGCTTGTAGACGACCGCACGGCGCTGCTCAATCCGGGCCGCGGCGGACCCGCCGGAGTGGAACAGGTGTGGGTGACGCAGGACAACGCCGAGGAACGGTTCGGCGTGCCGCCAGAGCGCGTGACGGACTTCCTGGCACTGCTCGGCGACTCGTCCGACAACGTCCCCGGGGTACCCGGCATCGGGAAGAAGACCGCGCCCGCCCTGATCCGGCAGTTCGGCGACCTGGAGTCCATCCTCTCGCGAGCGGACGAGATCACGGCGGCCCGGGCCCGAAACGCGCTTCTCAAGCATGCGGATGACGCTCGGCGCTCCAGGCAACTGGTGACGATCCGCACCGATGCGCCCGTGAACCTAGACCTCGAAAGCCTCCGGTCACGGCCAATGGACGCCGGGAAGGCGGCATCCGTCTTCCGCGACCTGGAGTTCCACAACCTGCTGAGGGAACTGGAGGCTCCGGCGACCGAGGCGGAGCGCTTCGCCCCCGAGGTGGACGTCGTGACCGACACGGACCGGCTGAGCGTTCTGCTTGCCGAGTGCTCGGAAGCTCCGCGCATCGGACTCTTCGTCGCGGGCAGCTCCGACGACCCGCTCGGCGCCGACCTCGTCGGCCTGGCGCTAGCCGCCTCCGAGGCCCGCGCCTTCTACCTGCCCCTCGGGCACCGCGCCCCGGAAGTCCAGCACGATGCGGCGGGAAACCCGACCCTCGCCTTCGATGCGGGCGAGCCGGTCGGCCTGCCGGGGATGACGTCATCCGACATGCGAGGCCTGCGGGAACTGCTGGCCTCGGATACGCCGAAACTCGGACACGATCTCAAGTACGCCGCCCAGCTCCTGCGCCGGCACGGCGTCGAGTTGGGCGGTCTCGACGGCGGCGTCGCGTTCGACACGCAGATCTCCTCCTATTGCCTCGACCCGGCCCGCCGCGAGCGCGCCCTCTCTACTCTCGGCCCCGATCGCCTGGGCGTCGCGCTCGAGACGGGCGACGCCATCACGGGCACCGGGCGGAACCGTGTCCCCCTGGCATCGGTCGAGCCCGAGCGCGTGGCCGACTGGGCCGGCCCCCGCGCCGCTCTCCTGCACCGCCTCGCGAAGGTCGACGAAGCCGATCTCGTGCGCACGGGCATGGGCCGCCTCTTCCGCGAGGTCGAGATGCCGCTCGTCGCGGTCCTCGCGAGCATGGAGCGGGCCGGCATCGCGATCGACCTCGACTTCTTCGGCGACCTGCGAACCCGTCTGCGCCGGGATCTCGACGCGGTGCGGTCGGAGATCCACAAGATCGCCGGGGCCGAGGTCAACCTCCGCTCCGTGCCGCAGATGCGGGCGCTGCTCTTCGACCAGCTTGCGCTGCCCGTCCTCAAGAAGACGAAGACCGGCCCCTCGACGGACGAGTCCGTGCTCGAGCAACTCGCGGCCATGGGCCACGAACTCCCGCGCCTCATCCTCGAACACCGGGAACTCGACAAGCTGGACGGCACGTACGTGAGCGTGCTCCCCCGTCTCATCGATCGACGGGGACGCATTCACACCCGCTTCAACCAGACCGTCGCCGCGACGGGCCGACTCTCGTCCTCGGACCCCAACCTGCAGAACATCCCGATCCGGCGGGCGCTGGGGCGCGAGATCCGGAAGGGGTTCATCGCCGCCCCCGGCCACCTGTTCGTGGGGGCCGACTACTCGCAGATCGAGCTGCGGGTCATGGCCCATCTCTCCGGGGACGAGGCGTTCGTGGAAGCGTTCCGGGCGGAGCGCGACATCCACCGGGAGACGGCGGCCCGGATCTTCGGGGTCGAGCCGGATGACGTAACGCCGACCATGCGCGAGCAGGCGAAGACGATCAACTTCGCGACCATCTACGGCCAGGGCCCGTTCGCGCTCGCCCAGCAGCTCGGGATCTCACGGGCGCAGGCGAGCGAGTTCATCGACGGATACTTCGAGAGGTTCGCGGGCGTCGCGGCCTACCTCGAGGAGATGAAGGAACTGGCGCGGGACCGGAACTACGTCGAGACGCTGTTCGGACGTCGGCGGTACATCCCCGAGATCCGGTCCAGGAACCCCGGGATTCGCGGCTACGGCGAACGCACGGCGACGAACTCCCCCATCCAGGGATCCGCGGCGGACCTCATCAAGGTGTCGATGATCCGGCTGCACGAGCGCCTCGCGGGAACCGAGGCCCGCATGCTGCTGCAGGTGCACGACGAGTTGCTCATCGAGGCCCCGGAGTCCGATGTTGAAGCCATCGGCCGGATCGTGCGCGAGGAGATGGAGGGAGCCATCGAGCTGACGGTCCCCCTGCGCGTCGATCTCGGGATCGGCCGCAGCTGGTACGACTGCAAATTCGGGAAGGGATCGTGAACGCAGCCCGGACCGCCCTCATCGCCTGGACCTCGTCCGCGCTCGCCTGCGCGCCGCCCCCCACGCCGGACAGTTCCGTGCTGGAGGGGGTCGCGGCCGGATCCCCCGAGGCGCTCGTCGAGTCGGCGCTGATGCCGGCCGTCACGGTTCGCGGCGAGCCCGTCGCGCGATCCTCGCTCGCCGACCGTATGGCCGAACTCGGCGTGCCCGGCGTCAGCGTCGCCGTCCTGGTCGACGGCGAGATCGCCTGGGCCCGCGGCTACGGACTCGCCGACGTCGAATCGGGTCGGTCCGTGACGCCGAACACGCTCTTCCAGGCGGCCTCGATCTCCAAACCCGTGGCCGCGCTCGCCGCCCTGCGGCTCGTCGAATCGGGCCGCGCCGACCTCGATGGCGACGTCAACGCCTATCTCACGAGTTGGCGGGTGCCGGACAACGCGTTCACGGTACAGGCGCCCGTCACCCTGCGCGGGCTCCTCACGCACCGGGCCGGCCTCACCGTGTGGGGCTTCCCCGGGTACGGCCCGGACGAGGAGGCGCCGGACGGGCCGGGCGTCCTCGACGGTCACGGCAACACGGACCCCGTGCGGGTCTACAAGGTGCCGGGCGAAAGCTGGCGCTACTCGGGCGGTGGATACACCGTGATGCAGCAGCTCGTGGCGGACGTCCACGGCAAACCGTTCGCCACGGTCATGCGCGAGGAGGTGCTCGACCCGATCGGCATGTTACGCTCGACGTACGAGCAGCCGATCCCTCCCGAGCGCCGGGACGACATCGCGACGGGCTACCGGCCGAACGGCGACCGCGTCCCCAGCGGGTGGCACACCTATCCCGAACAGGCGGCCGCCGGGCTGTGGACGACGCCGAGCGAACTCGCGCTTTACGCCCGGGAGATGCAGCGTGCCTGGAAGGGCGAGTCGACCCGCGTGCTGGGCGAAGCGCTCGCACGAGAGATGCTGACGCCCGACGCGGACGACTGGGGCTTGGGCCCGGCGATCTCGGAGGACGGCGAACGCTTTCGGCACGGCGGCTCGAACCAGGGTTTCCGCTGCACGTTCGCTGCGTATATCGATGGCGATGACGGCGTCTTCGTGATGACGAACTCCGACTCGGGGAGCGAGCTCGCGTCCGAGATCGCGATCACGGTGGCGCACGCGTACGGCTGGTCCGGACCCCGCGCCGAAGAGAGGGTGCCGGGCGAGGAAGGCACAGAAAGGGAGTAGATCACGATGGCGTGGAACCAGACCCGACGAGAGTTCGTGAAGACGTCCGCCCGCGCCGGCGGCGCGCTCGGCGTGCTTGGCGCCTTCGGCTCGGCCGCCTGCGCGGGGAGCGAGGGAGGCCCGCTCCGCATCCTCATCCTCGGCGGGACGCGCTTCATCGGTCCGCACCAGGTGAAGTACGCCCTCGACCGGGGCCACGAGGTGTCGATCTTCACGCGCGGGCAGACCGAGCCCCCGTTCTACCAGGACTACTTCGAGCGCGTCGAGCACCTGATCGGTGACCGGACAAGCGATCTGTCGGCACTCGAGGGCAGAGAGTGGGATGCCGTCATCGACAACTCCGCCTCCTACCCGAGTTGGGTCGCGTCAACGACCGAACTCCTGCGCGGCCAGGTCGACCGCTACCTCTTCGTCTCCTCCATCTCCGCCTACGCGGACTTCGCCCGGGTCGGGATCGACGAGGACTATCACGTCGGGCAGTTGTCGCCTGACGAGGCCGAGGACGACGGAGGCTACGGGCCCAGGAAGGCGCGCTGCGAGCAGTACGCCCGCGACGCCTTCGGCGAGAACGCGATCAACGTGCGCCCGGGGCTGATCATCGGGCCCGGCGACAACACGGACCGCTGGACGTACTGGCCGGTCCGGGTCGACCGCGGAGGGGAGGTGCTCGCCCCCAACACGCCCGCCGACCCGGTGCAGAACGTCGACGCGCGCGACCTCTCCGAGTGGATCGTGCGCCTCGTCGAGACTCCGGGAAACGGGGGCACGTACAACGCCACGGGAGAGATACAGCAGTTCGGCGACATGCTGGAGGAGATCCGCGGAGCGCTCGCCTCCGACGCCACGTTCACCTGGGTGCCGACGGAGTTCATGGCGGAGCAGGAAGTGGCGCCCTGGATGCACATGACGAACTGGACGCCGCCCGAAGGGGAAACGGTCGGCATGAACCAGGTTTCGGTCGCCGCCGCCGTGCAGGCCGGGCTCACGTTCCGCCCGCTCGCCGACACCGCCCGCGACACGGTGGAATGGTGGAACTCGCTCCCCGAGGATCGTCGCGCCGAGCCACGAGCGGGCCTCCCCGCCGACAAGGAAGCCGAAGTCCTCGCCGCCTGGCACGCCGATCCCGGCTAACCGTTCACCGCGAGGCCGGACGACTTCACCACGACCGCACCGGTCGCCAGCCCTGTCCGGAACTTTATCCGGTGTCCGGTGATTAGAGGCATCATGACTACCATGTTCCCCAGGTTCCTCAAGACCCGGATGGCCCCGCTGGGGCTCGCGGTTTCCGTCGCCGTCATGGCGGCGTGCGATGGTTCGGAGACGGCGGGCGTCGTGACGCCCGACCCGGAGCCCGAGCCGCCGCCCCCCGTTGCGGCGACCACGGCTAGGTATCGGGTGGTTTTCGAGGCGACGTGGAGCGCTTCGACGCACCCGACGAACTTCCCGGGCGGTGCGCACTTCTCGCCGCTCATCGGAGCCGTGCACAACGCCGGCGTGACCTTCTGGGCTCGGGACGGCACCGCCACGCCGGGGATCGAGACCATGGCCGAGACGGGCGGCACGTCCACGCTGACCGCGGAGATCCAGGCCCAGATCCCGGGGGGTGCGCTGGCGGTCGTCAACGGGTCCGGGATCCGCAGCCCCGGGAGCACGACGATTCAGGCGATCGCGCTGCGCGCCGACTTCCCGCTCGTCACCCTCGTCACGATGATCGCCCCGAGCCCGGACTGGTTCGTGGGCGTGTCGGGCCTGTCGCTCCGTGACGCCGATGGAAACTGGATCGAGGAACTCGAGGTCGTCCTTTACCCCTACGACGCGGGGACCGACAGCGGGCCCGTGTACACTTCCGCGAACAACGATACCCAGCCGAAGGAACCGATCCGCAATCTGAGGGGCGAGAGCCCCTTCTCCGACGAACCCATCGGCACCTTCACCTTCACGCGCACGGACGGGTAAGCGGCCGGACGGGCGGCGGGATGGTGGGCGGCAGTGGGCGCCCCGCCCGGTCAGACGACGTCGTCGAGGAGGAAGAGGTCGGTGAGGAGCGCCCGCAGGTGGGATGAGGCGTTCAGGTTGTCGATCAACTGCGAGCTGATCGTCTCCTGGGTGAGGACGATCCGGACCGCCGCGCCGGCCCGCGCGGCGTCGGCCGAAGTCACGTCGATCATGTCGCCGTAGGCGCCCGCTGGTTCCAGCCCCTCCGCCGCGACCAGGCCGCCGAGGTCGTCCGCCAGCGCCCGGAGCGCTGCGTCCGTCCGGCTCAGGTACTCCCGCAACTGGCCGCCGACTTTCGAGGCTTCTTCCCGCTCGGCACCGAGCGCGGCGTAGGAGAGGAAGAACTCGTACGCCTTTTCGAGGACCTCGATGTGAGCCTTCAGCTCCTCGCGGCTCAAGCGGGCACGACCCCGTCGGGATCCGCGGACGACGCGCTCCCTCCGGCCAACTCGGCCCCGGCGGGCTCCGTCCCCAGCTTCCAGAGGTCGGGGTCGTAGTGCTCGAGGTACTCCTCGCGCGTGATCCAGCCCTTGATCATGGACCGGGTCATCCAGCGCTTCTCGGGCCGGATGGCGAAGTAGACGTGGGCGATGACCATCGTGACGAGCCCGACCCCGCACAGCCCGTGGAGGACGAACACGAGCCCCCACGTGGAGTCGGAGAGGAAGTACGGATTGCTCGCCCAGAACCAGGTGTCGACCCCCACCATCATGAGGAGTCCCGTGACGATGACCCCGGCCGAGACGAGCGTCACCGCGTTGTGGTAGGCCCGCTGGTCGAGGGGGTACTTGCCCGAGCGCTCCTCCTTGGCCGGCTGGCGGCGCAGGAACTTCCCTATCGCCTGGAACGCCTGCCCGATCTCCTTCGTCCCGGTCCACACGGACCAGAAATCCTGCTTCGTCGAGGCGTGAATGATGTGCCAGATGATGAGAAGCGTGAGGACGATGCCGGCGATCCAGTGGATCGTGACCCAGGCGAACTGGACGCCGATCACGGGGAAGAACGCCGTGACCAGCAGCGTGAGCATCGTCGCCGCCATGAGCCAGTGGAACGTCCGGGACGCCTGCGAGTGGCGCTCCACCCGCTCGGGCACGTCGGAAGCCGGCTCGGGCGCGGTCTTCGGTGCCTTGGGCGCCATGATCCAGACGTACAGATGGTGTCCGACCACGAAGAGGAAGCCTGCGATGGCGGCGGCCCAGAGCAGATCCCAGGCGACGCCGACGAGTACCTCCTGGCCCCAGGGATTCGGCGCCGTTCTGAGGATCTCCATTTAGGCCATGTCTCCCCGCACCGCGCGCCGGACGAGATTCCGCGCGAGCGGCACCTTGTAGTCGTTGTGGCGCAGCGGCTTGAAGCCGCGCGTGGCGAGTTCGCCGGCCGCCGTGCCGGTGTCGTCGTTCGCCGGCATCCCCTGAACGAGGTTCTCGACGTCGGTCAGCCGCACCGGCGTCGGGGCCACGCCGTTGACTGCGATCCGGGCGCGCTCGATCGTGCCGTTCGACTCGACGATCGCGGCGGCCACGCTGGCCAGCGCCCAGTCCCACGATTTCCGGTCGCGGACCTTCTCCCAGTAGAAGCGGGCGTCCGCCCAGTCGCCGGGGATGCGCACGTGCGTCAAGAGATCTCCCGGCTCGAGCACGGTCATGCGCTGGATGTCGATCTCCGGGCCGATGAAGAAGTCCTCGGCCTCGTAGACGCGCTCGCCGCTCGCACTCCGCACCATCATCTGCGCGCCGAGGGCGACGAGCGCCCCGGCCGTGTCCGCCCCGTTCACCGCCACGCAGCGGCTCTGTCCGGTCACGGCGTGCTCGCGGTTCATGGAGCGGGGCGTGCCCGCGTAGCAGATGTTCCCGCCGGCGCGGTAGCACGGCCACCCGCCGCGGTAGTACCAGCAGCGGGTGTCCTGGATGAGGTTGCCGCCCAGCGTCCCCTGGTTCCGGATCTGGGGCGTCGCCACCTCGGCGGCGGCGTCGGCGAGCAGTCCGAAGCGGGACCGCACGTCCTCGCTCGCCGCCACGTCGCGCAGCGAGGTCATGGCGCCGATCTCGAGCCCGTCCCCGCTCGCGCGGATCCCGGTCAGCTCGCTCACGGAGCCCAGTTCGACGACGACGTCGGGCCGCTTGATGCGGTCCTTGAACCAGTCCATCGAGTCGAGGCCGCCGGCCAGGACCCAGGTGTTGTCGTGGCGCTCGAGCACGTCCAGCGCCTCGTCCACGCTCGTCGGCTGGAAGAGCTCGAACGCGGGCATCATGTCGCGAATCACGGCCATCGTTCTATCTCCCCTAGCTGTGGATCTCGGTGAGTGCGTGCGGCTGCGCCCGGCCCTCGAGTTCGGCCAGGATCACGTCCGTCGTCAACGGGATCCGGCACAGGCAGCGCCCGCCGAGCGCGTCCGCGATCGCGGAGGTGACCGCCGCGGACCCGGCCCCGACCGGAGGCTCCCCGATCCCCTTGGCGCCGATCGGCGTCTGCGGGTCCGGCTCGCCCGCCGCCGCCCAGTCCATGCTGAGCGGCACGTCGAGGATGCCGGGAGGTCTCGCGGTGTAGAGTCGGTGGGCGAAGGGCACACCCCACTTCGGGTCGAACACCCACTTCTGGCTGCGCGCCTGGCCGAAGCCCTGCACGCTGCCGCCGTGGATCTGCGCCGCGAGGCTGCGCGGGTGCACGACGATCCCGCAGTCGGCGGATCCCGTGTAGTCGACGATCCGCACGTCGCCCGTCTCGGTGTCGAGTTCGACGACCGCGAAGCCCACGACCCAGGACCACGTCGACCCCTCGTGCGAGAAGTTGTCCCGGGCGACGCCCATCAGGCCCTGGCCCGCGAGTTGCGTGGCGGAAGCCCGGGTGTAGTCGTTGATGTCCTCCGGCAACTCCTGGCCGGCGTATTCCCCGCCCATGGCGATGGCGCGCTCCGCGGCCTGCGCGAAGCTCATGGAGCCTCCCGGTCCGGTCACGCGGGCGCCCTCGACCCGGTATGCACTCGCCGAGCCGCCCAGCGCGGCGGCCGCGACCTCCTGCAGCTTGCGCTTCATGTCGAGCGCCGCGGCGTAGTTGGCGCGGGTATGCGCATGGATCGTCTGGCTCCCCGCCTGCACCGAGCTGTACGGATGGTGCTGCGAGCTGTCGCCCCAGATGACCGCGCAGTCGTCCCACTCGAGGCCGAGTTCATCCGCCGCGGCCCGGGCCGTGTCCGCCATCGAGTGCGTCCCGAGGTTCCCGATCCCCTGGTGGATGTAGAGCTTCCCGTCCGGGCGGATGAGGAGGAGTCCGTCGAACCCGGACGAACCGCCGACGTACGGGCTCAGGCCGACGCCGACGCCCGTGACCTTCGTCCCGTTCCGCTGTCCGCTGAGCGCCTGCTTCCCGGCCCAGTCGAACTGCTCCGCGCCCGCGTCGATCGCCTCGCGCACGAAGGCGCTCGTCGTCGTCGCCCGCTGCGGCCCGAACTCCGAGTCGTGCGTGGGGGCGTTGATCTTCCGGATCTCCACCCGGTCGATCCCAAGTTCGCGCGCCGCCTTGTCGACGAGCGGCTCGAGCATGGCGACGATCTGCGCGCCGCCCGGCGCCCGCTGCGCCGCGCGCGGCGGCGTGTTCGTGTAGAGCGTGAGGCCGCGGAAGCGCATCGCGTCGGGCTGGTACATGAGGTCCGTCACCGCGCCCGCGGTGTTGTAGTCGCCCGACCTCCCGTACGGCCCGTGGTCCTGAACGATGTAGAGGTCGATCCCCGTGATCTTCCCATCGCTGCGGAAGCCCATCTTCGTCCACGCCTGGAAACCGGGGCGCGCACGCCCGATGTAGTTCTCCTCGTAGCGGTTGATCCGCATCATCACCGGCCGTTGGATCTTCCTCGCCAGGAGCGCGGTGACCTGGTAAATGGGGACGCCGGCGATCTTCGAGCCGAAGCCGCCGCCGCAGTACTGACCCACGAAGACAAGCTCGTCGGGCTCCAGATCGAGCTGTGCCGCTATCGCCTGGTGCGCGCGCTGCGTGCTCTGCGTGGAACCGTACAGGTAGCAGCGCCCGTCCTCCCAGTACGCCATGGAGCTTCGCGGCTCCATCGGGTGGTGGGTGAGCGACTGGTGCACGATCGTGTCCTCGAGGACGTAGTCCGCCTCGGCGAACGCCGCGTCGAGGTCGCCGTGGTCCCATTCGTCCGTCGGCTCGCCCATCGGCAGCCGGCCCTCGGCCTCGGCCGCGTCGAACTCCGCCTGCGGCCACTTCAGGGAGACGAATTCGCGCCCGCTCTCGCCGAAGCGCATCACGTTGCCTTCGAGACGCGCGTCCGGGCCGCCGGGCCGCAGGCTGTCGAGCGGATCGATCGCGAACGGGAGCGGCTCGAGGTCGATGTCGATCGCCTCGATCGCGTCCGCCGCTGTCGTCTCGTCCACCGCCGCCAGCGCGAGGATGGGCTCGCCCACGTACTTGGGCTCATCCGTGAGCGCCGCCTCGCCGGGGGCCTCGGGCTGGTTGACTTCGCTTGCCCGCAGGATCCCCAGCACGCCGGGCATGGCGAGCGCGCGGCTCGCGTCCACGCTGCGCACGCGGGCGTGCGGCATGGGGCTGAGGAGGAGCTTGGCGAAGACCATGCCTTCGGCCCTGAAGTCCTCCGCGTACCTGGCTCGTCCCGTGACTTTCGCGCGCAGGTCCGGCGGCGAAATGTCCTGTCCGATTAGCGCCATGATCGTCCTCCCCTCACACCATGCGCCGCGCGTACTCGGCGGCACGCATGGCGGAGTTCAGGATTTTGTTGTAGTCCCCGCAGCGGCAGAGGTTGCCGGAGAGGGCCTCGGCCGCCTCTTCGCGCGTGGGCTCCGGGTTCTCGTTCGTAAGCGCGACCATGCTCATGATGAAGCCGGGCGCGCAGAAGGCGCACTGGAAGCCGCCCTCGTCGATCACCGCCTGCTGCACCGGGTGCAGCGTCCCGTCCGCGCTCTCGAGCCCCTCGATCGTCGTTACCGACCGGTCGCGCACCGCGTTCGTCAGCATCGAGCAGCCGTAGTGCGAGACCCCGTCGATGAGCACCGTACAGGCGCCGCATTCCGCGCGGTCGCAACCGAGCTTCGTGCCGGTGAGCCCCAGCTTGTAGCGGAGCGTCATGGCCAGCGTCTCCTGCGGCATGACATCCACCGAACGCGACACTCCGTTCACGTTCAGCGAGATCATGCGGGGCATCGACGCGCGCACCGCCGCGCTGGCCGACAGGCTCCGGGCCCGGAAGAGGTGGCTGGAGGAGGAGACCACCGCGCCGGTCGCGATGACCCCCTTGATGAACGTCCTGCGGGAATGACCGGTTGGGGTCTCGGTCGTGATCTCGGCGTCACTCATGGGCGAACCTCAAGCGGGAGACCTTTTTATGCGTTTGCGCGGCGCTCTCCGCGTTTCCACGGGAGACGCAACGATCCACGGTGAATCCTTACATCGCCCGCCCCGGGAGACAAGACTGCCGGACACGCTCCCGGCGGGGCTGCTACAGGATCCTGAGGAATCGGGGGTCGACGGAAAGGAGGAGGACCCAGTTTCCTCCGCGCATGACGTCGAGGCGGAGGATGTCGTAAACAAGTCCCAGGCCCAGCCCGGCCGAGGCACGCAGCCCCTCGCTTCCGCTCACGCCGAAGCGGCGGGCGGCGCCCTCCCCGGCGGAGCCGACGTCGGCCCAGCCGGCGGCTCCGATGGCGCGCAACCGCACCCACGGGGACGCGATCGTGCGCGACACGTCGGCGCGCCACAGCGCCATGCGGTCCCCGCCCCAGCCGCGAAACTCGTAGCCCGGCAGCGAACCGCGCCCCCCGAGCAGGAAGAGCCGCTGGGCCGGCAACTCCCCGCCGGCAAGACCGAACTCCACGCCACTCGCCCAATTCCACCCGCCGCCCGGACTCCCCCGGGCCCGCAGCGCGACCGTGGCGCGCGTGTAGCCGAAGTTCCCGACGCCGTTCGCCGCCGCTTCGCCCGCGAGATCCAGCATCCACCGCACGCCCGGCCCACTCCGGAGTGCCACCGTCAGGCCGGCATCGACCCGGGCCAGCTCCCCCTCGTCGACCGGGCGCACGGGGCGCAGCGGCCGATCTCGGAGCGGCTCCGTCCCGACGACCAGGGCGGCGCTCCGATGCCGCTCGATCGACGCGCCCACACGCCAGCGCACGGGACCGCCGCGACGGGCGATCCCGATTCGTCCGCCGGTCGTGAGGTAGGGGTCCTCGTAGTCCTCTCCGTCGGCGAGGAGAGCGAGCGTCCGCAGCACCCCCACCGCCGCAGGCGGTCCGACGTCGCGGTGAGTCCGCAACCAGCCGTCGACCTCCACGTCGACCTCCCCCAGCCGCCGCTGCAGTCCGAGGCTCGCCTGGGGCCGCGCCTCCCCGATCGCATGGCCGCCCCCGAACGACACCCGCGTGAGATCGTTCGGCCGGTAGGCGGCTCCCGCCCCGACGAACAGTCCCTCGGATCGCCGCGCCCGGATTCCCCCCGACGCGCTCGGAAGCGCGAGTTGCCAACGTCTCCCCCCGCGCAACGTCCGCCCCAGCAGGAGTTCGCGGGCTTTCGCGGCGGCCTCGCCCAAATCGCCATCCGCGCTTCCCTCCTCGACAGGTCCCCCGTAGAGCGGGTCTTCCCAGCCATCGAAGCGGGCCAGCTCTTCGTCACGATAGCTGTAGATGAGCTGTCCAGGCCCGAGGCTGAAGAGCGCCTCCTCGTCGAATTCGTAGTCGAGGACGCGGAGGCGGGTCCGGACGAGCGTCTCGAGCGGGAAGTCGAACCAGGGGAGCGAGCGCGCGATCTCGATTTCCTGCTCGTCGGGCAGCCAGTAACGGCCCTCCCGCAGGGCCGAGCGCAGGTCGACGACGAGCCGCACGATCTGAGGATCGCGATAGGCGGCGGTGGTGAACGTGAGCCGCATCCGCGCGATGGCCCCCGTCTCCCGCTCGACGAAGAGCGACCCGACGGCGCCCGCCGCCGCCCCTTCCCGCGGACGGACCTCGAGCTCGAAGACCCGGGCCGTTCGGTCGCGCACACGGATCTCGAGCGAGTCCGCGAGCCGGTATTCGTAGAACTCGCGCGCCCCCGCCCCTGCGGGATGAGGCACGTCCCGGATCTCGAGGCCGTCTCCGATCCGCATCCGATCCTCGAAATTGTCGAGGACGAGAAAGAGGTGGTCGAGGTGATAATGGATGGTCGTGGGCAGCCGGAGTTCGTGTCGGCGCCCGACGATCGTCTGCATCGAGCGGTCCGGGCGCTGCCAGCGCACATCCAGCGCGAGCTGGTCCGCCCGAATGACGTGCCGCTCCCCGAGGATGTCGCCGAGGTAATACACGTGCCCCTGCACGTCGGCCCGAAATCGTTCGAGGGAACTGTCGGCCCAGGCATGCTGTCGCGCCGCCATCGCGCGCTCGATGAGCAGAAGGGCCGCCTCCGAGTTCCAGCCCGCGGAGGCCCCGGCCCGCGGAGCCGCGGCCGGCGATGTGGGGATTTCCTGGGCTCCGGTCCCGGAGGCGAAGCAAAGCGCCACCACGGCGACGGCCGCGGTGGCCGCCACCCGCCGTCCGTCACCCGAAGAGGTCCTCCTGCCCGTCATCGTCCGACTCCATGACCCGCCGCAGTCTGCCGGCCCAGTACTCGACGTCGAACCCCTCTTCGTTCTTCAGCATCCGCTTGAGCACCGGCGACAGGTCGCGCAGCGCGCCTACGAGGTCCTCCGCGATGGAGCCGGCCTCGGCGACCCGGGCCTCGTCCGGGAGCGACGCCATGTCCCGGAGGATGGAAGCCTCGGATCGAGACGCCGTGACGGGCTCGGGCCGGCTGGCGACGAAGACCTCCGTACGCCGGCCGGGTCCCCGATCCTCCTCGATCGGGAGCAGTCCGACGATCTGGTCGGAGCGCCAGTACTTCGCGTACCCGAGGTGGACCATCCGGTCGCGTTTGATCTCCACGCCGCCTCCCGCTGAGCCGCTCATGCTCCAAGAGCCCTAACGGCTCCAAGCTCGCGAACGTCCCGTCCGCGCCGCAACACCGCCGCCCCCTTCAACCGGCTGTGTGCAGCCGCCTCCGTTGATTGGCCGTTGAACGCTCCGCGGAGCATGTTCAGCGACGCTCATGGCCAGAATACGCACGATCCGCGATCCCCTCTGGGGAAACGTCCGCGTGGACGAGGACGCGGCGGAGATTCTCGACGCGCCCCAGTTCCAGCGCCTGCGGCGGGTTAAGCAACTCGGCTTCGCGCACCTCGTGTATCCCGGCGGCGTGCACAACCGCTTCCTGCACGCCCTCGGCGTCTACCATCTCGTCTCGCGGGCCATCTCCCGCCTCGAGCGCGACGGGCACCTCGAAGCGCTGGATGCGGGGGACATGGACGAACTGCCCGTCGTTCGTCTCGGCGCGCTTCTCCACGACGTCGGGCATTACGCCTTCTCGCACGCGGTGGAGGAACTGGGTCCGAGCACGATCCCGGGAGACCACGAGGAGATTGCGGCGCGCTTCATGGCGGCGGACCCCATCCGGCGCGTGCTCGACCGGCATGGGCCGGATGCCGCGGCGCGCATCGGCGCTCTCATTCGCGGGAAGTCCGGCCACCCGCTGCAGGGGCTGATCTCGGGATCGCTGGACCTCGACAAGATCGACTACCTCCGGCGCGATTCCCTCTTCTGCGGCGTACCGTACGGGGCCGTGGACGTCGACCGTCTCCTCCCCGCGCTCACCGTCGCGCGCGAAGGGGCCGGGCACCGGCTCGAACTCGCGGTCCGCGAGAAGGGCCTCAGCGCGCTGGAGACGCTCCTCTTCTCCAAGTACCAGATGTTCCGGAACGTCTACTGGCACCACGCCGTGCGCGCCGCGACGCTGACCTTCGTGCGTCTCGTGCAGACGGCGCTCGACAGCGGCCTGCTCGCGTCCGAAGACCTGGCGGGGCCCAGCGACGAGGAACTGCTGTCGCTCATCGGCCGGCGCATCGAAAAGTCGTCGGCGGGCCCGGGTTACGACGCCGGGTCCGCCGTCGGTCGCGCGGCGAAGCTGCTCGGCGCGCTCGTGGACCGGCGTCTCCCGAAGCGGCTCGTGGAGCTGACGGGCGACCAGCTTCCCGACGCGTTGTCGTCGTGGCCGTCGCGGCGCCCGGACCTCGTCGCCGCGCTCGAGCGGCGCATGGCCCTCGAGTGGGGGCTCTCCGAGGGCGCGGTGATGCTCGACTATCCGAGCTACCCGGGCATGCTCGAACTCAACCTGCTCCTCGTGCGGAACGACGGCGAAGTCCGCCGGCTGACCGCGCTGGGCGAACGGGGCCTCATCGACATTCCCCGGCTCGGGCGTTCCCTGCACCACTCGGCGCGGGTGCTGCGCATCTTCTCCTTCGAGCCTTCCGCCCCGCGCGATCCGGAGCCGGTGCTCGCGCTGATCGAAGCCGACGAAGAGGAAGTGGGGGCACGGCTCGACTCCGGAGACCCGCTCCTGACCTGAAGACCGTCGCTGCGGCCTGCCGGTGCGGTGTCGCGCGCGCCCCGGCGCACGCGGTAGGATTCAGCGGCAAACCACCCGCAAAGGTTCATCTCATGCATGGATCGGCGCCGCCGATCGAAACACGGCGAAACAACGGGCGAACGCGACGAATTCACTCGTCGCCGTCCGCGTCGAACGGCGCCGGATCGAGCGGCGAGGCGCCCCTCGTGCAACTCGACCACCTGGATACGCTCTGGTTCCAGGTGACCGGGACGATCTGCAACCTGCGCTGCGTCCACTGCTTCATCAGTTGTGCTCCGGACAACGACAGCTTCGAGTTCCTCTCGCTCGCCGAGGTCGAGGACTGGCTCCGGCGCTCGGAGAAGTGGGGCGTCAAGGAGTACTACTACACCGGCGGCGAGCCCTTCATGCACCCCGATCTCCCCGCCATGCTGGACCGTACCCTGGAGCGGGGACCCGCTTCCGTGCTGACGAACGGGACGCTGCTCCCCGCGCGGGCCCTGAAGCCCATCGCCCGGATCGCCCGCACGGCGAGTTACTCGCTGGAGATGCGCGTTTCCCTCGATGGGCCATCGCCCGAGACGAACGACCCGATCCGGGGCGATGGCACGTTCGATCGCGCCATGGACGGCGTCCGGAAGCTGCTCGAGGCGGGATTCCTGCCGATCATCACCGCCACGCAGGTGTGGGAACCGGAACGGGACGAAGAGGTGCGGCAGGCCTTCGTCGCCCGGCTTCGGGCGGTGGGATACGAGCACCCGCGGCTCAAGCTTCTCCCGTCCCTCCGCATCGGGCGCGAGGCGGACCGCGTGCGCCCCTACACGCAAGAGGAGCGTGTGACGGAAGCGATGATGGAGGGCTACGACGAGAACCAGTTGCTCTGCGCGTCGAGCCGGGTGGTGACGAACCGCGGCATCTACGCCTGCCCCATCCTCATCGAGACGCCGGCGGCCCGCATGGGTTCGACGCTGGAAGAGGCGTCCCGCCCGGTGCGGCTCGGCGAGTCCGCATGCCACACGTGCTGGCTGCACGGCGCGATCTGCTCCAACTACGGGGGCATCGGGCAGGATGTCTCCTGAACCACGCCGGATCGCCGTCTTCGGCGGTGTCTACAGCAACCACCTGGCGCTGGCGGCCGCGATCGAGGACGCCACCGCCCGGGGGGCGGAAGCGCTCTACTGCCTGGGCGACCTCGGAGCGTTCGGCCCCCATCCGGACCGCGTGTTTCCTCTCCTCATCGACCACGATGTCCGCGTCCTGCGCGGGAACTACGACGATTCGATCGCGCGCGGCCTCGAAGACTGCCAGTGCGGCTACACCGACCCGCGCGACAACTACTTCGCACGGCTTTCGTACCGCTACACGTTCCGGAACACGCACGGGCGGTGGCGCCGCTGGATGGACCGTCTCCCCGGCGAGATCCGCCTCGAGGTGAACGGCGCGCGGGTGCTCATGTGCCACGGCAGCCCCCGGCGCATGAACGAATTCCTCTGGGAATCCGCGACCTCGACACAGTTCCTGACCTGGCTCGCCGGCGAGTACGAGGCGGACATCGTGCTCGCGACCCATACCGGGATCCCGTGGCAGCGCTCGCTGCCCGGTGGCGGACTCTTCGCGAACGTCGGCGTTCTGGGCCGGCCCGCCAACGACGGGCGGACGGAGGTATGGTACGCGCTGCTGGATTTCGGCGCCGCCGGGCCGGCGGTGGCTCTCCAGTTCGTGCCCGTGGTCTACGATCACGAACGCCTCGCAGGAGAGATGCGCGACGAAGAACTGCCGGAAGAGTTCGTGGAGACGATCCTCACGGGCTGGTGGACGACCTGCCTCGAAGTCCTCCCGGCCCGCGAACGCGCTCGCGGGCGGTTCTGACTCACCCGTCCGGCAATACATTTTGCGGCGTGGCCGATCCGCGTTAGCTTCATTACAGCGTCGGAAGGTCCGCGCGCGCCGGAGCCGGAATCGGCAGATCGGCCCGACAGCAAGGCCGGGTCGACGTCGGCAAAGAGAGGAAGTTGCGATGGATCGCGAGGGTTTGTCGCCCAACATCCTCGAACGCTACCTCGAGGAACTGGGTCGTTATCCGCTCCTGAGCCCCAGCGAAGAACGTGAGACCGCCCGCTCGGCGCGTGGCGGCGACGTCTCCGCCCTCGACCGTCTCATCCGCGCGAATCTGCGCTTCGTCATTTCCATCGCCCGACGTTACCGCAACAAGGGGCTGAGCTTCCTCGACCTCATTCAGGAGGGGAACGTCGGCCTGGTCATCGCCGCTCGAAAGTTCGACCCGGACCACGGCGTGAAGTTCATCAGCTACGCCGTGTGGTGGATTCGCCAGGCGATCCTGTCCGCCATCGCGAAGCAGGGCCGGCCCGTGCGGGTGCCGCTCAACCGGGCGACGGAGCTGGCGCGCATGATCCGCGCGCGGGGCGAACTGCGTCAGACCCTCGACCGTGAGCCCAACGATCGGGAGATCGCGGACGAAACGGGATTGACGATCCCCACGGTCGCGCTGCTGCGGAGGCTGAACGCGCGCGAGGTTCGACTCGATGCGCGGGTCGGGGCCTCCGACGACAGCGATCTCGCGGAGCGGTTTCTCGCCGACGAGACCGACGTCGAGGAAGTCGTCGAACGTCGCCTGCTGAAGCGGCACATCGCCGAGGGTCTGCGCCGCCTCAGGCCACGCGATGCGCGTGTCGTCCGGCTGTACTACGGGCTTCAGGGCGAAGACCCGCATACGCTGGAGCAGATCGGTCGCTTGCTGGGCGTCACGCGCGAACGCGTCCGGCAACTCCGGGATCGAGCGCTCCGGGAGTTGCGGGAAGGTCCGGAGGGACAGAGCCTCGCGACCTTCGCCACCTAGTGTCGCGTCCCGAAAATTCCAGTTGGAGGCGGCGGCGCTGAAGCCGGTCGGCCTGTTCCAGCATCCCGACTGTAGCCGGCACGACACGGGCTGGGGTCATCCGGAGCACCAGGGACGCCTCCGCGCCCTGATGAGTGCGCTCGAGCGGGCGCTGCCCGAGCTTCACGCGGACATCCTCCCCGTCATGCCGCCCCCGGCGGGAATCGCCGAACTGGAGCGGGCCCACACGCCGGGACACGTAGAACGCGTGCGTGCGATCTGCGACCGGTCCGTCGAGAGCGGACAGATCGTGCGGATCGATCCCGATACGCCGGTCTCGCCGGGAAGCTGGGACGCCGCCGTCGCCGCGTCCGGGTGCGGAGTCGCGGCGGTGGACGCGGTCCTCGACGGAACGTGCCGCGCGGGATTCTGCGCCGTACGCCCGCCGGGACACCACGCGACGCCGGACCGGGCCATGGGCTTCTGCCTCTTCAACCACATCGCCGTGGCCGCCCGTCACGCCCTGGCCGGGCCGGAAGTCGAGCGGGTGCTGATCGTGGATTGGGATGTGCACCACGGGAACGGGACCCAGGACATCTTCTACGACGATCCCTCCGTCTTCTTCCTCTCGATGCATCAGCACCCCCTCTTCCCCGGCACCGGGTCCGCCGCTGAACGCGGACGGGGAGCGGGGGAGGGGACGACGCTGAACCTCCCCATGCCCGCGGGTCTCCCGTCCGAACGCTACGTGGAGACGCTGCTCGATGGCGTCGACAGGGCACTGTCCCGCTTCGAACCCGACATCACGCTCATCTCCGCCGGGTTCGACGCGGGAGCGGAGGATCCGCTGGGGGGCTTCACTCTTGCCCCGGCGGACTTCGACACGCTGACGCACGAGGTCGTCGGGCGGACGCGGGCCACGGCCCGGAACCGCGTGGTCTCCTTCCTCGAGGGCGGTTACAATCCCGACGAACTGGGACGCAACGTCGTCTCTCACCTGACGGCCCTGCGCGACGCCACGGGCTGACCGCCCCGGGAGCGCGCCCCGCAGAACAGGAGCCCGGCCTTGCCCGACCTTGATGTCACCTTCCTGAAGACCGCTTCACGGGAGCTCGAACGACAGAAAATCGACGCCTGGCTGCTGTACGACTTCCGGGCCCTCAATCCGCTGGCGGCTCACCTCGTCGGCCTGCCCGAAGGCCAGAAGCGTCGGTACTTCGTCCTCATCGAACCGGGGCGGACGCCGCACGCGCTCGTCCAGAAGATCGAGGTGTCCGGATGGGACGGGTGGCCGCACCGGCTCACGAGCTACGTCGGCTGGGACGAGATGGAGACGGCGCTGCGCGAGATGCTGCAGGGCATGGGAGCGGTCGCGATGGAGGTGAGCCCGCGGGACTCGATCCCCTACGTGGACCACGTCCCGGCCGGCGTCGTCGAACTCGTCGAGTCGCTCGGACCCAGGGTCGTCAGCTCGGTGGACCTGATCTCCGGGACCGCGGCCCAGTGGGGCGCGCACGGGCACGCACTGCACCTCGGGACGGCCGAGATCCTGGCGCGAACCGCGCGGACGGCGTTCGAACTGGCGGTGCGCGCGGCGGGGCTGGCGCCGGAGGCGGATCCCGGGACGGCGGCTGCCTTCGACATCTCCGGCGAGCCGACCCCCGTCACGGAACACGACCTCGCCGAATGGATCCGGGCGCGCCTGCGCGCCGAGGGCCTGACGGAGACGGACACGATCGTGGCGGTGGGCCCCAACGCCGCCAAGCCGCACTACGAGCCGCCGGCCGAGGGATCGTCGGCGCTCACGGCGGACCAGGTGTTCATGGTGGATCTGTGGGGTCGCGTGGCGGGCGAACCCGACGCCGTCTTCGCCGACCAGACATGGATGGGCTTCCTCGGCCCGGAGCCGCCCGCCGAGGTAATCGCCGCCTGGGACGCGGTCGTCGCGGCCCGGGACGCGGCGGTCGATGTGATCCGGAAGGACCCGGGCGCCACCGGCGCCGACGCGGATCGGGCGGCCCGGGACACGCTGATCGCGCGCGGCTACGAGGACGCCATCTTCCATCGCACCGGGCACGGGATCGACCGTGAACTCCACGGCGTCGGTCCCACCCTCGACAGCATCGAGATGCGGGACGACCGGCGGCTCGTGGCGGGCGTCGGCTTTTCCGTCGAGCCCGGCGTCTACCTGGAGGGGCGCTTCGGCCACCGGACGGAAATCGATGTCTACATGCGAGAGGATGGGCCCGAAGTGACTCCGTCCCGCATCCAGTACAATCTCTGGCGGACCACCGAGGGTTGAGATGAAAATCTCGTGGGAGCCGTTCCACGTCGAGACGGCGCACCCCTTCGGCATCAGCCGCGGCGTGAAGACGGGCGACGATCTGGTGTGGGTGCGACTGGAGCACGAGGGGATCGAAGGCTGGGGCGAGGCGGATCCGTCCGGATACTACGGGGAGACGGCGGACACGGTGGAAGCGGCCCTGAGGAAGCTGGCCCCCCGCATCGAAGAGGTGGAAGACCCGTTCCGGCTCGAGAGCATCGAGCGGGATCTCGCGAGCCTCCTCGGCCGCAACGGGTCGGCCCGCTGCGCCATCTCGTCGGCGCTTCACGACTGGGTCGGAAAGCGCGCCGGGCTTCCGCTCTGGAAGCTCTGGGGCCTGGATCCGGCCGACGCGCCGCTCAGTTCGTTCACGATCGGAATCGACGCTCCGGACGTCATGGCCCGGAAGACGCGCGAGGCCGAAGCGTGGCCCATCCTCAAGATCAAGCTCGGAAGCGACGATGACGAGGCGCGGCTGAGCGCCGTCCGGGGCGCGGCCCCCGACAAGATCCTGCGCGTGGACGCGAACGCGGCCTGGACGCCCGCCGAAGCCATCGAGGGGATCGCGATGTGCGCCGAGTACGGCGTGGAGTTCGTGGAGCAGCCGCTCCCGCCGACGGAGAACGACGAACTGGCCTTCGTCCGCTCGCGCGCGGTTCTCCCCATCGTCGTGGACGAGTCGAGCATCGTGGCGAGCGACATCCCGCAACTCGACGGCCTCGTCGACGGCATCAACATCAAGCTCGCCAAGTGCGGCGGTCCGAGGGAGGCGCTCCGCATGGTACACACCGCGCGCGCGTGCGGCCTCTCGGTCATGCTGGGGTGCATGCTGGAGACGAGCCTCGGAATCGCGCCCGCGGCACACCTCGCCTCGCTCGTGGACTACGCGGACCTGGATGGCGCCGCGCTCCTCCGTTCCGATCCGTTCACCGGCCCGCATCTCGAGGAGGGTCGAATCGTCCTGCCCGACGGGCCGGGGCTCGGCGTCGAACGCGCAGCCACGGGGGCGTCCGCCTGAGCCATCGGAAGCCGGCGGTCAAGATCTGCTGCATCGAGAGCCGCGGGGAGGCCGCGCTCGCCGCCCGCCACGGTGCGACGGCGATCGGGCTCGTCTCGGCGATGCCAAGCGGGCCGGGGGTCATCGATGACGCCACGATCCGGCACATCGCGGCCGGCGCCCCGCCCGGCGTCGCGACCTTCCTGCTCACGTCGCGGACGGACCCGGAGGAGATCGTGGGCCAGCAGCGCCACGCCGGGGCCGACACGCTGCAGCTCGTGGACCGGCTGGCGTCCGATGCGCTCCGCACCCTGCGCCGCCTTTTGCCGGGCGTCTCGCTCGTTCAGGTCGTCCACGTCCGGGGAGAGCAGTCGGTCGAGGACGCCGTCGCGGTGGCGCCGCTGGTCGACGCCGTCCTGCTCGACTCGGGCAACCCCGACCTTCCCGTCCGGCAACTCGGGGGCACGGGTCGCGTGCACGACTGGGGCCACAGCCGCGCGATCGTCGAGCGGGCCGACTGCCCGGTCTACCTCGCGGGAGGCCTCCGGCCGACCAACGTGGCCGCGGCCGTGCGCGCGGTCCGTCCCTTCGGCGTGGATGTCTGCTCGGGAGTGAGAACGGACGGGCGACTCGACGAGGAGCGGCTGCGACGCTTCATGCGCGCAGCGAGAGGCAGCGGCGACGGCTAGCCCGTCCGGGTCTCGCGCCCCTAGTCCGTCCGCACGAGGGCGCCGCGCCGGCACGTGAGCGCGAGTTCCTCGGTCTCCGACGCCTCGCACGCCTCACGCCGCCCGGCTTCGTCCGCGTAGAGGGAGTACAGCGCCTGTCCCATCGCTTCGTAACACCGAGGCTTGGCCGAGTCTTCGATGGTGCGGCAGAACGAGAACCCGGCGTCGGTCGTCGCGGTGACGTCCACGAAGTTCCTGACGACGCCCACGTAGCACCAATCGCGGTAGTCCTCCGGCGACTTCCGGCACTCACTGCGCGCATCGTCCTCGTCCTGCAGCGTGCGGCCGCTGATGTCGCGGCCGAGGCTCATGAAGCAGTCGTCTCGCCAGCCGTCCGGCGCCTCGAGACAGGAGGAGGCCGCGTCCGCGACGTCCCAGTCGTTGTGCCAGAGCATGGCGGACGTCTGCATCTGGTAACAGGAGGTCAGGTACCGCGCGTCCAGAATCGAGCAGGGGTAGTGCGGGTCGTCGTCGCGCAGCGGCTCGAAGGGTTCGACGCCCCCGGCCATCGCCATCGCCCCGTGGTCGTGCGCGTCCGCGCCATGGTCCGAGGCCTCGGCCGCTGTCTCCGCCCCGCCCTCCATGGCGGTCCCGTCGGACACCAGTTCGGCGGCCGGATGATGGGGATCGATCGCGTTGACCACGTTCTCCATGAACGCCCCGCCGTAGCAGGAGTTCCGGTTCCATCCGGTCGTCAGCAGGTCGCAGCCCTCGAGGGCCATGAGAAGATGATGGCCGTAGTACATCGTCAGACCGTGTCCGAGACCGTGCAGGCACTGGAAGAGCAGCCAGCGGTCCGCGGGGTCCGCTTCGTAGGGCTCGCAGAGCCCGGCGACCTTCTCCGCGTTCGGTTCGCCCGTGGCGATGAAATAGGCCTGAACGACGCCGTGGTAGCACCCCGACTGGAAGATTTCCGTGCACTCCTCGAAAACGTCGGTGAAGATCTCTCCGGGCGAGTACGCGTTGATGCCGATCGCGTGCGTGAAGACGTGGGATTGCGACCGAACCGCCCTGTCCGCGGCGGCCAACCACTCGAGCGTTTCCAACGCGGCGCCTGTTCCGGTCGCGGCGAGTTCGTCGAGGAGCCGTGCTTCATAGCATACCTGCTTCTCCTCCCACCCCAACTCGCGGCACGCCTCGAACGCGGCCATCGCTTCGGCCGAAGCCCCGGGAGGCATGGACGGCCCCCCGCACGTCGCCGCCACGATCCCGATCGCCATGACAAGGCCTGGCAGCCCGCGGGCCCGGACGTGACGGTTCATTCCCTCTCCCTCGCTTCGCGCCGACTCGCGGCGGGTGGACATCGATGGCACAACCTGACGGAGCGTCATCCTCCCAACAAGCGAAGCGGGCAGCTCGACGGCCCGCTCACAGGAGCGCCTCGGGATCGCGGTCGATCTCGAGCCGGAGGCCCGAGCCGGGCTGGCCCCGCTGCTCCCCGAGAAAGCGGAGAACGCCGCCGAGCGTCGCGGCGCGATCCGCCTTGATCAGGAAATGCCACCTCCACCGCTCCCGGAGCCGATCGATCGGGCAGGGGGCCGGACCGATGACCTCGATCCCGACGAGCCGGCGACCTCGAATCAGCCGTCGCGTCCACTCGGACAGTTCCTCCGCGGCGTCGATCACGCGGGACTCCGTCTTCCCGGAGATGACGAGGTTCGCGAGCCGGCGGTGCGGCGGATAGCCGGGTTCCTCCCGGTCCGCGAGTTCGCGTTCCGCGAAGCCGACGTAGTCGTGCTCGGCAGCCGCGGCGAGCGCGTAGTGCCGCGGGCGCGAGGTCTGAACGAGGACCTCCCCCGGCGCCTCGCCCCGCCCCGCCCGTCCGGCGACCTGCTCCAGGAGTTGGAAGGTGCGTTCGCTGGCCCGGAAGTCCGGCAGGTGGAGACCGACGTCCGCGTTGACGACTCCCACGAGCGTGACCTCCGGGAAGTCGAGGCCCTTGGCGATCATCTGCGTTCCGAGCAGGATGTCGACTTCCTGCCTGCGGAACGCCTCCAGGATCTCGACGTGCGCCCACTTGGAGCCCGTAGTGTCGAGGTCCATGCGGACGATGCCGGCTTCGGGAAAAAGCTCGCCCACGCGGCGTTCGACCTGTTCGGTGCCGACCCCGGCGTAACGCGGCGCGGGGCCGCCGCACTCGCCGCAACCGGAGGGCGGCGGGCTCGTCGAACCGCAGTGATGACACACGAGTTGCCTGCGCCGGCGGTGATACGTGAGGGTCACGGAACACGCGACACAACTCCACACGTGACCGCAGTCCGCGCACTCGGCGAAGGAGGCGTATCCGCGGCGGTTGAGGAAGAGGATCGTCTGCTCGCCCCGTTCCAGGCGCGCGGCGATCGCCTCCCGCAGCCGTTCGGAGAAGACGCGCGGTCCGCCTCCCGGCGGTGCGTCCTCCGCCTCCTGTCCCGGGCTCTCGCCGGCGTCGGCGCGCAGGTCGACGAGTTCCACCGAAGGGAGTCCGTGGCCCGTCACGCGTTCCTCGAGTTCGAGCAGGCGATAGCGCCCGGTCCGCGCGTTCTCCCAGCTCTCGAGGGCCGGCGTCGCGGATCCGAGCACGCACAGACACCCTTCCAGCCGCGCGCGCATGATCGCGACGGAACGGGCGTGGTAACGCGGTACGTCGGACTGCTTGTAGCTGCTCTCGTGCTCCTCGTCGACGATGATGGCGCCCAGATTCCGGACCGGCGCGAACACCGCCGAGCGCGGGCCGATCGCGATCCGCTTCCTCCCCTCGCGCAGGCTGCGCCAGGCGTCGAAGCGTTCCCCGTCGGAGAGCCCGGAGTGCAGCACGGTGACCTCGTCGCCGAAGCGGGCGCGGAAGCGCTGCACGGTCTGGGGCGTGAGAGCGATCTCCGGGACGAGGAAGATGCCGGAGCGGCCCAGCGCGAGTTGACGCTCCAGCACTTCCAGGTAGACGGCGGTCTTGCCCGAACCCGTCACGCCGCGCAGGAGCGCGACGCGCCCCGGCGCATCGAGGCGCTCGAGATCTTCCACGACCTGGGTCTGGTCCGGCGTCAGGGTGAACCGGGCCTCCGGTTCCACCGGTCCGGCGAACGGATCCCGCTCCACCTCGCGCTCCACGAACTCCGCGAGGCGCCGCTCCACGAGCCCGTTGAGCACGCCCCGGCTGAAGCCGAGTTGCTTCAGCAGGTGCCCGACGCCTGCCTGCCCGCCGACCGACTCGAGCGTCTCGTACAACTCGCGCTGCCGCTTCGCCCGCCCGAAGGCGCGGTCGCGTTCGCTCAGCGTTCGCAGTTCGCGCACAAGCCGCAGCACGCGCTCGGTGCGCGGCCGTGCGGGGCTCCCTCCGCCGGCCCGGGACCCGAGCGCACCCGGGGGGAGGGCCGCCCTCAGCACAACGCCGAGAGGCGCCACGTAGTAGTCCGAGATCCACCGGCAGAGATCGAGGAGAGGCGCGGCGATCACGGGGGCTTCGTCGAGGACGCCCCGCAGCTCCCGCAATCGCGGTTTCCGTTCCCGGTCCGTCCTCAGCCCGAGGCGATCCACGACTCCGACCGCCGTCCCGCCGTGGAGCGGCACGCGAACCCGCACGCCCGGTTCCACGGCGCCGACGAGCGAGGCGGGGATCGCGTAGGCGAGCGTACCGAGGAACGTCCGCGCGACCGCCACCTCGCAAACGCCGGCGGAGCCTGCCTCCCGCGGCGCCTTCACGCGGCGGCCTTCGCTTGACACGTCGCGGCCGGGTTGCTTGTTTTCCGCACCGAATCCAATGGGGGGTCGCTCATGGGCTGTCTGGCCCTGAACGCTTCATACGAGCCGCTGACGATCATTCCGGTCCGGCGCGCCGTTCGCCTGCTCATCGACCGGAAGGCCGACGCGCTGGAAGTGGATTCGGCACGTCCAATCCGCTCCGAGCGCGTACAGATGGATACGCCGGTCGTCATCCGTCTCGTCCGGTTCATCCAGATCCCCCGCCGTTTCCGCCGCCAGGTCACGAACACCTTCCTGTTCGCGCGCGACGCCTATTGCTGTCAGTACTGCGGCCGTCACCGACGGGAACTGGGGTATCGCGAGTCGCTGACCCGCGATCACGTGATTCCGATCTCACGCGGCGGAGACAACGGGTGGTCGAACGTGGTCACGGCCTGCAGCAAGTGCAACCTGAAGAAGGCGGATCGTCTGCTGGGCGAATGCGGGTTCTCGCTCCCGGCGGAGCCCCGGGAACCCAACCACGTCGAGTTGATCTGGGCCGTCCGCAGGGTCACGCCGGTGCAGGCCAGGTACATCGGCATGTTCTACGGCGAGGACGTGCTGCGGGCGCTGACCCCCTGAGTTCGGCCCGGCCGGTCGGCTGATCGCACCGTCATGAATATGACCGGGTTCGGAATCGGCGAGATCCTCCTCATCGCGATGCTCGTGCTCATCGTGTTCGGGCCCCGCCGCCTGCCGGAGGTCACCCGCACCATCGGCAAGGGGATCCGCGAGTTCCGGAAGGGGATGAACGAGATTCAGCGCGAACTCGAGGCCGCCGGCCGGGAGACGCAGTGGAAGTCGCCGCCCACGCCTTCGAAACCCGCGACCGCGGGCCAAGCGACGATCGCCGGAACCGCGACCGCCGCCGGAACCGCCGCGGCCACCGGGGCGTCCCCCGCCTCCGCGGACGAAACGGAGGACGAAGAGGACGCCCCCGAAGCGACTGCCGAAGCGACTGCGGGGCCCGTCCTGGAGGAACAGGAACCGCCCACGCCGCGCGATGAAGCGGATCCGGCTCAGGAGTTCATCGATCCCTGGTCCACGGATTCCTCGCGTCCGACGTTCGGCCCGAAGTCGTCCTCGGAGCCCGTGATCGCCCCGCCTACGACCGAGCCGGAGCCGCCGGAGCCGTCTGAAGAGGAGGATCCGGCGACGGCCCCCCAATGAGAGCGCGGTAGCGGCGGTTATCCCCTTCCAGCGCCCTCAGCAACTCGATCGCCGCCGGCGCTCCGGTCCCGGACAGGTCCGGGAGCCCGGGGTCCGCGATGCGCGCACGCGGCGGCTCCGCATCGGTGCCGGCGGTCCCGCGGAACTCGATGGCCAGCCGTCGGCCGCGCTCGCACGGGTCGCACAGGAGGCCGTCCTCCACCGCCGATCCGTCGATCGTCCACGATCCCTCCGTACCTCGGAGCACGAAGCCGGCCAGGGTATCCGGAACCCGCAGCGTGCCGCGCCACACGCCGTCCGTCCCGGCAGCGAGCGCCAACTCCAGCGCGCCGTGGAGCGCTCTCAGCACGGGCGCCGCCGGCATGCGCCCCTCGCCCTCGCCATCTCCGCCGTCCCAGCGGAACTCGCCCTTCATGCCGTCGTTGCGCAGCGCGGCCTCACGGAGCTTCCGGAAGGGGAGAACGCCCTCGAAGGAGAGGGGCACGCCCGGCTCGAGGTCGTTGGAGGCGGCGACGAACGACTCGTCCGCGAGGCGCAACTCCACGGAACCCTGTCTCGGCGCCGGGGCACGGGGTTCCGGCCGGCCCAGCAGCTGAGCGACCATCCGCGCCCGCATTCCTTCCGGGTCGGTCGGGCCGGTCTCATCGTCCCTCTCACCCGCCTCACCCGCTTCGCCCGCCTCGCCCGGGGCGCCGCCGCTCCGGCGGGGGAGATCGAAGGGGTTCCGGAAGCCGGGCGGGAGACGCTGGATCCCCGGGGCGCCGGCACCCTCCACGCCGGCCTCGAACTCGCGACCCCAGCTCGCCAGCTCGTAGCTGATGGCGGCCCGGAGATCATCGTCGTCCGGGTGCCAGGCGAGCCCCGTGATGCGGGGAGTCGAGACCGTCACGACACCCTCGGGCCAGGTCGGCCGCACGCCGGGAGGGCGGGAGGCCTGCACGGTCAACCGGTCGCCGGAGCGGTCGTCGCGCCTCGTCCCCACGTTCGGACCCGCGTCGGCGGAGAGCCGCGCGGTGAGCGAACGATCACACCCGGGGTCGCCGTCGAGCACGACGAGGAGCGTGTTCCAACCCGCTGCCAGCCGCACCTCGCGGGCGGTTCCGTCGTACGCGAGGTGCTGCGCGTTCACCCACGCCTCGAGCCGCGCGCAGGGCTCGACGCCCAGTTCGAGCCGCACGCTGGCGTCCGCGGATGACTTCAGGTACACGTGGGCGAGCGTCGCCTGTCCGGTTTCCGCGAACTCCGAGAAATCCATCGCCGCCTGTCCATCGCGGCGAAAGAGCGACCACGTACCCGCGGCCGTTTCGAGGTTCCGGTCGGGGAATCGGTCCGGCCCCGCCACCGGGAGCGGGGGGGTGCCCGCCGCGTGCTCCGCGCTCGTGACCAGCCAGCGGTCGACCGGGATCTCCTGGGCGCGCACGGCTTCGGGGGCGAGCGCGGACGCTCCCCAGGCGGACAGCACGAGTGAGAGCAGAGTTCGTCGAGCCAGGCGATGCATCGTGTGTTCCCTCATATGGCCGTCATCCACGGGCGGACTCTCTCCAGACGATTAAACATGGGGCTTTCGTCACACGATGCGCACCCGGACCTGGCAGGCCGCCCGATTTCGGTTGCCGCCCGGGAGCGCCCCGAACAACTTGGTCATCATGCACAACGTGGTGGAACTGCGGGTGAACGGAGACCGGCGCCGGGTCGGAGTGCCGTCCCACTACACCCTCCTCGAAACCCTCCGGTACGGGCTCGGCCTCACGGGATCGAAGCAGGGGTGCGACAAGGGGGACTGCGGGGCGTGCACGGTGCTCCGCGATGGCGAGGCCGTGCTCTCCTGCATCATGCCGGTGCACGAGGCCACGGGTCACGAGATCACGACCGTCGAAGGTCTCGCGGACGCGTCCGGCCCCCACCCGCTCCAGGATGCCTTCGATCTCACGGGAGGGGCGCAATGCGGCTTCTGCACACCGGGCATTCTCTGCTCGGCCCATGGACTGCTGACCCGCGATCCGGACCCCGCTCGCGAGGACGTCGCGCGGGCGCTCTCCGGCAATCTCTGCCGCTGCACGGGCTATACGAAGATCTTCGAGGCCGTGGACATCGCCGCCGAAGCGATCCGGACCGGCGAGACCCCCGAGGCGATCGTCTCCCGGCGGCACGATCCGGAGGGAGCCGCATGATCTCGCTCTCACAGCGATCCGGGCGCGCGTCGCGCTCCGTCTTCGGCGCGCTCGCGGGACTCTTCGTCCTCCTGCCCCTGGCCGCCGGAGCCGCCGCCCAGACTCCGGAAGAGCGTCTCGCCGAACTCGGGATCGAACTTCCGACCCCGGATGCGCCGACCGCCAACTTCGTGAAGGCGGTGACGACCGGGAATCTCGTTTTCCTCGCCGGCCACGGCCCCTGCGGCGGCCTGGACGAGAGCAACACCGGGAAGGTCGGCCTCGATCACACGGTCGAGGAGGGCTACGAGATCGCGCGCTGGGTCGGCGTCTGCCTCCTCGCGTCGCTCGCGCGCGAGATCGGCGACCTGTCCCGCGTGAAGCGCATCGTGCGCGTGTTCGGGATGGTGAACACGCCTCCGGACTTCACGCAGCACTCGCAGGTCATCAACGGCTGCTCCGACCTCATGGAACAGGTGTTCGGCCCCGCGATCTCGAAGCACGCCCGCGCGGCCGTGGGCATGGCGTCCCTCCCGCGCGACCAGTCCGTCGAGATCGAGATGCTTGTCGAACTCCACGATCCGTGATCGCACGGCCGCCCGCATGCGTCCGGTAGCCCCCGCCGCCCTCCTCCCGCTCGTCGCCGTCGCCCTGCTCGCCGGGTGCGGAGGCGCCGGAGATCCGGCTTCGTCTTCCGACCTCGCGCGCGGGATCGACGCCGTGTTCGCCGATCTGGACCGCCCGGGCTCGGCGGGCGCCGCCGTGTCGGTCATCCGCGACGGCGAGATCATTCACTCGCGCGGCTACGGCTACGCCCAGATCGAGCATGGCGTCCCCGTCACTCCGCGCACGGTCTTCCACGTCGCTTCCGTGTCCAAGCAGTTCACCGCCATGGCAGTGACCATGCTCGCGGCCGAGGGGGCGCTCTCGCTCGACGACCGTGTACAGGCGCACCTCGGGTTCGTCCCGGAGTTCGAGCATCCGGTCACCGTCCGCCAGATGATCCACCACACGAGCGGGATCCGGGACCAGTGGCAGCTTCTCGGGATCTCCGGCTGGCGCCTCGACGACGTGATCACGACAGAACAGATCCTCGGCCTCATGTCGCGCCAGCGGGAACTCAACTTCGTGCCCGGCTCGGAGTACCTCTACTCCAACATGGGCTACACTCTCCTCGCCCAGACGGCGGCAGCGGTCAGCGGCATGTCCTTTCCGGAGTTCACCGCCGCGAGGATCTTCCGGCCGCTCGGCATGGACCGAACCCACTTCCACGATGACCACGAACACATCGTCCCCGACCGCGCCTATTCCTACCGGCCGGTGCCGACGGACGACGATGGGAGGGGGGAGGGAGGCGGGGTGGGGCGGGAACCGGAGTACACCAAGGCGGTTCTCAGCTACGCGAACGCGGGGGCGACGAGCCTCTTTACGACGGCGGACGACCTCGCCCGCTGGCTCGACAACTTCCGGCACGAGACGGTCGGCGGCACGCAGGTGATGGAGATGATGACGACGCGCGGGATCCTGAACAGCGGAGACACGATCCCGTACGCGCATGGCCTCAGCATCGGCGACCACCGCGGCCTGCGCACGGTGGGGCACGGAGGCGCCGACGCGGGGTTCCGGACGCAGGCGACCTGGTATCCCGAGGCGGACGTCGGGGTCGTCGTCCTCACGAACGTCGCCAACGGCAACCCGGGCGGCCGGGCACGACAGGTGGCGGAAGTCGTCCTCGCCGAGGTCTTTCCCGAGGCGGCTCCGGAGGAGGACGACGATGCGCCTTCACCAGCCGCAGATTCCGTCCCGCCTCCGGCATCCGACCCGGCGACGCTGGCCGAGTATGCGGGCAGCTACTACAGCCCGGAACTTGACGCGCTATACCACATCGAGGTGACGGACGAAGGACTCGTCGCGCGCCACATACGCCACGGCGACATCGCCCTCGAGCCGCGAGCCCGCGACGAGTTCGCCACGGACCGCTGGTTCATGCGCGAGGTGCGCTTCGAACGCGCGCCGGACGGCTCCGTCCCGGCGCTGCGCGTGGGCGGCGGCCGGGTCCGGAACCT
Source organism: Candidatus Palauibacter soopunensis (assembly GCF_947581735.1). Taxonomy (NCBI): domain Bacteria; kingdom Pseudomonadati; phylum Gemmatimonadota; class Gemmatimonadia; order Candidatus Palauibacterales; family Candidatus Palauibacteraceae; genus Candidatus Palauibacter; species Candidatus Palauibacter soopunensis. The sequence goes on from NZ_CANPVT010000002.1 coordinate 244,485, forward strand.
GCTCTTCATCAAGCTGACCCGCCCCCTTCCCGGGTAGGGGCCCGGCGGCGTCCGCCGCGCGCGGGTCATGAACCGCCGGGGTCCTCCGCGGCGAGGCGGTCGATGACGAGCGGCGTGATGTCGACGCGTTCGCTGAACAGGATGATGATGGGGCTCGTCGCGTTCAGGATCAGGTCGTACCCCAGTTCCGCCTGGATCGCCTCGATCACCGGCGCGAGTTCCGCGCGGATCCGCTCGCGTCCGTCGTTCTGCAGCGCGGTCGCTTCCTCTTGCTTGTCCTGCTGGTAGCGCTGGAAGGCCGTGAGGGCGTCCTGGTACTCGCGCTCGAGCACCCGCTGCTCATCGACGGTCAGGCTGTCCGCCTCGGCCACGCGCAGCTCGATCGCGCGCACCGCTTCCTGGCGCACCTGCAGCTCGGCGGCGAGTTCCTGCTGGAAGTCCGTGAGTTGCTGTGCGAGCACCTGTCCCGCCGGAGACCCGAACGCGGCCGCGTCCAGATCGATGACGCCGATGCTGAGCGGCGCCTCTGCGGTTTGCACCTCGGCCTGTCCCGCCAGCGTCACGGGCGCCAGCGCCAGGAGCAGCGTGGCGAACGAAAACACAAGACGTGCGTACCTTTCCATCGTTCTCCCTCTATTGGAACCTTCCACGGCGGGTCTACCCTTCGGGGGGACCGCACCGGTTTCATCGTCACGGAACACGAAAGTAACGCGATATGTCTGATCGAACGAAATACACCCGCCACCGCGTGCAAACGCTCCACCTCCTGTCGGCGCTGATGTTGGGAATCGCGGGAGGGGCAGGCGCTCCGGAATGGGTCGCCGCGCAGGCGGCCATCGGTGCGGCGGAAGAACCGGCCACCGTCCTGTTCACGAACGCGACGCTCGTCGACGGGACGGGTGCGCCCGGCTATGTCGGCGACCTGCTCATCGAGGGCGGAACCATCGCGGCGCTCGGCGCCCCGGGTTCCGTCGCGGCTCCGCCCGACGCGGAACGGCGCGACCTCGCGGGTCTCGTCCTCGCCCCCGGTTTCATCGACATCCACAACCACTCCACGACGCGCTTGTTCGACTTCCCGCTGGCCACGACACAGCTCGCGCAGGGCATCACCACGATCGTGGTCGGGGCCGACGGTTCCTCGCAGTGGCCGATCTCGGACTACCTCGGTCGCATCGACGAACTCCGGCCCACGGTGGACGTCGCGACGCTGGTGGGCCACGGCACCGTGCGCAGTCTCGTGCTCGGGGACGACTACCGGCGCACCGCGACCGACGCCGAGATCGCGGACATGACGGTGCGCGTCGAGCGCGGGATGGCGGAGGGCGCGTTCGGCCTCTCGAGCGGTCTCGAATACGACCCCGGCTTCTACTCCTCCACCGGCGAGTTGATCGCCCTCGCGCGGGCCTCCGCCGGCCACGGCGGCTTCTACATGACCCACATGCGCGACGAGGAGGAGGGGCTCCTCGAGGCGGTCGACGAGGCCATCCGCATCGGGCGGGAAGCGGGCCTCCCCGTGCAGATGTCGCACATCAAGGCGGGGAACGCCTCGGTCTGGGGACGCGCTCCGGACGTGCTGGAGCGGATCCGGCAGGCCAACGAGGAGGGGCTGGATGTGACGGCGGACCAGTACCCGTACGCGGCCTGGCAATCCGGGCTCGCGATCGTCGTGCGTTCGAGGATGTTCTCGAACCCCGACTCCGTGGCGGAGGGGATCGCCGCGGCGGGCGGCGGGAACCGGCTGCAGATCGTCGCCTTCTGGTCCGAACCCGAACTGAACGGACTGCGGCTCGACGAAATCGCCCGGCGCAGGGGGATGACGGACGTCGAAGCCTATATGTGGATCATGGAGAACGGAGGCTCCGGGCTCATCGGCCACACGATGAACGAGGAGGACGTCGACACGTTCATGGCGTCGGAGTGGGTGATGACGGCGAGCGACGGCGGAGTGCGGAGCGCGCACCCGCGCGGGGCCGGCACGTTCCCGCGCGTGCTGGGGCACTACGTTCGGGAGCGCGGCATCCTGACGCTGGAACGGGCGGTGCGGCGTGCGACCTCGATGCCGGCGCGGCGGCTGGGGCTGAGCGACCGGGGCGTGCTGCGCGCCGGGGCCCGGGCGGACCTCGTGATCTTCGACCCGGAGCGCGTGGTGGACCGGTCGACGTTCGACAACGGGACCCGGCAGGCGGAGGGCGTGGAGAGCGTGTGGCTCGGCGGCGTGGAGACCTGGTCCGCCGGGGAGCCGACCGGCGCCCGCCCCGGCCGCGCCATCCGCCACACGCCCTGACCACGCCGGTCGGCGCGCACCGCGCCCGGGGAGAAGGGCGGGAGCCTCAGTCGGCGGCAGCCTCCCCGCGCTCCGCCGTCGCGACGATTTCGATGCCGCCGCGCACGTTCTGTTCCACGTCCACCCGCACCCGCCGCGGATCGATCGCGAACACCACGTCGTCGGCGATCCGGGCCGCGAGCGTCTCGCAGAACTCGCCCTCGTCCCGGAAGGACCACAGGTAGAACTTGAGCGCCTTCGACTCCAGGCAGCGGTCGCGCGGCTCGTAGTCGATCGTCACCCGCCCGAAGTCCGGCTGGCCCGTCTTCGGGCACAGCGACGTGAACTCCAGTGCCCGCAGCCGGACGCGCTGGACGTCCGCCGCCGGGATCGCCTCCGCGCGCAGCGTCTCGCGTCCCTCTTCCGGGTCCCGGGGCCGCGGCAGCGGACCCGCGGCGGGGAGCCTCGTCATCCGTCCTCCGTCCCTTCGTCCACCTCTTCATCGTTCTGCGTCATCGCATCGACGGTCGTGGCGGCGGCCATATGGCCGATGACGTTCGCCGCCGAGCGGAAGACGTCGGGCACGCGGTCGATCCCGAGCAGGATCCCGAGTCCGGCCAGCGGCACGCCCACCACGTCGAGCGCGGGGACCATCGACACAATGCTCGCGCTCGGCACCGGCGCCACCGTCATCGCGGCGAGGAAGATCGCGAGGACCGCCGCGGCGATGAGCCCCGCATCGAGCGGGACCCCGTACATGGCGGCGAGGAAGACGAGCGAGGCGCTCTGGAAGAGGGCGCTCCCGGGCCGGTTGATCGAGGCCGCCAGCGGGAGGATCAGCCGGTAGCGGTCCCGCCGGAGCCCAAGCTTCTCCGCCTCCTGCAGCATCATCGGCAGCGTGCCCACGGACGTCGTCGTCGTGAAGCCCACGGTGTACGTCCCCACGGTGCCGCGGATGAAACGCCCCGCCCGCATGCCGCCGACGAAGCGGACGATCGGCAGCAGGATGAGACCCTTCAGAATGAAGAGGCCCACGACGACGGCCAGGATGAAGACGGCGAGGTTCTGGAGCAGCGCCAGACCCGTGCGCGCAACCACCGGCGCCGCGAGGCCGAAGACGCCCACGGGCGCCGTCCACAGGACCCAGTTCATGAGCTTGATGAGCGCGTCGCCGGCCGTCTCCGCGAATCCGGTGAGCAACTCCCGCTTCTCCCGTGGCAATGTCGTCGTGGCCGCCGCGAGAAGGACGGTGAAGATGAGGATCGAGAGCAGCGACCCGTCCGCCGCCGCCTGTACCGGGTTCCTCGGCACGAGGTTCACGAGGAAGTCGATGACGCCCGGCGTCGCCGTGTTCAGTTCCGTCGTCGGGGTCGGAGGCGGCACCGGCGCCGTAAAAGTGAGCGCGAACCCCATCACGCCCATCCCGATGAGGATCGCGGGCAGCGTCGTGATCCAGAAGAAGCCGACCGAGAGACCCCCGATCCGCCCCAGCTTGCGAAGGCTCCCGATCCGCCCCACGCCGACGAAAACGACGGCGGCCACGAGCGGAATCACGACCATCTGGATCGCGCGCAGGAACACCTGTCCGAGCGGTGCGGCGGCCTCGGCCGCGCGCATGAGCGCCGGCGACCCGGTGGCCGAGGCGGCGATCCCGAGCCCCAGTCCGAGCACGAGGCCGATGAGGATGGCGCGCGTGTTCACGGGGCACCCTCCGCGCGCCGCTTACGAAAGGCGAGCCACGCGCCGATGGTGAGGACGGGCAGGACGTAGTAGACGATGAACCCCCAGGTGATCGTCCCGTATCCCTGACGGATGAGGTCGATGAGGCCGAGAGGGGTGAGGGACAGCGCGACCCCGAGGAAGACCGCCGCGACCACCGGCCTCGCCCAGCTCGGCAGCCCCGCGCCCCGCTCGCGCCGCGTGACGGCGAGCCGCTCGTTCACCGCGTGGATCATCCCCGTCCCGGTCTCGATCAGGGTGCCGAAGAGGATGATTCCGTACGCGACCTGGAACGTCGTCGACCCGAGCGCTTCGAGGATGAAGTTCGAGGGGTTGGCGGCGTCGACGATCGCCGGGTAATGCGGCACCATCGCGAGGTAGAAGAAGAAGGCCGGCAGCATCCCGATGACGCCGGCCAGCAGGCCGGCCCACACGGCCTGGTTCCGGGTCTGGATGTGGCGCACGGTGAACAGCGCCACGGCGGCCGCCGAGAGGTTGTAGCCGCCGTACTGGACCCCCTTCACGAGCCAGTCGCTGTTGAGGCTGCTGGCGGCAAAGCTCGGGCCCAGCGTGGACCCGAAGCGCACCAGCGACCACACCACGAGCGCCACGAACACTGCGTAGAGGGCGAAAGACCAGCCGGCGAAGAAGCGCTCGATCGCCACGCTCCCGTAGAAGAGGAGCAGCGCGACCGCCCCCAGCGCCACGATCACGCCCAGCGCGTACGGGAGGCCGAACGTCTCGTTCGCAATCGTGCCCGCCGCCGCCCCGATGACGGCCAGTACGAGGAGTGTCAGCAGCACGTACGTGATCTCGAACAGGACCCAGGACGGACCGAGCAGCCGCTTGAAGAAGTTGCGGTACTCGTAGCTGCGGGACTGCCGCGCGAGTTCGAACGTGACGGCGCACACCGCGCTCCAGATGGCGGTGGAGAGCGCCATCGCCCAGAGGCCGGGCGTGGGGCCGATGGAGAGGAAGAACTCGACATTCTCCCGTCCCGTGCCGTATCCACCGGCGATGACGGCCGATTGGAAGACGAGCCCCGGCAGCAGATAGCGGCGGAACCAGGGAGCTTTCACACTGGCGTCTCTTTCTCTCGGCCGGCCCCTGCCCCAAGGTTTCGCCCGTCAGCGAGGGGCGAGTCACCTGGGCGCCGGGCGCCGGCGGCCACATGCGACCCGCCAAGCTAGAGGCCGGGGATGGAACGAGACAGACGCGAGACGTTCGGCTCCCGCTTCGGGCTCGTGGCCACGATGATCGGCGTCGCCGTCGGTCTCGGGAACGTGTGGCGCTTCCCGTACATGGTCGGCGAGTTCGGCGGGGCTCCCTTCGTCGCCTTCTACGTACTGGCCGTCGTGCTGATCGGCGTTCCCGCGCTCATGGCGGAGTGGACGCTGGGCCGGCACACCCGCCGCGGCCCGGTCGGCGCGTTCGAGTCGGCCGGTCTCCCCTTCGGCCGCGCCCTCGGCTGGATCTTCTTCGTCGGCGTCACCGCCGCCACCGGCTACTACTCGAACGCGCTCGGCTGGGTGCTGTACCACGCCCTGGCCGGGCTGCTCTCCGGCGTCGGGATCGAGATCGACGCCGCAGCGATCCTTCCCCCGGACGAGGGGTTTTCCCTCCGCTCCTTCCTGCTGCAATGTGCCTGCACGGGCGTGGTTCTCCTCACCTGCGCCGCCGTGCTGCGGCGCGGCCTGCGGCGCGGAATCGAGAGGGCAAGCCGCTTCATCGTGCCCGCGCTCCTCGCGGGGCTCGTCATCCTCATCGCCCGCTCGCTCACGCTGCCCGGAGCTGGAGAGGGCCTGCGCTGGTACCTCGGCGCCTTCGATCCCGGCGCGCTCACGCCACCCGTGATGCTGGGGGCGCTGGGCCAGGCGATCTTCAGTCTTTCGCTGGGCGGCACGTTCATGGTCGTGTACGGCTCCTACCTGAACCGCGGCGACTCCCTGCGCGGCAACGCCGTCTTCACCGCGGGCGGCGACCTCTGCGCCGGACTCCTGGCGGGGCTCGCCATCTTCCCCGCCGTGTTCGCGTTCGGACTCGAACCTGCGAGCGGCCCCGGTCTCCTTTTCGTCACGCTGCCCGAAGTGTTCGGCCAGATCCCGGCCGGAGCCGTGTTCGGGACGCTCTTCTTCCTGGCGCTGTTCGGAGGCGCCTACCTGTCGGACGTGGCGGCGCTGGAAGTGCTGGTAGCCGGGGTCACCGACAACACCGGGATCGGCCGCTCGCGCGCCGTCACCCTGACCACCGTGGTCGTGTTCGCCTTCGCACTGCCCCCGATGATCAACATGAACGTGTTCACGCCGTGGGATCTGACCTTCGGGTCGGGCTTCCAGACGCTCGGCGCGCTGCTCTCGGTCGTCGCCGTGGGGTGGGCCCTGGACCGCTCCGAGGTGCTGCGGCAGCTGGCAGCAGGCGATGATCGGCCGCGGAGGCGGCGCGTGCCCACGCTCTGGCTCTACTACTGGCTCCGCTTCGTCATCCCCGCCGCCATCCTCACCGTCGGCGCCTGGTGGCTGGTGAGGGATGTACTGGGAGCCGGCCCGCCGCCCGCCGCCCGGGCCACGCTGGCCATCGAAGACGTTTCGGTCATCCCGATGGATGGCGAGCGCGTGCTCACCGGCGTGACGGTCCTCATCGGCGATGGCCGCGTGCTCGCGGTGCGGCCGTCGGCCGAAGCGGACGTCCCCGACGGCGCCGTCCGGGTCGCCGCCCGCGGTCGCTTCCTCATCCCGGGCCTGAACGACATGCACGTCCACTTCGGGGAGGCGTCGGCGCTCGGGCGGTTCCTGGCGACCGGGGTCACCGGCGTGCGCATCCTGTCGGGTGGGCCGCATACGCTCGACTTTCGCGACCGCGTCCGGAGCGGCGAACTGGCCGGGCCGGACATCCACACGGCGGGGGCCATCATCGAGGGACTGCCGCCACCGGAATTCGCCGCCGTCATCGATACCGCGGGACGCGTGATCGTCCGCGACAGCCTCGACGGCGCTCGCGCCGTGCGCGAGCAGCATGCCGCCGGGTACGACTTCATCAAGGTGTACAACAACGTGCCCGCGGCGGCCTACCGGGGCATCGTCGCCGAGGCGCGCGGACTCGGGATCCCGGTGGCGGGGCACGTGCCCTTCGAGGTGGGCCTCGACGGCGTCCTCGCGGCGGGCCAGGCCAGCATCGAACACCTGCGCGGGTACATCTGGCACCTCGTGCCCGAAGAGGCGCCGGCGCAGCCCGGTCCCGATCTGCGGTCGCGCACGCTCGCCTGGGCCCACGGAGATCCCTCTCGGATCGGGGCGCTCGCCGAGCGTACCCGGGAGGCCGGTTCGTGGAACGTGCCGACGCTCTCGGTGCGCATGATCCACAAGCCGGACCGCCTCCTCGACGCCTACCTCGCCACGGAAGAGGCGTCGCACATGACCGCCGCCATGCGCCGCTTCTACACCGAGCGCATGTCGATCCCGTGGATGAGCAACTTCACGCCGAACGACTTCGAGGCCGCGCTGGATGGTTTCGCGGTGGCGGATTCCCTCATCCGCGCCCTCGTGGCCGCCGGCGCTCCCGTGATGGCCGGGACGGACACGCCGCCCCTCGGCTTCGCCCTCCATCGCGAACTGGAGGAACTGGTCGCGGCGGGCCTGTCACCGTACGAGGCGTTGCGGAGCGCCACGGTCAACCCGGCCCGCTTCCTCGAACGGGGCGAGGGGGCCGGCATGGTGGTGGCGGGAAGCCCGGCGGACCTCGTGCTGCTGGAGGGCAATCCGCTGGAGGCGGTCGGAAACACGCGCCGGATCGCGGGCGTTGTGCGGCGCGGCGAATGGCTGAACCGCGTGACACTGGACGCCCTGCTGCGGGAGGCCGCGGACCGCTGACCGCACTTGCAGCGCGGCGCCGCGACCGGTGAGGTTGGCCGTGAGATCCGGGTGCGCCGCCGGCAGCGCCGCCGACCGCGCCGAGATCCCGCTGGACCGGATCCGGGCCATCGCGACGAGGAATCGAACATCCGCTACATCACGCTTCTGGGCCTTGGCGCCCTTCTCCTTCTGCCGCGCCCGGCCCTCGGTCAGGAAGCCGTCCGCCGGGTCTCGCTTGCGGAGGCCCTCGGGGCGTTCGCGGAAAACAGCTTCGCCCTGAGGATCGCGCGCTCCGAGGCCGCCGAGATCGCCGGAGCCGCGCGCCAGTCTCGAGCCTGGTTCAACCCGTCGCTCTCGGTCAGGCGCGACGACCTCGACCGCAACGGCGACGAGTACTGGGAGGAGAATCTGCTCCTCTTTCAACCCCTGGAGTGGCCCGGTCGAACCGCCGCCCGCTACCGGGCGGCCGCCCACACGATCGAAGCGAGCACCGCCCGCTTCCGCAGTGACTCGACCCGGCTCGCCTTCGAGGTTCGCGAGGCCTGGGCGCTCGCGTGGTTTGCGGAAGCGGCGGAACTCACGGCGCGACAGGCCGCGGCGGTCATCCAGGAGGTGGCCGAGGACGCGGAGATTCGCTTGGAAGAAGGGGACATCTCCGCCTACGAAACGAGGCGATTGCGACTGGAACGGGTGCAGGCCGAGCAGGATGTGGCGGAGGCCGAACTCCGGTCTCGCGGCACCCGCAGGCGCCTCGCCGCACTGACCTTTCCCGGGACCGGAATCGAGGAGGTCGGACCGTCTGCGGCACTCGAAGGGCTTCCGCCCACGGTGACGCGGGAAGCCGCGCTGGGCGCGATGCCCGAACGCCCGGACCTGGAAGCCGCGGCTCGGGATCTCGACGCCGCGCAGGCCGAACTCGCCATTGCGAGGTCTCGCTGGATGCCCGACCCGACCGTCAGTCTGGGATATCGACGGCAGGAGGGCGGATTCCAGGGACTCAGCCTGGGTCTCGATCTCCCGCTGCCGCTGTTCGATCGCGGAGGCGGAAACCGGCAGGCCGCCGACGCCCGGAGCGCCGCGGCCGCCCATCGACTCGACCTCAGACGACGGCTGGCGGAGAACGACCTCCGGATGACCTCGGACCGGTACGCATCCAGCCGCGCCCGTCTCGAAGCCGCGGCCGATGGCCTGTTGGCGGATGCCGAGGCGCTGCTCGCCTCCGCGACGGCGGCGTACGCGGAAAACGAAATGTCGCTCCTGGAGTTGCTCGACGCGGCGAGCGCCTTCCGCAGCGCGCGGCTCAGCGCCCTGTCCATGCGATCCGCCGCGTGGATCGACTACTGGGACCTCCTGCGCGCCATGGGACGGGCCCCGGAGGGGGACCGACACTAGATTGGACGTATGCACCCGCACGAATTGACGCCCCGGCAGCTTGAGGCCGCGGAAGCCCCCGACGGGCTCCCGGATCTGGCCGACGCCGAGTTCACGGCGCTGGGCAGGCGCGCGCGCCGGGTGGAGGGGCTGCGCAAGTCGACCGGCCGCGAGATCTACACGGACGACATCGTCCTGCCGGGGATGCTGCACGGGAAGATCCTCCGCTCCACCGAGGCGCACGCGCGGATCGTCTCCATCGACACCGCCGAAGCGGAGGCCCTCGAGGGCGTGTACGGCGTCATCACCGGACGGGACATGCCGACGCCGTACGGGATCATCCCCTGGACTCGCGACGAACACGCGCTCTGCCTCGACAAGGTGCGCTTCATCGGCGACGCGGTGGCGGCGGTGGCGGCGGTCGACGAGGACACGGCGAACGCGGCGCTGGAGCGGATCCACGTCGAGTACGAACCGCTTCCCGTCTATCTCTCACCCGAGGAGTCGCTGACGCCCGAGGCGGCCGCGGAACCCATCCACGCGCCTCGCAAGCCGGGGGGGAACGGCAACATCCTCAAGCACGTCCACCTCGAGTTCGGGGATGTGGACGCGCAAATGGCGGAAGCGGACGTCACGGTCGAGGGGGAGTACTTCTTCCACGGGACGACGCACACGCCGATCGAGCCCCACTGCGCGATCTCCCGACTCAACCCGGATGGCGTGCTCGAAGTGTGGTCCTCGACGCAGGTCCCGCACTACCTGCAGCGGGACCTGGCGCGGGTGCTCGACCACGACGTCGCGAAGGTGCGGGTCGTGCAGCCGGCCGTGGGCGGGGCCTTCGGCGGCAAGTCGGAGCCGTTCGATCTCGAGTTCTGCGTGGCGCTCCTCGCGATGCGGACGGGCCGCCCGGTGAAGATCCTCTACACACGCGAGGAGCTTTTCTACTCGCACCGCGGCCGCCACCCCATGCGCATGAAGTACCGGCTGGGCGCCTCGCGCGAAGGGAAGCTGCGGGCGCTCGATGCGCACACGATCCTGGACGGCGGCGCCTACGCCTCGTTCGGTCTCGTGACGACGTACTACTCGGGACAGCTGCTCACCTCGCCCTGTCACATCGAGTCCTACCGTTTCGACTCGACGCGCGTCTACACGAATGTCGCGCCGTGCGGTCCCAAGCGCGGCCACGGCTCGGTGCAGCCCCGCTTCGCGTACGAGATCTCGCTCGACAAGATGGCCCGGAAGCTCGGCCTCGACCCGTTCGAACTCCGCCGCCGCAACTTCATGGGCACGGGTCGGACGGTGAACGAGTTCAAGGTCCGGTCCAACGGCTTCCTCGAGTGCCTCGAGGCGGTGGAACGCGCCAGCGACTGGAAGAAGCGCCACCGGCAGCTGCCGAACGGCCGAGGACTGGGGATGGCCGCCTCTTCCTACATCTCCGGCACGAACTACCCGATCTATCCGAACGAGATGCCCCAGGCCGCGGTGCAGGTCCAGGTCGAGCGCTCGGGACGGGTGGCGATCCTGCACGGCGCCTCGGAGATCGGGCAGGGTTCCGATTCCACGATGGCCTACATCGCGTGCGAGGAACTCGGCGTCCCGCTCGAATACGTGCGCGTCTTCTCGGCCGACACGGACCTCACGCCGGTAGACCTGGGGGCCTATTCGTCGCGCGAGACCGTGATGGTGGGGAACGCCTGCGTCGAAGCCTGCCGCACGCTGCGCGCGCAGGTCGCGGAGGCCGTCGCGGAGCAATGGGGCGTGCCGGCCGCCCGGGTGCGCCTGGCGCGTGGCTGGGCCTTCGATGCGGAGGCTCCGGAAGACGCCGGCCGCCGGATCCCGATCTCGGAGGCGTTCAACATCGCCGAGGCGAAGTTCGGCCTGCTCGGCGCCGTCGGCTCCTACGACACGCCCAAGGATGTCCACGGAGACTACCGTGGCGGCACGATCGGATCTTCGCCCGCCTACTCTTTCACCGCGCACGTGGCCGAAGTCGAGGTCGAGGAGGACACGGGCGTCGTCGACGTGAAGAACATCTGGGTGGCGCACGATTGCGGGCGCGCGCTCAACCCGGTGCTCGTCGAGGGCCAGATCGAGGGCTCCGCCTACATGGGCTTCGCGGAGGCGATCTTCGAGGAACAACTCTTCCGCGAGGGAGATGTGGAGGGCGGCCTGCACACGTCGCCGTCGCTCCTCGACTACCGGATCCCCACCTCGATGGACTGCCCGGAGTTCGAGGCGCTCATCGTCGAGTCGGTGGACCCGGAGGGTCCCTACGGCGCCAAGGAGGCGGGCGAGGGGCCGCTGCACCCGTCGCTCCCCGCGATCGCGAACGCGATCCATGACGCGGTCGGCGTCCGCATCGATGCGCTCCCCTTCACGCCGCAGCGCGTGTGGCGGGCCCTGCGTGCGCACGCCGCCGGGGCCGCACGCGAGGACGTGGCCTGACCCCCTCGTGCATCCCGCCGGTTTGAAACAGTTCGTCCGACAACTCGGCGTCGACACGCGGGGGAAGGGTCTGTATGAGATCACCCGTCCGATCCTCGAGTGGGCTGCCGGGCTCGAGATCGAGACGGGCATGCTCACGGTCTACATCCGCCACACGTCGGCGTCGCTGACGATCCAGGAGAACGCGGACCCGGACGTCCTCCACGATCTCTCCAACTTCTTCGCCCGCCTCGTGCCCGAAGGCGACCCCCACTACCGGCACACGATGGAGGGGCCGGATGACATGCCGGCGCACATCCGGTCCGCCCTGACCCAGACGCACCTGGCCGTCCCGGTGCTCGACGGAGCGCCGGCTCTGGGAACCTGGCAGGGCATCTTCCTCTTCGAGCACCGGAGCCGCCCCCACCGGCGTACGGTCGTGTTGCACGTCCTCGGCGAATAGGCGTGCGTAGCGCGGGACGGACAGCGGGAACGCCCGGGTTCCGGGTAGTCGTGGCGCTCGCCGCCGCATCGGCCGGGGCGTGCGGCGACGGGAGCATGGACCTTCCGCTGACGCGGCCGCCGATGGTCATTGACGGCGTCGCCGACTTCGAACTGGCCATCGGGGAGACGGCGACGCTCGAAGCGTCCGGCTACTTCCGGGATCCCGACGGAGACGTCCTCTCTTTCGAGGCGAGGTCGTCCGCGGGGGAAGTCGCGAGCGCCGAAGTCTCGGGGAGCACGGTCCGCGTCGTCGCTTTGACGCGCGGGACGTCGACGGTGGCGATCACGGCGCGCGACCCCGAAGGCCGGGCCGCCGCGCTACGCTTCGACGTCACCGTGCCGCTGCCCCGGACGTTCGACATCGTGCTCAGCTTCGACACCGCGGTGACCGAGCCGCGGCGGGCCGCGGTCGTCGCGGCGGCGGAACTCTGGATGTCGGTGCTGGCCGCCGCGGAACTGCCGGACGTTACGGTCGACGACGACATCGAATGCTACGGCGCGCACACGACGGAGCCCCCGGGGACCATCGATGATCTGCTGGTTCTCGTCGAGTTCCGGGACATCGACGGTCCGGGCCGGACGCTCGCCCAGGCCGGCGTGTGCCGTCTGCGCGAAGGGTCGATGCTGCCGGTCGCGAGCGTGGCGTTCTTCGACGAGTCGGACTTCGACGGCCTCATCGACTCCGGCGACGCGACGGAACTCGCCGTTCACGAAATCGCGCACGCGCTCGGATTCGGCCTGCTGTGGCGTCCTCTCGGGCTCCTTCGGGATCCCGCCCTCGGCGTGGGAGCGATCGACGCGCACTTCGTCGGTCCCCTGGCCCTCGACGCCTTCGACGCGGCGGGCGGCACGGACTACACGGGCGGGGCGAAAGTCCCCGTCGAGAACTTCGGCGGAGCCGGGACGGCGAACCTCCATTGGCGGGGATCCGTCCTCCGGGGAGAACTCATGAGGCCGCTCAACAGGATCGGATCGCGGGAGACGCTCAGCGCGATCACGATCCAGTCGCTGGCCGATCTGGGTTACATTGTCGATGTGAGCCTGGCGGAGCCGTACACGCTTCCCGGCGTCGGCGCCGCGGCCGAGAAGCCCGGCCGCGTGGTCGTCCTGGGCGACGATGTCCTCAGGGGTCCGGTGCAGGTCGTCGATTCGGAAGGCCGCGTCGTGCGCGTGCTCCGCGACCGTTCGCCGCGGTAGGTTCCGTCCCGTTGACCGGATAAACCGTAGATTCCTATGCTCAAGCCGGCGCACTCGACCTCCATGGGATAAGGCACAATGCTGCGCAGATTGCTGTTCGGATCCAGTCTCAGGATCATCGCCGTGATCATCGTCGGTACGATTGCGGTCGCGGCACTAATGCTCTCGCTGGCCCCCGAGCCGGAAAGCCAGGAACCGCCTCCCCAGATCCCGTTCGCGCAAACCGCCGGTGTCGTGGCCGGGTCGGGCGCGATCCCCGTGTTCGGATCCGGCACCGTGCGGCCAAGCGAGGAGATCGATGTCGCGCCGCAGGTGGGCGGCAAGGTCGTCTGGGTAAACCCGCGGTTCCAGAGTGGAGGGCGCGTGGAGGCGGGCCAGACGCTCTTCCGCATCGAAGAAGCCGATTACGCGTACCGCGTGCAGGTAGCGGAAGCGAACGTCGCGGCAAGCCGCGTCGCCTTCCTCGAGGAACAGGAACGGGCAACGATCGCCAGCGCCCAGTATGAACTGTACTCGGAGCGGCGCGAGACGGGGCCCCCGCCGCCCGAGGCGAGTCCGCTCACGCTGAGGGAGCCTCAGCTGGAAGCGGCCAGGGCCGCGCTGAGCCGGGACGAAGCCCGGCTTGAGGAGGCGAGACTTGCGCTCTCCAGGACCCGGGTCACCGCGCCGTTCGATGGTTTCGTGCGCGAGGAATCTGTCGATGCGGGGCAGGTCGTGAACCCCGGGCAGCCCGTCGGACGCCTCTTCGCGTCGGGGGCGGTGGAGGTCGTCGTTCCCCTCGCCGATGCCGACGCCGCCCTGGTCCCCGGATTGTGGGGGCTCGAGGCGGGCGACGGGGCACGGGACGTGGCGGCTCGTGTGATCGCCCACTACGGGGACATGATGTATGCCTGGGAGGGCTACGTGGATCGGGGCGAAAGCTCCGTTGATGCGCAGACACGCACCATCGATGTGATCGTGCGCGTGCCGGATCCGTTCGACGCGGGCGCGCCGGCGGGCCGGTCCGCTGCCGTTGGGGGCGACCCTCCGTTGCTGGTCGGCAAGTTCGTGGAGGTGGAGATCGAGGGACTCTCACCGGAGGACTACTTTCAGGTCCCGCGCGCGGCGCTGCAGCCCGGCAATGAAATCTGGACGGTGGATCGCGACGGCGTCGTGAGCATCGTTCCGGTCCAGGTGCTGCAACGCGCCAACGATGCGGTGTTCGTCACCGGCGCCCTGCGGGGAGGCCAGGCAGTGATCACCGGTGGACTTCAGTTCGCCACCCAAGGGATGCGCGTCCAGACCGACCCGGTGCGATGAATCCCGACGCGGGCCCCGAACCGGGCGACCGCCGCGAGCGGTCCGGCCCGCTCGCCTATATGGCCAGCAACGGCATCGCGGCCAATCTCCTGATGATGGGCATCGTCGCGGCCGGACTCGTGTCCCTGACCGGCCTCGAGCGCGAAGCCTGGCCTGTCACCCCCTTCTACCACATCGAAGTCTCGATGGCCTATCCCGGTGCCACGCCGGAGGAGATCGAGGAGTCGATCGTCGTCAAGATCGAGGACCAGGTCAGCGGGCTCGATGACGTGCAGGCGGTCAAGTCCCTGGCGGCTCCGGGCATCGCCTCCGTGCGGATTCAGATGGATTCCGGCACGGACATGGATCGGGCCCTGGACGACATAGAATCCGCCGTCAATCGCATCCAGTCCTTCCCTGCCGGTGCCGAACGTCCCCGCTTCCAGGAGATGGACAACCGCTTCAGCATGATGCGGCTCATCGTCTACGGCGATGTCTCCGAGCGCTCGCTGAAGGAACTGGCGCATCGGATCGAGGACGACCTTACCACGCTGCCCTCCGTCTCCCAGGTCGAGGTCAGCGGGGTCCGGAACTACGAGATCTCCATCGAGGTACCGCTTCACCGGCTGAGGGCCCTGGGGCTCACTCTTACCGACATCGCCGGCGCGATCCGCCGCAGTTCGCTCGACTTGTCGGCCGGCAGCATCGATACCCGGGAATCCCAGGTTCGAGTGCGGACCCTCGGGCAGAACTACGACCAGCAGGACTTCGAGGAGATCGTTCTGCTCAGCGGCCGCGACGGCACGGTCGTGCGCCTGGGCGATATCGCCGAGGTCCGCGACGGGTTCCAGGAGGCAGACCTGATTGTCCGCCACCAGAACCAGCCCGCCGTATTCGTCGAGGTGTATCGGGCCGGCGGCGAGCAGGTGATGGATGTGGCCACGACGGTGCGCGAGCACCTGGCCAACGAGGTGATCCCGTCTTTGCCGGACGGCGTGGGCATCACCTTGTGGAACGACGAATCCCAGGCCTACGAGGAACGCGCCAATCTTCTTTTGAAGAACGGGATTCTGGGTTTGTTGCTGGTGTTGGTCGCACTCAGCCTGTTTCTCCAGATTCGGCTTGCCCTGTGGGTTGCCGTGGGCCTCGCCGTCTCGGGTGTAGGCGCCCTCGCCGTCATGATGGCACTCGACGTCGCGATCAACACCATCAGCCTCTTCTCCTTCGTGCTCGCCATAGGGATCGTCGTTGACGACGCCATCGTGGTGGCCGAGCACATCCAATACGAACGCAGTCGCGGAACCCCCGGAGTCGCGGCCGCGATACGCGGCGTCCGGCGGATCAAGGTGCCGTTGACGTTCGCGGTCCTCACTTCGGCGGTGGCCTTCGTCCCGTTGCTGTTCATCCCGGGCGGCGTCGGTGACGTATGGCGGGCCCTGCCGATCATCATGATCGCCATGCTGATGGTTTCGCTGGTGGAGTCGCTGTTCGTCCTTCCCAACCACCTGTCCCACCTGCCCGGTCCGGACTGGGTGCCGGGCAATGCCTTCGACCGGTTCTTCTCGCGACTTCAGCGTCGTGTCGACGTCCAGCTGCAGCGGTTCGTGCAAGGCCCCCTGGACCGGGCCCTGCGGTTTGCCACGGCCCGGCCCGGGGTGACGATGACAGGGGCCGTCGGAATGCTCGTGCTGAGCATCTCCCTGGTGCCCGCGGGAATCGTCCCCACCACGCTGGCCGACGACGTAGAGGGCGATATCGTGACGGTCGTGTTGGAGATGCCCGATGGAGCCACCGCGCCGAGAACGTACGAAGTGGCGCGGGAGCTGGAGGCTGCGGGCCACCGGGTCATCGAACGACTCTCTCTCGGCCGGCCCGGGGATGCGCCGCCGCTGCTGACCGGCGTCTCGGTGACCGTCGGACTGGGATCGAGACTCGAGGGCGGACTCAACCCGCAGCCCACCCTCAATCCGCAGGCCAATATCGCCACCATCGAGTTCAAGCTCCTCGGTGCGCAGCAGAGACGGATCTCCACTGGAGACGTCGTGCAGGCGTGGCGGGAGGAGGTGGGTGTGCTGCCCTACGTGCGCGGCATCACCTTCAGCGGCGAGATCTTCACCCTGGGGAACCCGGTCGAGGCCGTGCTGTCCCATCCGGACCCGGAGCGCCTCGCCGGGATCGCCAGCTCGGTGGTCGACGGACTCCGCGGCGTGAGCGGCGTCTACGACATACGGTCGGATCACGCGCCGGGCATCCCGGAGGTTCAGCTCGAGTTGCGGCCCGAAGCGCGGACCCTCGGTCTCACCGTGCAGGAGCTGGCCGGACAGGCGAGGGGGGCGTTCTTCGGCGCGGAAGCCGTCCGGGTGCAGCGCGGCCGGGAAGAGGTACGAGTTTACGTTCGGCTGCCCGCGGAAGAGCGGAACTCGATCACCGATATCGAAGGCTACCTGCTCCGTACGCCCGGCGGGGACGAGGTGCCGATCGTCAGTGTGGCCTCGCTGAGCCCGGGCGTGTCGCCGTCCGCCCTCCGGCGCAGGGATGGCCAGCGCGTCGTCACCGTCACCGCCGATGTGGACGCCTCGGTGATCTCCGGCGACGAAGCCAACGATATCCTCGAAAATTCGATCCTCGCGGATCTGGTCGCGGCGTACCCGGGGCTGACCTACACGTTCGGAGGCGAGCAGCAGCAGCAGCTGGAGTCCATCGACGCGCTCTACCGCGGCTTCGCGGTCGCTCTGATCCTGATTTTTGCGCTCCTCGCCATCCCCCTCCGTTCATACACCAAGCCGTTCATCATCATGGCCGTCATCCCCTTCGGGTTCATCGGCGTCATCCTCGGCCACTGGATCCTGGGAGTTGCCCTGAGCGCCGTATCCTTCATGGGGATCTTCGGTCTGAGCGGGGTCGTGGTGAACGATTCCCTGGTCATGATCGACTTCATCGATCAGAAACTCCGGGAAGGCGCCCCGCCGAGAACCGCGATCATGGAGGGGGCAAAGGGACGTTTTCGTCCGATCATGCTCACTTCCCTGACCACTTTCCTCGGCTTCACGCCCCTGATCCTGGAGCGCGCAATCCAGGCCCAATTCCTGATACCGTTTGCCGCGTCACTCGGTTGCGGCATTCTCTTCATCACGGTCATACTTATGATGGTGGTTCCGGCGCTATGCACGTTGCATCTGCGCTTGATGCCGTCGCGGCGTCCTTCGATTCCGAGCGCCGCGTAGCGCACGTCGACTGCGGCCAAGGCGAGAACCGACAAATGACGGTGGAGAGTCTGAAGGTCGAATCCCTGAGCCTCGTCGACGAACTCATCCTGATGCTTCTCGACGAGAAGGGAGGCTATTTCCACCAGGTACCCGGCTGGCAGCTGAACTGCGCCGTCGTCGGCGGAGTGCTGGCGGAACTCTCCTTCCAGTCGCGGCTCGACTCGGATCTGACATCCCTGTACGTGGTGGACCGGACCGAAACGGGCGACCCCGTCCTGGATCCCATTCTGAAGGAGATCGCGGACGAACCGGTGCAACACACTGCCCGGTACTGGGTCGAACGGCTCGCCCCCCGCGCGGAGTCGATCGTCGACCTGACTCTGGACCGGCTGGTTGAACGGGGGATCCTCCAACACCACGAAGGCGAATTCTGGACGCTGGCTCCCCCCGTCATGCATCGGCAGCAGTACGGGATGTTCGAGGAAGGCGCGACCGACCAGTTCATCAAGGCGCGCATCGGCAACGTCATCTTCGCCGACGAGGTTCCCGAACCGAGAGACGTCGTCATCGTGTGCCTCGTCAACACCTGCGACGTCTTTCGCCTGATCTTCGAACTTGATGAAGCGGCGGAAGAGCGCATCAAGTTCATCTGCCAGCTGGACTTGATCGGCCGCTCCATCGCCGCCGCGGTCTCCGAGAACCTCGTCGGCCCGATCCGCAGACATACCGCTCTCGCCAAGACGATTCCGACGGTTTCGCTGACCCGGCTGCTGCGCAACCCGCATATCCGGGACGGCAACCTGAACGCGCTCTTCGGCAACCTCGCGGAAGAGTACGGCCCGGTGTTCCAGATCCGTCCTCCCTTCTCGGAGCGCATGATCTTCCTGGCCGGACTCGAGACGAACGAATGGATGCAGAAGCGCGGGCGCATGTACCTGAGAACCCGGGATTACTTCGCCGACTTCGAGAAAGTCTACGGCGCGGCCGGCGTTCTGCCCGCCCTGGACGGGGCCGACCACTTCCGGCTTCGCAAGTTCCTGTCGCCGGCCTATTCCCGCACGAGGCTGGCAGGGCAGATGGACGAGCTCTACAGCAGGGGGCGCGCGTACATGTCGACCCTGACGGTCGGGGATTCCTACCGCGCCACGTCCATGAGCCGGGCAATGGTGAACGCCCAGTTGTCGCCGCTGTTCATCGGCGTCGACACGCAGGATCTCATGGGCGACCTGATGGGCTACAAGGAGCGGGCCCTGAGCGTGCACATCGCCAAGGTCCTGCCCGAGTTCACGCTACGTACCCCGGGTATGAGACGTCGGGCGGCAGTCCTGGACACGCTGATGAAACGGATCCTGAGGGTCCATACTCCCGCCCAGCGCGTCGACAGCCCGCGGAACCTGGTGGACGACTACCTCAGCCTGCACGCCAGCGACCCGGGGTTCCTCCCGGAGTCCAACCTGCTCTTCGCCTTTTCCGCGGCCCTGATTGCCAGTGTGTACCTCGGCGATACGTTCAGCCTCGTGGTCTACTCCATGGCGTCGCAGCCGGACCTCTACGACAAAATCCGCGCCGAAGCGGATGCCCTGTTTGCCAACGGCGACCCCAAGAGCGAGGACTTCACCCCCGCCAACATCGACGTGACGCACCGCTTCCTCATGGAGTGCATGCGCATGTACCCGATCGTGTCCATGTCCGTTCGGAACGTGATGAATACCTGCACGGTCGGGAACTACGAGCTGCCCCTGGGGGAACGGATCCACATCGCCATGACCGCCACGCACTACATGAGCGACGTCTTTCCCGAACCCTACAAGTTCGACATCGACCGCTTCCTGCCGTCGCGACGTGAGCATCGCAGCCTCGGGTTCGCCCCGTACGGGCTGGGTACGCACAAATGTCTCGGCACCCGCTGGATGGAGATGCACCTGGCGGTCAACCTGCTGATGCTGGCGCACTACTTCACGGTCGAGGTGACGCCGGCGAAGTACGCCCGAAAGCTCCGCTTCAATCCGGTTCCGTCGCTGAAGCCGAGCAAGAAGGTAAGATTCCGCATCACCGAGCAGAGGCGGGAGCTGCCCGCCTGAGCCCCCCCAAAATGCGACTGGGCAAACTGTCGAAAGCGCTGAGAGATGCGCACCCGGGATCGGGCGTCGCGCGTCGAGTCCGGCACTTCGACGGCTGGCTTGACCGGGCGACACCGGAGGCTGCGGACGCGGGCGCCTACGACCACACGGAAACGGTCAGGGACTACTACGAGCTGTGCAACGGCTTCATGGTGTACGGCTGGGGTGAATCCCTGCATTTCGCGCCCCTCACGCCCCACGAAAGCCTGGAGGAGTCCAAGGTCCGGCACCAGCGGGCGATGATCTCGAAGTTGGAGCTGAAACGGGGCATGAAGGTGGTCGATGTCGGTTGCGGAGTCGGCGGCCCCATGCGCCGAGTCGTCCGTGAGGCGGGTGTCAGGGCCGTGGGAATCAACATCAACGAGATCCAGCTGGCGGAGGCGAAGAAGTTGAACGCCGAGGCGGGGCTGGAGCACATGACCGATTTCAGGAAATGCAGCTTCGAGGACATGAGCGCCATCGAGGCCGACGCGTTCGACGGGGGCTACGCCATAGAGTCGACGTGCCATGCGCAGGACAAGCAAGGCGCGTTCGCGGAGATATTCCGCGTACTGAAGCCGGGCGCCCTGTTCTGGGGTCAGGAAATGTGCCTGACGGACCGGTTCGATCCGCGGGACCGCCGGCACCGAACCATCAAGCGGGACCTCATGCGCGGTATCGCCCTGCACGACATCGCCACGTTCGGGGAAGTGAATCGCGCGCTCGAAGGGGCGGGATTCCAGGTCATCGAGGGGAGCGACTGGGATGTCCGGGAAGGACCCTCCACGCCCTGGTATCAACCCATGGAGAGCCGCCACGGGACGTTGGGGAACGCCGTGCGCAGGCTTCCCTGGGGCCGCAAGGCGTTCATCGCGGGATCGAAGCTGGCCGAGTTGCTGCGGCTCTTTCCGAACGGCTCGGCGGAGGTCGTGCGACTCCTCGATCGAACCGCGGAGGCTTACGTCGCGGGCGGCAAGACGGGCATCTTCACGCCTCTGTATTGTTTCCTGGCCCGTAAACCCTAGCAGCTAATCGGCGTGGCGGTCCGGGCTTCGAGGCGCCATCGCCGGCTCCGGATAGAACTGTCGGCAGTGTCGGCGGTATTTCCCGATGGGGCCGTCCGTCCGGCACAGCCGGGGGGGAGACCGGTAGCGCTTCCTGTCCCATATCACGATGTCCTGCAGGACGAACCGCCTCTCCTCGCGCAGGATGAAGACATTCAGCAGCCGGTGGCGCAGCGGCACGGGGAGGAAGCCCAGGCCCGAGATGAACCGCCCCGGCTTACGGACCTCCCGCACCTGATTGACCATCGTCAACTCCACGAATTCGCCGTCGACGGGCGTTGTGAGCACCCACATGCGCGACTTTATGCCGACCGTTGTCTCGTGAATCTCGACGAAGGAGTAGCCGACTCCGTGGACGTGCGTGATGACCGAGACTTCGGAATGAATGTCCACCAGACCCAGGATCCGGCGAACCGCCTTGAAGTCGAAGCAACTCTTCAGGTAGGCGCCGTCGACCGAGAAGTCGGTCGGCTTCACGTCGTGGTATCCGTGCGTGTACTCCAGGTGTTCCACGTCGACAGAGTTTTCCGTCGTTTCCTGGGGGTGGCCCCGGAACCGGAGGATCGTGGAGCGCAATCCCGTCCATTCCGCGCCGGTGGGAGGTTCATCCGGCAGGTGCCACTGAGGCGCTCGGCCGCCGCTCCCCCACCATGCGAAGATCATGCCGAGGATCTCCCGGGTCTCGTACAGCTTCAGCCTCGCGGCCTTCGGGGGCGGGGCATTGGGCGTCGCCACGCACTGGCCCGTCGTATCGAACTCGAACCCGTGGAAGGGACAGACGAGACAGCCGTCGCGCACCAGGCCGCCGGTCGTCGGTCCCATATGCGAGCCCAGGTGCGGACAGAAGGCGTCCGCCACGCAGATGCGGCCGTCTTCGTCGGCCCACGCGACGATTTCCTCGCCCATCCACGTCTTCTCGATGAGCTTCGCGCGCTCGATGGACTTGCGGTGTCCGATGAAATACCAGCCTTCGGGAAACGGCGGCAGTTCATCGCTGTAGGTAGCCATGCGGGCGAACTTGGTTTCGGTCCGGCCGGTGCGTCAACTAGAGTGGTGGCGGCCCGCCGCAACGGAATTCGCGAAAGTGAGGAGTACGGGCGATGACTCTGGATCCTGCGCCGCGCATCTCGCTTCCCATGCTCCTGGCCGCGATTGCGGCCGGCCTGCCGGCGAACGGTTCCGGCCAGACGGCGGCCGGGGTTCCGCGCTTCGAGATCGCATCGTCGCCGATCGAACTCACGGGCCCCGTCCGTCCCGGCGAATACCTGGGCGTGACCGGCCCCCGGTCGGCTTGGCTCGGCCTCGAGACCGGAGAGGCGGAGTTGTGGATCCACCCCCTCAAGGTCGGAAACCGGTTCCGGCTCGGCTTCTCCACGCCGGCGTACGGGACGCCGATGCCGGGAAACGAGGTCGCGCGCACCGTGCGGGTGCGGCCCGAGCTCACGACGATCGTCTACAGCCACGCGGCCTTCCAGGTGCGCCAGCACATCCTCGCGCCCGCGGAGATCCCGGGGCTCCTCGTTCTGCTCGAGGTGGACAGCCCCGAGCCGCTCGAAATCGTCGCGGAGTTCGAGCCCGTGCTGAACTACATGTGGCCGGGATCGCTTGGGGGGCAGTACGCCTACTGGGACGCCGGCCGTCGCGCCTTCGTGCTGTCCGAGAGTCTGCAGGAAACGAACGCCGTCGTCGGATCTCCGTGGGCCGTGAATTCCGTGGAACACCCGGCGCATCAACTGGGCGAGGCGCCGCGCACCATGGTGATCCCGGTCGACCCGGAACGCGCGCGGCGGGAGTTTATTCCCATTGCGGTCGCGGGCGGAACGGCGCCCCGCGATGAGGTTTTCGCCAGCTACGAACGCCTGATTTCCGAGGCCCGCTCGCTGTACGACGCCAAACGGGCGTGGGCCGACTCGGTGCTCGCCTCCACCGCCTCCATCGAATCGCCGGATCCATGGCTCGACCTGGCCCTCGAGTGGGCGAAGATCAACCTGGAGGAGCAGCGCGTCTGCAATCCCGACCTCGGGTGCGGGTTCGTGGCGGGCTGGGGGCTTTCGCGCAACGGGACCCGGCCCGGCTTCGGGTGGTTCTTCGGCGGCGACGCGGCGCAGACGGCCTTCGCCATGGATGCGCTCGGACAGTGGGAGCTGGTGGCGGAGGAACTCGCCTTTCTCGCGAGATACCAGCGCGAGGACGGCAAGATCACGCACGAAATCTCGCAGGCGGCGGCGCGCATCCCGTGGTTCGACGTGTACCCGTACGCCTACTACCATGCCGACACGACCCCCTACTGGATGGTCGCGCTGTACGAATACTGGCGCGCGAGCGGGGACGATGAACTGCTGCGGGAGCTGTGGCCGGCCTACCGGCGCGCGTGGGAATGGTGCCTCAGCGCCGAGACGGACGGCGACGGCCTCCTCGAGAACACGGTGGGCGGGCTGGCCGCGGTCGAGGTCGGCGGCCTCGGGGCCGCGCTCCACCAGGATATCTACCTGGCGGGGATCTGGGTCGCGGCGCTCGAGGGGACGGGGGTGCTCGCCGAGCGCATGGGCGATACGGAGGTGGCGGGCCGGGCGCGGGAGATGGCTCCGCGGGCGCGGACGACCCTCAACGATGCGTACTGGCTCGAGGACGCGGGGTACCACGCGTTCGGGATCCTCGCCGATGGCGGCACCAACGACAACCTGACCGTGTGGCCCGCCACAGCGGCCGCCTTCGGCCTGTTCGACGCGGCGCGCGCGCGATCGACCCTGACGCACCTCGCAGGCGACCGGATTTCGTCGGATTGGGGCGCGCACATGCTCTCGACGGAGAGCGAACTGTATCACCCGCTCCAGTACAACATGGGCACGGTGTGGCCCTTCGTGACGGCGTACGTGTCGTGGGCCCAATACCGGTACCGGCGGCCGTGGGCGGGCTTCCACCTCGTGGATGCGGTGAAGCAGATGACGTTCGACTGGAGCCTGGGGCGGCACCCGGAGTTGCTCTCCGGCACCTTCTACCAGCCCCTCGACCAGACCGTCCCCCATCAGTTCTTCGCGACGTCGGCGCTGGTGACACCGCTGCTGCGCGGTGTGGTCGGCTGGGAACCGGACGCGCCGCTCGGCAAAGCCCGACTCGCCCCGCAACTCCCGCCGGACTGGCCGACCGTCGCGGTGAGGCGCCTCAGAGCCGGGGAGACGACGACCGATATCGAAATCCTGCAACGGTGGACGGCGGAGGGCGGCGGGCGGCGGACGACGCTCACGGCATCCGGACCGCCCCTGACCTTCGAGTTCGAGCCCGATCTCCCCGCGGGCGCGCGCAACGCGACGTTCCGGGTGAACGGGGTCGCTGCGGAGCTGTCGCCCGACGGAAGCCTCGAAGTGACCGTCGGGGACGCGACACCGGCAGGCAACCGCGCGGAGATCGTCGTGGCGTGGGAAGATGGACTCGCGGTCGCGCCGCCGCAGATCGACCTCGAGGCCGGCCGGACGAGCGGCGGCCTGCGGATTCTGGACTTCAGCGCCGCCGCGGATGGGTGGAGTCTGTCTGTCGAGGGGACGGCGGGCCGCACTTACGACATCGCGCTCTTCGGCACTCCGGTGGTGTCTGCCGTCATGCAGGGCGCGGCGCGAGTCTCGGATCGCGGCGCTGGTGTCGTTGAGATCGAGTTTGCCGAGGGAGAGGGGCGCGTCCCGGCGACCGTCCGCCTGACACCGGCCGGATAAGCGGGTCGCGCCGCAGCGTCAGTCGGCCAGTACCCGGGCGAGCGTGTCCGCCACCTCGTCGATCTGCGCTTCGGTGATCACGAGCGGCGGTAGCAGCCGGATGACGGTGGTGCCGGCCGGGAGCGCGAGGACGCCCCGCTCCGCGAGGGGTTCGAGGTAGGGGCGGCAGCGCTCGCGGAGTTCGATGCCGATCATGAGGCCGACCTGCCGCACGGCGCGTACGCGCGCCGGCCGATGTCGGTCGAAGCGCTCGCTGAAGCGGGCGCCCAGCGCCTCGGCCCGCTCGTCGAGCCGCTCGTCCCGCATGAACCGGATCGCGGCCAGGGCGGCGGCGCAGGCGAGCGGGTTGCCGCCGAAGGTTGTGCCGTGCCGCCCGGGCGGCGGCTGCAGCCGTTCAGGCGCCAGGACCGCCCCCAGCGGCACGCCGCCCGCGATCGCCTTGGCGAGGCAGAGCACGTCCGGGGCGACGCCGTAGCGATCGCAGGCGAACATGCGGCCGGTGCGGCAGAAGCCCGTCTGGATCTCGTCGAACACCAGCACCGCACCGGCCTCGTCGCAGATGCGGCGCGCCGCCTGCAGATAGTCCGGGCTGGCCGGCCGCACCCCTCCCTCCCCCTGCACCGGCTCGATGATCACCGCCGCCGTGTCCTCGCCCACGGCCGCGCGCAGCTTTTCGACGTGATCGAAGGGCACGAACGAGAACCCCGGCACCAGCGGCCCGAACGGCTCCCGGTACTCCTTCTTGTGCGTCGCGCTCAGCGCTCCCAGCGTTCGCCCGTGGAAGCCGCGCATCGCCGACACCACGCCTGTCCGTCCTGTCGCGAGGCGCGCGAACTTGATCGCCGCCTCCACCGCCTCCGCCCCGGAATTGCAGAGGAAGGCGCGCGTGAGCCCGGCCGGCGCGATGGAGGCGAGTTCGGCCAGCAAGCGCGCGCGGACGTCGTTGTAGAAGATGCCCGGACAGGACACGAGCACGCCTGCCTGCTCCGCCACCGCCTCGGCGACGGCCGGATTGGCGTGGCCGACGCTCGCCACGCCGATTCCGCCCACGCAATCGATGTAGCGCCGACCCTCGTCGTCCCAGACACACGCGCCCTCGCCCCGCACGACGGTGACGTCCCGCTTGGGAAAGACTTCCAGCGCGTACTCCCGTTCCGTCTCGCGTGCGTTCATCCGATCACCGTCCCCCGTCCGGCCAGCGCCTCCTTGACTGGCCCTTCGATGCGCCCGTCCGCGATCACGACGCGCGCCGTGCCGGATTCCACGAGTCGCCGCAGCGCCAGCAGCTTCCGCTTCATGCGTCCCGTGACCTCGCCCTCGCGACGCGCCAGTTCCGCGCGCGACAGCCGCGCGACAACCGACGCCGGATCGTCGGGGTCCTCGAGGAAGCCGGGCGCCTCGATCAACTGGATCACGCAATCCGCCCGCAGTTCGGCACTGAGCAGCGTCACGACGTCATCGTTCTCCGAGTTGATCGCCACGTGGTGTTCGTCGATCAGGGGCACGGTCACGACGGGCGTGAAGCCACCGCCGAGGAGCAACCCCAGCAGCTTGCGGTTCACCTCCACCGGCTTCCCGGACAGGTCCCGTCTGATCAGCGTCTTGCCGCCTTCTCTTACGCGGATTCCCCGGTTGCGGCGGCCGCGCACGAGCGCCCCATCGAGCCCGGTGAGTCCGACCGCGTTCACGCCGTGGCCCTGCAGCAATTCCACGATGCGCTTGTTGCGCAGGCCCGCGTACGCCATGAGCATCACGTCGATCAGGTCGCGGTCGGAGTGTACGCTCTCGTGTCCGGACACCGACGTGAGGATGCGCTTCTCGACCCCGAGCCTCCGGGCCAGGGAATCGCGCAGCGCGTTCGCCCCGTGCACGATGACGAACGGACGGGGCAGGCCCGCGAGGTCACGGGCGATCCCGTCCACATTGATGGACTCTCCGCCGCCGATCTTGACGATAAGCAGTCCGTTGGACTCGCCTGGCATGGGCCCCGGCATCCGTCAGAACTTCCCGATGGTGCCGTTCGCGACCGGCGTCCACGTTCGCCGCCGGTCCGAATCCGGATAGGGCGCCGAGCACAGGATCCGCGCGCCGTCCCCGTGGGAGGCGTGCATCCGGAAGTAGTCCGGATCCTCACTGAACCGGGACGCGAAGTGGACTCGCCGCGAGGCATCGGCGACGATCAGATTCATCGCCCGCACGTAACGCGTGCGCTTCTCTATCGCATCGAGCCCCCGCTCCAGCGCGAGACCCATGTCTCCGTCGCCGAAGCGCTTGACGAAGTTGAACACTTTCTCCGCTCCGATCCGCCCCCGCTCCTTGATCCGCACGCCGTGCAGCTCCCCGTTGAAGATGAAGGCGCGTTCCCCGTCGAAGAACGGCATGTTGTTCTCGACCCGTATCCCTTCGCCGCGATAGGCGCTCCGCGCATGGGCGAGCAGAAGCGTCGTCCGGCCGGACGGCGCCGCGGCGTCCTCCCACACCGGCGAGATGTCGCGATAGACGCGCCACCCGTCGGCATCGATCCAGGCGCACCCCCACCCGTCGCCCTGATACTCGGGACTCTCCCGGGCGAGTTGCGCGAAGGCGGCGAGGTGCGGCTCCATGTCGAAGCGCTCATCGCTCCGGACGCAGAGGATGCGGCACACGATTCGGCTCCGGGGGCCGGGCTCAGGCCGGGTGCAGCCCGGGGAACTCGAGCCCCCGCGACTCCGGCACCCCGTGCATCACATTGAACGCCTGCACCGCCTGTCCCGCCGCTCCCTTCATGAGATTGTCGATCGCGCTCATGACCACGACCCGGTTCGAGAGCGGATCGCGCTCGAATCCCACGTCGCAGTAGTTCGCGCCCGCCAGGAGGTTGGGGTCGGGATAGCGGTGGATGCCGCTCCGCTCCTTGACGATGCGCACGAACGGTTCGGCGGCGTAGGCGCTCCGGTAGATCTTCCACAACGCCTTCTCGTCGAGCTCCCGGTTCAGGAATACGTGGCAGGTGGCGAGGACGCCGCGCACCATCTCGACCGCCGTCGCGGAGAAGTGCACATCGCCGCCGAGCACCGCTGCGATCTCCGCCGCGTGGCGGTGGCCGGTCGGCCGATACGACCGCATGGCGCCGCTGCGCTCCGGGTGGTGGCTGCCCTCGCTGGCGCGGTTGCCGGCCTCGCTCGATCCCACCTTCACCTCGATCACGGCTGAATCCGCGACGCCGGCCCGATAGAGCGGAAGGAGCCCGAGAATGGAGGCCGTCGCGTTGCAGCCCGCGCACGCGACAAGGTCCGCGGCCGCCAGAGCCTCGCGGTTCACCTCCGCGATCCCGTACACGAACGATCCCAGGAGTTCCGGCCGCGCGTGCGGACGGCCGTAGAAGCGCTCGTAGTCCGCGCCGTCCCGAAGCCGGAAATCCGCGCCCAGGTCGACGATCCGCCCGGCCAGGGCCCGCAACTCGTCGATGCGGCGGGACGACTCCCCGTGCGGGAGACAGAGGAAGAGCACGTCGCACTCCGACAGCTCGTCGAGCGCGCTGAAGCGCAGTCGCGTGACGCCGCGCAGGTTGGGATGGACCCGGTGCGCGAACCGCCCCGCGAAGCGCTCGGAAGTGACCTGCCGCACCTCGACATCCGGATGGCCGAGCAGGAGCCTCAGCAGTTCCCCGCCCGCGTAGCCGGATCCGCCCGCGATCGACGCGCGGATCATCGGTCCGAAAGACGGTCCGGCGAGACCGTGTACGAAACGATCCTCTCGGGAATGTTCACGCCCGTCGCCTCGATGCTGTTTCTGAACTCCATCGTGTAGTTCACTTCGTTCACGAGCAGTCCGCCGTCGCTCTCGAACAGATCCACGGCCACCACGCCCCCGCCCACGGCCTCCGCCGCGCGCAGGGACAGTTCCCCGATCTCACTCGTCACGGGACAGTTCGAGGCCGTTCCGCCGCGGGCCGTATTCGTGATCCAATGCTCGGACGACCGGTAGATAGCGGCCACGCAGTCCTCGCCCACGACGAACGCACGGATGTCGCGCTCGCCCTTCTCGACATACTCCTGGACGAAGAAGATCGAGTGATGGTAGCTGCCCAGGATCGCCTTGTGTTCCAGGACCGTCTCCGCCGCGTGCCGATCGTTGATCCTCGACAACAGG
This sequence comes from Candidatus Palauibacter soopunensis, assembly GCF_947581735.1. Taxonomy (NCBI): domain Bacteria; kingdom Pseudomonadati; phylum Gemmatimonadota; class Gemmatimonadia; order Candidatus Palauibacterales; family Candidatus Palauibacteraceae; genus Candidatus Palauibacter; species Candidatus Palauibacter soopunensis. Next base: position 273,296 of record NZ_CANPVT010000002.1, read on the forward strand.
CGCCCCCAGGAACCGACCGCGGGCTTGAGTACCACGGGATAGCCCAGTTCCTCAATGGCCTCGAGCGCGGATTCCTCGGTGAACGCGACCCTGGCCTCGGGCTGCGGCACGCGGCATTCACGAAGCGATGCCGCTGTGAGGATCTTGTCCCCGCAGCGGCGCGACACCTCGTATCGGTTGACGCAATCGAGACCGCCCCCCTCGAACAGCCGCAGCGCGTGCATGGCCCGCGAATGGTTGATGCAGCGCTCGAGAACAACATCGACGTCCGGGACGCTCTCGAAGTCGAACGCGAGCTTGCGGTCGTCCAGAAACACCAGTTCCACATCACTGCGCCCGCGCAACTCCGCGATCAGCAGCTTCTCGTCCTTGCGGATGAGGGAATGAAGAAAGCCGACTCTCATTCGCCCCAGTCCTCCTCCGCGTCCGGCGCTTCACCGAGCGTGACCGGGTCGAGAGCGAGGATCTCCAGTTCGACCCCGCACTCCTCGCATTCGAGCAACTCACCCTCGACGGGGTCGTCGGAGATCATCGGTTCTGCGTCGCATACGGGACATTCCGGCATGCCGTCCATCCTCTATTCGGGTTCTTCGCGTGGGATTCTTCGCACAGGGCTCTTCGTACGGAGAGAAACCTGAGTACCGTCAACCGGCCGCGGGGTTCCGGAACGGAAGCCGCAGGAGCAGGAAGAGTCCGATCGCCAAAGGTTCGAGGAGCGGAATGTACCATGGCCAGCCGGGAAAGAAATCGAGCAGCGTGGACCCCGGCGGCTTGTCGACGAGGTAGAGATAGTTCGACCCGAGGACCCGGTTTATCGGATAGACGACGGCCGCGTACAGGTTCAGCAGTCCGAACACAATCCACGGATCGCGGGACGTCGGCCGATAGCCTTCCACCATCACGGCCCACACGCCGGCGATGACGACCGCCCCGTGCGATCCCAGCGACTCGAAGAAGGTGAAGTGGATGACGCCGAACTCGGCATCCGGGGTCAGGACGGCCTGCACCGCCCCCGCCACCCCCAGGAAGTACATGAGACGGAGAACCCGGGGGCCTCGCGTCCACAGCCCGTAGATGGTCATCCACGCCATGGCGCTGCAAAGGTGCAGCGGTATGTCGTTCTGCACCGACCAGAGCCCCGTCGCGGCCTTCCAGATGTGCCTCGCAAGGAGGAGAACGAAAATCGTGAGGCCCAACGCCACGCGGAGGCGGCGGCGGCCCCGCTCATCGGCCCCCAGACCGACGCGAATCAGACAGGCGCCGACGACCGCCAGGGCACCGATGGTGGCAAGATGAACCGGGCCGAAAAGGTCGAACGGCACCCGCTCCGTTCCGAAGAACTCGCTCATGTCAGCCTGTCGCGCCGCGCCGTCCGACCGGGGGCGTCACGGGTTCACGCCTCCTCGTCCGCGAGGGAGGAGGTGGGAATCTCCGGACCCTCGACCCGCTGCCCCTCCCGCAGCGTCACATACGCCTCAATGGCGTAGTAGGCGGGCAGGCCCAGGGCGGCCAGCCGGTTGGCCGTATTACGGTTTCGCTCGACGACGCGCTGCCAGAATTCGCGCGGATCCGGTCCGGGAAACGGGGCCAGGTCCTTCTGTGACTCGTGTCGGAAAATCGCCTGGACCTTGCCGTGCAGTTCGCCTTCGGAGAGCGGCACGAGGACGGTCGCTTCGTCCAGATTCCACTCCTGCCATGCGCCGCGGTAGAGCCAGAGCCACGGCGGGTCGCCGCGGTAACGGGCGAGCGCCGCATCCACCGTCTCGAGGCACATGCGGTGTGTGCCATGCGGGTCGGACAGGTCCCCGGCGGCGAACACGATCGTCGGCCGCACTTCCTCCAGAAGCCGCTCGACGATCTCCACGTCCTCCGAGGTGATCGGGTTCTTTCTCACCGCTCCCGTCTGATAGAACGGCTGGTTCAGAAAGCGGGCGCGGTCCGCGGAGAGCCCCAGCGATTCGATCGCGGCCGTGGCCTCGGTCTCGCGGATGATCCGCTTGAGTTGTTGAACCACGCCGGGATCGATGTCCCCCGGCTCCTTGCGGGCGAGCCGGTCTTCGAGAGATCGCAGCACCCCCCCGAGGTTCGCGGCGTCGCCGAGGTCGATGATGCCCGCCGCGCGCCGCAGGAAGTCGAGGTACCGGCGCACCTCGTGGTCGAAGACGGCGATGTTCCCGGACGTCTGGTACGCCACGGTGATGTGGTTGCCGTTCTCGACGAGCTTGCGCAGCAGTCCGCCCATCGAGATCACATCGTCGTCCGGGTGAGGTGAGAAAACGACGATGTTCTGGCCGCGCGGCAGCCGGCTCTTCCCCCGGATCTTGGAGATGAGCGCGTTGAAGACCTGTCCGTTGAGCGGCTCGGCCGAACCGTGCCGGGAGGTGAGCGGGGCGAGGTGGTTCGCGCGATAGTCGTCGGTCGCGAGGTGCAGGATCGACTTGTCGGTGCGTTCGCTCAGCCAGACGACGGCGGCGGTCTCGCGCTCCGCCGTCCACTCCACGTCACCCACGAGCCACGGCGTGCGGACGCGGGTGAGATCGGAAGCGGCGGCCGGATCGAGATAGACGGTCGCATGGGCGTGCTGTTGGAGGAAGGTCGCCGCGACGTCCGCGTGGACCTCTCCCTCGACGGCTCGACGCACGATCCCGGCCTTGTGTTCCCCGGTCGCGAGCAGGACGACCTCCCGCGCTTCGAGGATCGTGGCCACGCCCATCGTGATCGCCTGCGGGGGCACGTTCTCCTCGCCGAAGAAATCGGCCGCGGCATCGCTCCGGGTGACGGTGTCCAGGTAGAGCCGCCGGGTGCGCGAGTCGCGCTCGGACCCCGGCTCGTTGAAGCCGATGTGACCGCTGCGCCCGATCCCGAGAATCTGGAAGTCGATCCCGCCCGCCTCCCGGATTCGGCGCTCGTAATCGACGCAGTGTCCCTCGACCTCCGCTTCCGGTACGTCGCCGCGAGGGATGTGACAGTGCTCCGGCGCAATGTTCACGTGGTCGAACAGGTGCTCCCGCATGTAGCGGTGATAGCTGTGGAGGCTGCCGGGCCGCATCGGGAAGTACTCGTCGAGGTTGAAGGCGACCGCGTTGGAGAAGTCGAGTCCTTCGTCGCGGTGCAGGCGGATGAGTTCCCGATAGACGCCGACGGGCGTGGCGCCGGTCGCGAGGCCGAGAACGGCGGGGCGCCCGTTCTCGGCCCTCTCCCGCAGGAGCGTGGCGATCCGCCCGGCGACTTCGGCGGCGATGCTGTCGTGGTCCGGCATGACCCGGACGGGCACGCGTTCCCTGCGCGCGTGCGCGGCGCCGCTCATCCGATCACCCGCCGGCCGTGGCTCCTCCACATGACACTAGGGGACCTTCTGCTCCGGGAGCAGCACGAACCGGGCGTACTGGTCGGTGCGGAGGTAACGGACGGCGGCCTCCCGCACCTGCTCCGCGGTCCAGCGTTCGATCCACTCGTAGCTCGGGATCCCGTTCAGGTCCCGGCCGGCCCGTTCGAAGGAGGCCAACTGCGACAGCCAATACCGGTTCTCCTGCAGGTTCGTCTCCTTCGTGCGCCGCTGCGTTTCCCGGACCTTGTCGACGGTCTCCGCGTCCGGTCCCTCCGCCTTCAGGCGTTCGATCTCCTCGAACACGGCGTCGGACAACTCCTCGGCGCGTTCCGGATCCGAGCCGAAGGAGATCGTGAAGCGGTACTCCTCATCGGGCCGGTAGCTCAGCGATCCGCGGACGCCGACGCCGTACGTGCCGCCCATGTCTTCGCGCAGTATTTCCCGGAGGCGGATGTCCAGGACGTCCGCCATGGCCGAGATCGCGTTCGACTCCTCCAGCGAGTATGCCGCTTCGCCCGCGAAGATGATCTGCGTCCGGCTCTGCGGCTCCAGACCCTTGTACACCGTCGTTTCGATCGTCCCGGCGGGCGGATCGATTCCGAGATCGCGCCAGTCCTCGACGCGCCCGAGATTCGGAAGCGCCCCGAGATACTGCTCCACGAGCGGCCGCATCGTCGCGAGATCGAAGGCCCCCGTGAAGTAGAACGTGAAGTCGCTGGCGTCCGCGAACCGGTCGCGGTAGAGGTCGTAGGCCGCGTCGAGGTCGGCCTCTTCGAGGTTGCTCGCGAGCTGCGACAGCCGAAGGACCCTCGGGTGCCCCTGGGACATGGTGGCCGAGATCGTGTCGGAGAACACGAAGTTGGGATTCGCGCCCACGTTCGCGAGCACCGCCATCTGCTGGGCCTTCATCGCCTCGAACATCGTCTCGTCCCGGCGCGGCGCGGAAAAGTACAGGTACATGAGTTGGAACGCCGTTTCCACGTCCTGCGGAGACGCCGATCCTCCCAGCCCCTCGGAAAGCGACCCCACCGACGGCGAGACCCGTACCGCCTTCCCGGCCAGCTTCTTCCCGAGCGCGGTCTGATCGAAGTCGCCGACGCCGGACTGGCCCACCACGTTCAGAGCGAACGAGACTCTCCGGAAGAGATCGTCGGAAACGGTCGACGTACCGCCGGGACTCGTCGCGGAGAAGAGGATCTCGTCGTCCTTGAAGTCCGTCGGCTTCAGAACGACCCGGACGCCGTTCTCGAGCGTCCATATCGTGACGCCCACCTCGTCGAGGACCTCCTCGCTCGCCACGGGCATCCCGTCGGGAGCGACGGGAAGGAGCGGGGCGTCGGCCGCCTCGTCCTCGTAGGCCTCGACCTCTCGCCCACCCACCGCGGCGAACACATTCAGGAGGTCTTCCTCCGCGGGAGGTTCCAGTCCCTCCTTCGCCGGCGCGCTGGCGAGGACGACGCGTCCCTGCTCGGCCAGCCACGCCTGGGCGATGCCGTTCGTCTCCTCGAGCGTGATGCCGGGGAGGAAGGCGTCCACCAACTCCATCTGCGTCTCGAGACTCGGGTAGGCGCTCCCCTGGAGAAACACCTGTATATAGCGGCTCGCGAGCGACGCGGACTCCTGGTTCTCCCGCTCGGCCAGACGGCGTTCGTATCCCCGCCGGGTGTTGGTCTTTTCGCGCTCCAGCTCGCTCGCGGTGAACCCGTTCTGAACCACGCGCTCGGCCTCGGTGAGGAGAGCTTCGAGCCCGCGCTCGATCCCGCCCTCGGCGACGAGCGCGACGAGTTGATAAGCATCCACGCCGCGCGCGAACTGCCCCTGGCCCGAAAAACTGAACATGAACGGCGGGTCGGCCTGGAGCCGGAGTTCGTTCAGCCGCGCGTTCAGCATGCCGGAGTAGAGCCCTTCGACCAGGCCGCGGCGGAAGTCGCCGATCGTGCCGCGCGGGGCGGGCGGCTGCTTGTACAGGACGCCGACCTGACTCCCCTGCGCCTCGGGGTCGGTCACAATTGTGACGAGCGGCGGATGGTCAATCGGGACTTCGGCCGCGATCCGGGGACGCGGCTCCGCGGGCCCGGTCAGCCCTCCGAACCGCTCGCGAATCGTCGCTTCGATAACGGCGCCGTCGAAATCGCCGACGGCGATGATCGCCATCAGATCCGGCCGGTACCAGTCTTCGTAAAAGCTGCGCAGCCGCTCGGCGGGGGCCGTCTCGAGGATCTCCGTCTTCCCGATCGGGAGTCGCTCCGCATACAGCGACCCCTGGAAGAGGACCGGGAACTGCTGGTCCTGTATCCGCGCTCCGGCTCCTCGCCGTCCGCGCCATTCCTCGATCACAACGCCGCGCTCCTTGTCCACCTCCTCCGGGTCGAAGAGCACGCCCTGGGCCCAGTCCTCGAGGATCCGGAACGCGGTGACCAGCATCTCCGGGTCGTCCATCGGCACCTGGAGCATGTAGACCGTCTCGTCGAAGCTCGTATACGCGTTGATATCGGGGCCGAACTGCATCCCGATCGACTCGAGATAGTCGACGAGCGCCTGCTTCTCGAAGTTCTCCGTGCCGTTGAACGCCATGTGCTCGACGAAATGCGCCAGCCCGAGCTGGTCCTCGTCTTCGAGGATGGAGCCGGCGTTCACGACGAGGCGCAGTTCCGCCCGGTTCTCCGGCTCATTGTTCTCGCGCACGAAGTAGCGCAGGCCGTTGTCCAGCGTGCCGGTAATGACGGCCGGGTCCGGCGGAATCGGATCCGCCGGGGCCGGCGTCTGCCCGGCCGCTCCGGGGGCGGAGAGGGAGGAGACAAGGGTGACGGCGATCAACACAAAAGCGAAACGGAGCAAGCGGGACGTCTTCATCGATAACTCTCGGCAGAGGGAGTGGCCTCCAGTGTGGAAGCCGCCAAGATAGCCGACGTTCCCTGGGAGCGCATATAGTACGGGAAGGGGAGGAACGCACAGTGCTCAACCTCGGTTCGACATGAGATGGCGCAGCGTCTTCACGCTGGCGAAGGTCGTAGGCTGTATCCTCGCCACCGTGGCCGTCATCGCGGTGCTCGCCTGGACGCAGGCCCAGCCCTCCACCTCGACGGTGGTTGACGAAACGGGCGGGGTCGGGACGGAATCGGCCGCGCCCTCGGAGGGAGCCGCCTGGATCCCGGAGGACTGGGCGATTTTCGAGGAGAAAGTGCGCTTTGCCGCGGAGCGCGGGCTCGCGGAGATGGACGTGGGCGACGCCATCGCGCAGCTTGCCGAGACCTTCGTCGGGACGACGTACGAGCCCGGCACGCTCGAAGTCCCCGGACCCGAGCGGCTCGTGATCAACTTCCGCGAACTCGACTGCGTGACCCTCGTGGAGACCGTCCTCGCCCTGACGCGGTTCGTCCGCGAGGAGGGCGTCAACGTCCTCTCGGATCCTCCCGCCGCGCAGGCCCGCTACGAGGCCCATCTGACGGCGCTCCGATACCGCGGGGGCCAGCTCGACGGATACCCGAGCCGGCTGCACTACTTCTCGGAGTGGCTCGCGGACAACGACGCCCGGGGAGTCGTGCGCATCACGACCGGGGAACTGGATCCCGCCCTCGATCCGGAGCCCGTGAACTTCATGTCCCGGCACCCCGAAGCGTATCGGCAACTGGCCGAGCCCGGCGTGCTCCGGGCCATCGCGGCCACCGAGGCGCGGCTCGACGAAGGACCCGGCCGGGAGTACGTGCCGCAGGACCGGATCGCGCAGGTGGCCGACCGGATCCGCGACGGCGACGTGATCGCGGCCACTTCGACCGTGGAAGGGCTGGACGTGGCCCACACCGGATTCGCCGTGTGGCGCGACGGGGCGCTTCACCTCCTTCACGCCCCCCTGGTCGGCAAGTCCGTGGAAATCTCGGAACGCCCGCTCGCGGAGCGGATCCTCTCCATCGACTCCCAGGACGGCATCATGGTCGCGCGCCCCGTCGACCCGCCGCGCCGGTAGCCCGGGCGGCCGCAACGGTAGTGCACGCGGCCCCGCCATCATGGCCGGGGCCGCCCCGCGCCCGGGCCGCCCCGCGCTCGACGGCTAGTTGATCGTGTACGTCACCCCAACCTTGATCCGCCGTCCCTTGGGATCGTGCGTGAAGCCATCGTACGAGGTCTCCCAGTTGACGAGGGGCGGAGGCGTTCCCAGCAAGTTGAACCCTGTGACGAAACCATCGATTTGGTCGGTGACCTTCATCATCAGCGTCGCGTCCAGCGTGCCGAAGGAATCGATCACGCGATAATTCTCGTCGGCGGAGTCCGGATCGTCGTAGGAGGAGATGTAGTAAAAGGATCCGATCGCCGAGAGACGCTCCGTGTGGAACCCGACGGAAGCCGTCCACTTCCACTGCGGAAGAGGCCACGCGATGGGGTTGTTCCGGTTGAGAAGTCCGGCCCCGCTGGTCGCCGCCTGCAGCTCCACGCCTCCTCGCGTGAGCGCAAGGATGTCGTACTTGTGCGTGTAGGTGCCATCGATCCCGAATGACATCTCGGCGCTCCCCACCGGCTGGCGCGTCGACAAACTCCAGTCCAGGCCGGATGTCTTCATGCCCGGCCAGTTCACGAGGTCGATCCGAATACGTTCGATGAAAGCCGCGTCGCACGTTCCCGTCCCCCAACCGTCCGGACACCTGATGAACTCCTTCACGGCCTCCCGGCTGGCGCCGCCCTCGTCGTAGAGCCTCGTGACGGCCGTATAGGGAACGACGTTGATGATGTCCTTGAAGTCGTACGTCCAGTAGTCGAACGTCGCCTGCGTACGACTCGGGAAATGGAAGAGGACGAGGCCAACGTTCCCCGTGGTGGCCCGTTCCGGCACCAGATCCTCGCTCCCGTACGTATCCACCGCCTTGTAGACATCCGTCTCCCACACATACTCGAGAGCCGTGATCTTGTCCGTGTTGACATCATCGACGGACGGGACGCGGAACGTGGATTGCAGGGATGCCCGCGCCGAGAGCTGATAGTCGTCGGAGTCCAGCAACCGGATGGCGAGGGCCGCCTTCGGGTCGAAGCTGCTGGCAACATCGTGGAACTCATAGTTGGCGGCGAACTGAAGATCCACCCGATCGCCGAGGTTTATCGGCAACTCACCGTAGAACCGATGGACCGTCTGGGAACTCGCGTAGGGGAAGTACCCGGTCGTGAACGTAAACGGCCCCGCCTGGTCGAGGCAGCTCCGGTCGCCCGGCACCTGACACGGATTGAGACGCTGGTTCCCCGGATCGTTGGGTTGGCCGGTCACATCGAACCAGCGGAACTGGTAGCCGATCGCATAGCCGATCGCGTCGGTCAGCGAATTGGTGAACGTAGCCTCGGCCGTAAGAAGCTCGGCGGTACTGAAGAGGTCCACCTCCTCGTTGATCCAGTCGATCAGCGCGGGCGAGTTCGCGACCGAGGGGTCGTAGCCCGGATTGTCCGCGTTGGTGTACGTCGTGCCCGGCTGCTGCGCGCGAAGAATCGCATTGCTGAACGGATTGTAGAACATGCAGTTGCCCTGGCCCGCCACGGCGCCGCCCGTGTCTCCGAGGCTCATCCCGGCTGCCGACGTGGGGTCGACGACTACGCCGACTCCGCAGTCCGGCCCCCCGAAGCCGCGAAAAGCCAAGTACTTCCGGTAGGCATACTCCGCGGGCTGGTTCACGTTGCCCGCCGCCCGAGAGTAGCCGACAGCCACGTCCACCTCGCCCGTCGTGCCGATGTGGTGGTCCAGCGAAGCCGCGATCCTCTGAGTACGCGACGAACGGCTCAGAGTTCGTCCGGGACCGCTGTTGCCCACCAGGCGCCCGAAGAAGAACCAGTCGTCCTCGAGGCACGCCGCCTGCGAGGCAAAGCCGGCCGCGCCCGCATTCGAGCTGCAGAACGCCTGCCTGCCCGGATTCTCGGGCATGACCACCTGAAGGCCGTCGTATAGCGACGTAGGCGGGAAGGAGGGGGTCGTGTACCAGTCGGGGATGGCGGCCTCCGACCACAGCCCCTCGACGTGAACCGTGGTGTTGTCGCTCAACTCGCTGTTCAGCTCGCCGAACACCCGGGCGTGCCACTGGTTCTCGATCAGGTTGTCCCACGGCCCGTATCGGAACCGGCAGGTGACGCCGGCATCCGTTCCGCCCAGACCCTCGCATCCCGGGTCCACGAACAGACGGGCATCTCCCTGGCTGTCCCCGTAGTGGGAGCGGATCAGCGCGCTGATGAATTCGCCGGGAGTCTCGGTCCCGGTCAGTGTCGGCCGCAGAAAGGCCCCGGGGTTCCCGTAGTAGGACCAGCCGCCGCCGCCCGGCCCGGGATAGGGGCGCAGCACCCAGTCGCGCTCCTCGGCTTCCAACTGCCGGCGCATGGCCCAATCGGCCGAGAGGACCGCGGTTGTTCCTTCGCCCAGACTCGTGCCCCAGATCGCGCCTATGTTCGTGTCGCCGGCACCGCTGAAGTAGTCGTGCGAAGCGGACAGCTCGAATCCCTGGAAATCTCTGCGGGTCACAAAGTTGGCCACGCCGGCTACGGCGTCGGAGCCGTAAATGGCCGAGGCGCCCTCCTTCAGGACTTCGATACGGTCGAGCGCGATGGCGGGGAAGGCGTTGATGTCCACGAACCGGCCGCCGGGAAGTCTGGCCGGGGTGTACACCTGCCGGCGACCGTTCAACAGCGTCAACGTTCGCGAGGCGCCCAGACCTCGCAGATTGACGTTGGTCGCGGTCTCCGGCACGAGCGTCCCGCTCTGGTTGTACCAGCCGTTGCGCTCGCCGATCGTGCCGTGCGCGGCGCCCAGTTTCTTGAAGAAGTCCACTGCTTGCGGCGCGCCCTGCTCCTGCAGCGACTCGCGGTCGGTCACGTCGACCGCATACGGCAGATTCTCAGGCGGCGCCGAAAAGTGCGTCCCGGTCACCACGGCCGTCAGCTCCTCCAACGCGATGGTTCGCTGGGAAGCCAACTGCATGTCGACGTTCGTACGCTCTCCGGCCCGAACGACCACGCCCGAACTCACTCCCGCGACGAAGCCGGGAAAGGTGAAGCGCAGCGAATATGTACCCGGCGGGAGGCCGGCGATCGTGTACACGCCCTGCGCGGACGTCATTGCGGTGCGCGATTCGTCGCCGAGAGGCGCCCCCGTCGCCGTGACCGTCACGGTGGGCATCGCGAGGCCCTCCTCGTTGGTCACGGTTCCGGTGACGGCTCCGTCCTGCGCGAGGGCGGCCGCCGGCCACACAAGCGCGAGCGCGGTAACGAGGCTGGCTCTGAACATGGCTTTTCTCTCGATCTTCATGGTCATCGGATCTCCGGGAAGCCGTCCGGGGGACGGCGGTGTCGTGTCGCCTGTTCGTATCCGTACGCGAGTCGGAAGAGAACCCCCTCGTCGTAGGGACGCGCGAGAATCTGAAGTCCGGCGGGCAGCGTGCCGTACGCGAACCCCATCGGAACCGTGATCGCGGGCATCCCGGTAGCGGGAGCCACGCGCTGGCTGTTGTCGCCGCAGTATTCCTCGTCGCCCCTGTCGATATGGGCGGGCACGCAAAGCCAGGAGGGGTATATGACAGCGTCGAGGCCGGCCTCATCCATCGCCGCGACAAGGTTGGCCAGGTAGGCCTGCCGGCCGTCGTTCTCCGCGTAGTCGGGGCAGGGTTCGTCCCAGTCGGCCGGATGTACATCGAGCGGCGCCCCCTCGTTCCGCCGCAACGACGCCTGCGCGTAGTCCGAGTAGCGCCCGTCCTCCAGTACCTCGAGGACGTCCGTCATCGGCGCCGCCGGGCCCAGCGACCGCAGGTAGACCCACATGTCGTAGCGGAAGCGGCGGCAGAACATCCCCTCCCGCCCCAGTTCCGCCGCGACGTCGAACTCGAAGGGGTCCAGGATCTCGGCTCCGAGCGCCGCGAGATCGTCGATGGCCGCTTCGAAGAGCGCGAGAATCTCCCCGTCGGTCTCCTCGGGATCCGCCAGCGCGCGCAGGACGCCGATCCTGGCGCCCCGGGCCCCGTCGGCGTCCAGGAAGGCCGTGTAGTCCTCCTCCGCGCGCCCGCGCCCCGCCTCGGTGTACGAATCCGCGGGGTCATGGCCGGCCACGACGTTGAACACGCGCGCGACATCCTCCACGGTCCGGCCCATCGGGCCCGCGATATCGCGGTCGAAGGAGAGGGGGATGACCCCATCGCGGCTCGTGAGGCCGATGGTCGAGCGGATCCCGACCAGGGCGAGATGGGAGCTGGGTCCGCGGATCGAGTTGCCGGTGTCGCTGCCCAGCCCGATGACGCCGAACGAGGCGGCGACCCCCGAGGCCGTTCCGCCGCTGGATCCGGCCGGAACGCGGTCGAGTGCGTAGGCGTTGCGCGTCGTGTCGAAGGAGGAACTGACGGACTGGCGCGGACTGAACGCCCATTCCGCCATGTTCGTCTTGGCGAGCACGATCGCGTCGGCCTCGCGGATCTTCCGCACCATGAAGGCGTCGTCGGGCGGAAGGTTGTCCGCGAGCGCGATGGACCCCCCGGTCGTGACCATGTCGTGCGTGTCGAAGTTGTCCTTGACGAGCATCGGGACGCAGAAGAGCGGTCCCGTCGCCTCGCCGGCGGCCAGCGCGGCGTCCAGCCGGTCCGCGCGCTCGAGCGCTCGAGGGTTGAGCACGGTGATCGCGTTGATCGCGTCTTCGTAGGCCGCGATCCGGGCGAGGTGCCGCTCCACGACCTCGCGGCAGGTCGTCGTCCCATCGCGGATCGCCGCCTGCACGTCCCCGATCGTCGCCTCCACGACCTCGAAGGCCGCGCCGGAGCCGTCGTCGGGATTGCATGCCGCCCACTGCATCCCCAGCGTAACACACAGGAACGCAGGGAGCGTGCGTGTGTTTCTCCTCGGTGGCATACATCTAATATGCCTCATCGCGCGGCCCTGCCAAGCGTCTGGGGGGCCCGCAGCCTGCCAAGTGGAGGTGCCGTCGATGAAGCAGACCAGCGAGACGTATCGCCTCACCCGGCGGGATTTCGTGCGTGCCGCCAGCGTGGCACCCGCCGCGGCCTGGCTCGCCGCCTGCGACCGCGCGGGAGACGCCGGGTCATCCGCGGAAGCGGAAGCCGCCATCGCCTCCCGGATGGAGTCGGAGCAGCCGCCGAGGTGGGCGAAGGACCCGTCGCCCTTCATCCAGCGCGTCACGAACCTGGAGACGCGGCTCGAGCTCATCGACGGGTTCATCACGCCGAACGATCTGTTCTTCGTCCGGAACCATTCGCCCACGCCGACGATCGACCCGGAGGGCTACGCGCTGCGGGTAGAGGGGGACGGCGCCGAGACCGAGCTGCGGCTCGATCTGTCCACCCTCGAGTCGCTGCCGCAGCACACGATCACCGCCTACCTGGAGTGCGCCGGCAACTGGCGCGGCCTGTACCCGGAACTCACGGGCACCCGCGCGAGCGGCGGGCAATGGACGACCGGAGCCGTGGGGTGCGCGGAGTGGTCGGGGCCGTCGCTCGCCACCGTGCTCGATATGGCCGGCGTGCGGCCGGAGACGGTCGACGTGAACCTCGTGGGGCTGGACGGCGGCTTCGAGCGTGCCATGCCGCTCGCCAAGGCGCGGGATCCCGACACCATCATCGCGCTGCGCATGAACGGCGACCCGCTCCCCGCGGATCACGGATTCCCGGCGCGGTCCGTCGTTCCCGGCTGGTCCGGGTCCAACAGCATCAAGTGGCTGGGGTCCATACAGGTCTCCACCGAGCGGGTGTGGAACCGGAACAACACGTCGTCCTACGTCCTCATCGGCGACCAGTGGCCGGAGGCCGACCACGCGCCCGCCCAGGGCCAAGTGATCACGGAACTCGTGGTGAAGAGCGCGCTGGCCCTTCCGAGACCCGCGCGGCTGGCGCCGGGGTCCCGCGTCCTTCACGGGTTCGCTCACGCGCCGGCGGGACCGGTGTCCGCCGTCGAATGGAGTCCGGACGGCGGAGCAACCTGGCTGGAGGCCGAGATCGTGGATCCGATTCTGCCCCTGGCGTGGCAACGGTTCGAGTTCGAGTGGGACGCGACCCCGGGAACGCACACGCTGGTCACGCGCGCCACGGATGCGGCCGGCAATACGCAGCCGGATGAACCTCTGATGAACGAAAAGGGCTACCTGCTGAACGTCCCGCTCCCGCACCCCGTGCAGGTGGGATGAGCCGGCACCGGCCGAGTTCCTGACGCGCGCCGGATCGCCTTGATTTACCGGGTGCTCGCGGATCTCGTCCTCGTCGTCCACTTCCTCTTCATCGCCTTCGTCGTCGCCGGCGGGTTCGCGGCGGTCCGCTGGCCGCGGCTGGCGTGGGCGCACATCCCTTGTTTCGCGTGGGGGGCGTTGATCGAGTTCGCTGGCTGGATCTGTCCGCTCACGCCGCTGGAGAACGACCTGCGGATCGCGAGCGGCCAGGCGGGCTACTCCGGGGGGTTCATCGAGCACTACCTGTTGCCGGTGATCTACCCCGGCGCGCTGACCCGGGATATGCAGATCTGGCTCGGCCTGTCCGTGCTCGCGCTGAACGCGGTGGCGTACGCGTGGCTCGTGCGCCGACTACGCCGGGGCGCCCGCGGCCGTCGCTGAGCCCCCCGCTCGCTCGCGCGCCGGGGGGAAGGGGGCTGTCAGTCGATCACGATGTCCCGGGTGAGCTGTCCGTTGCTCTCCCAGTATGTCCTCTTGTTCACGAGCATCGGGTCGTCCGCCGCCGGCTGGACGTTGCCGTCCGCGTCGATCGCCCTCGAGACGATCGCATGCCGCCCCGGCGTCGCGTCCCATTCCGTGCGCCAGAATGTCCACGTGTGCGGGTCGCCCCGGCCTTCGCCCAGCGTCGCCGGCTCCCACGGCCCCTCATCCACGCGGACTTCGACGGTGGCGATGTCCGCGCCCCACGCCGCCCCGTGAATCGCGTACGCATCGCCGCTCCGCGTGACCTTCGCGGGGACGGAGTTGATGTTCACGCGCCCCACCGAGGTCTCCGTCCACACGGTCTCGCCGTCGCGTTCCTCCGCCCGCAGCGTCACGTAGTCGCGGGCCATGAACTTGCCCATGAAGCGGCGGTCGCGGAGTTCGATCCGGGTCAGCCACTTCACGTTCGCGATCCCGTACCAGCCGGGGGCGATGACGCGCAGCGGGAACCCGTGCGCGGTCGGCAGCGGCTCGCCGTTCACGTCGTACGCGAGGATGATGCCGGGGTCCATCGCGTCTTCGAGCGACAAACTGCGCGCGAAGTTCTGCGTCACCGTGTTGCCCCGGATCTCCTCCTCGCCCTCGTCCGCCCCGAAGAAGACGACCTCGATCCCCGTCTCCTGAACGCCGGCCTCGGTCAGCAGCGCCGCAAGCGAGGTCCCCGCCCAGCGCGCGTTGTGGACGCCGCCGATGAACGAGGGGCGGCCGCGGTTTCCCGAGCACTCCAGCGTGAACACGACCTCCTGACGGGGCCGCGCCCTCAACTCGGCGAGGCCGAACGTCCGCGGCCGGTCGACGAGTCCCCCGACCTCGAGGCTCCAGTCGCTCTCCGCGACGACCGGCAACCCGTAGTGCCCCACGCGGAACATCTGACTGACCGGCGTGATCCAGGAATCCAGCTCTTCCCAGTTCAGGATGTTCATCCGCTCCGTCAGCCCCGGGTGCGGACGCTGAACCCATGGGATCACGGCCTCCTGATCGAATCCGGCGAGCCAGCCACGGAAGATGTCCGTCGGAAGGACCGCAAGCCCGGCGGCCGCCGCGCCGCCCCGGATCAGCACCTGTCGTCGTGGAATCGGGTTTCGCTGGCTCATGTCAGACCTCGCCTCGGGTGGATGGTGTGTCGCAAGCTCGGGTCTGATTAGCCATCGGAGCAAGACATCCACCATGGCGGCAGGCTCAGCGGCCGGGCCTCCACGCGGATTCCTCCGACGCATCCGCCGGCCCGATACTTCCTTCCGCCATCGCAAGCAGCTCGTCCGGCGAATGAAGCCGTCCCCGCGCGAAGACGAACCACACCTCGCGGGCGGCCCGGACATCCTCCAGCGGGTTCCCCCGCACGATCACAAGATCCGCGAACTTCCCTTCCTCGATGCTGCCGAGTTCGTCGTCCACGCCCATCGCGCGGGCCGAATTGAGGGTCGCGATGCGGAACACGTCCGCGGGCGGGACCCCGGCGCGCGCGAACGCGAGGAGTTCGCGGTGTACGGCGAACGGCGACCAGTAGTCTCCCCAGCTCGGGTGATCCGTGCCGAGCGTGATGAGGTCGCGCCCGCCGCCGTCATGGAACGCCTTGAGCGTCCGGCGCTTGATCGGCGACATCTTCGCGAACGACTCGTTCACGGGGCGGGGCGGACGGGCTTCGACGATCTCCCGCATGTACGGCGTCAGGAAGCGGTGTTCGTCCGTCCAGTACTCCGTCATCTCCGGGTCGTGCGGCCCCCAGTAGCCGTAGATGGAGAGCGTGGCGTCGAAGTACGCGCCGTGGCCGACATAGAGATCGATGATGTCGCGGAGCGCGTCCCCCTCGAAATCGTCGAACTCCTGCAGCGAGGCGTAGGCCGTGCGGTCGGCCGGCATCATGTCGCCGCCCAGGAAGTGCTCGACGCGGTCGATGCCCATGAGAATCGCGTCGCGGGGGTTCACCGTGTTCCCGAAACCCGAGTCGAGGTGGGCGGTCACCGTAAGTCCGTGCTCGTGCGCCTGTTCGATGAGCACGGAGAGGTGGTCGGGCCGGATTCCCTTGGCCTTGAAGCCGGCCGCGCCGAGCGACGCCCAGTGGTCCACTTCCCGCCGGATCGAGTCGGGTGTCATGGCGTCGTCGTCCCAGCCCCGCCGCCATGATCCGAAGTAGGGGCCGGAGTTGAGGATCCGGGGACCCCTGCGCTCGCCCCGGTCGATGGCGAGCCGCAGCTCCCGCATGCGGACCGGATCCATCTCGCCGGCCGGGAACGTCGTCGTCACGCCGTTGGCGAGGAAGAGTTCGGGATAGGCGGCCGTCTCATCGACGCGGCCATCGCCGAACAGGTCCACCGCGTAGTGGGCGTGGAGGTCGAAGAACCCCGGAAGGATCGTCGCTTCCCGGTCGAGGTCGATCGTCACCGTGACCGGGTCCGTATCCGCCGATCCGCCGATGGAGACGATCCTTCCGTCGCGGATGGTGATTCCGGCGTTTTCGACGAGGGTTCCGGCATGCACGTCGAGCCAGCGCCCGCCCGTGATCACGTAGGTCGCGTTCTCGTCTACGAGATCGACGAGGTCCATCACGATTCCCTCGCAGCCGGCAAGGGTCACGGCCGGGCCGCCCACTCCGAGGGCCAGAAAGATCCATCGTCGCCGCATCCGCCGTCTCCGAACCATCGATGCACCTCGCGTTCCCTGCGTATCGCCTCGGGTCGCGCGAATCGCGGTCGACCCGACACTCAACATAGATGCGCGCGGGTTCCTCCACGACGGACTCGATCCTGTTACTGTGAGCGGTCACCACGCGGCTGCCATCCGAACCGGATCGGAGTTCGACACTGCACGAACCGAGCGCGGCGCTCGCCAATCCCCCGTCGGGCCTCTCGGGACGCACATCGCCGCGCCCCGCAGTGGTCGTGGCGCTCATCGTCGTCTCGCACACGACGGTGGATGCGTATACGGCGTTCCTGCCGCCGCTGCTGCCGCGGATCATGGACAACCTCGGCCTCTCGATCACGCTGGCCGCGACGCTGTCGACCGTGCTCTCCATCTCGACCGCGCTCCCGCAGCCGGCCTTCGGCTACCTGGCCGACCGGTTCGGGAGGCGCGCCTTCCTCGCTGCGGGGCCGATCGTGGGGGCCGTGTTCATCTCGCTGCTGGGGCTGGCGCCCAGCTTCTTCGTCCTCCTTCTCCTCCTCACGGTGGGCGGACTGGGGTCGGCCGCCTTTCACCCGCCGGGGGCGTCGCTCGTCGCGCGCGCCGGGGAGGGTCGGGGAAGCGGCGTGCGCATGTCCGTCTTCTCCTTCGGTGGGGCGGCGGGCTTCGCGCTGGGGCCGATCAGCGCGGTCGCCATCGTGAGCTGGTTGGGTCTGGCCGGCCTGTGGGTCGCGATGATTCCGGGGGTCGTGCTCGGGATCGCCCTCTGGTTCGGTGCGAAGGGTCGGACCCGGGTGGGGCCGGGGACCCCGCCGCCTCCCCCACTGGAGGTGCTCCGCAAACTCAAGGGGCCGCTCGGTCTCGTGTTCGGAATCTCCGTCGTCGGCTCCTTCGCCCAGAAAGCGGTCCTCACGTTCATCCCGATCATCGCCCACCGCGCGGGCGAGAGCGAGACGGCGGGGGCCGTGGTGCTGAGCATCTACCTGGGCGCCCAGGGCCTGGGGACGCTCGCCTCCGGCTACCTCACCGACCGGCTCAACCGGCAGCACCTCCTGGCCGCGATCAGCGTGCTCGCCGTGCCCACGCACATCCTGGCCTTCACGCTGGCGCCGGCCAGCCCGGCCGCGATCGCGATGGCCGTGTGCGCGGGCTTCCTGAACATGGCGCTGCTGCCTCCGATCGTCGTGGTGGCGCAGGAGATCCTGCCCTCGGGGACGGCCGTGAGTTCGGGCATCGTCATGGGGCTCGCATGGGCCGTCGGGACGCTGGCGATTCCCGTCGTGGGTGGGTTCGCGGACGCGTTCGGGCCCGTCGTCGCGACCGCATGGTCGATGCCGCTCCTGCTGCTCGGCGCGCTCTTCGCAATGCAGCCCTCGCTTCGTCCCTACTGTATGGCCCGATGATGAACCGATCGAATCCATCCGCCCTCGTGTTGGCGGGCGCCGTTCTCGCCGCCTGCGGAGAGTCGCCGCCGGCCGACCCGGCCGACCTGATTCTCGTGGGCGGACCCGTGATCACGCTCGACGCGGAGAGCCGCGTCGCCGAAGCCGTCGCCGTGCGCGACGAACGTGTCGTGGCCGTCGGTTCGACGGGGGAGGTCGAGGCGCTCGCGGGCCCGCAGACCCGCCGCATCGACCTTGACGGACGCGCGGTGACGCCGGGCCTCATGGACGCGCACGTCCACTTCGCGAACGGCGGCGCGAACCGGCTGTACCGGCTCGACCTCAGCTATCCGAACGTGGAGAACATCGCGGACGTGCAGGGCATGGTCGCGGAGCAGGCCGGGCGGCTTGCGGAGGGCGAGTGGGTGCGCGGCGGCGGCTGGGACGAGGGGAAGCTCGAGGAGTTGCGCTACATATACGCCTCCGACCTCGACGCCGTCGCCGCGGGGCAGCCCGTGTGGCTGGCGCACACGATGGGCCACTACGGCGTGGCCAACTCGCTCGCCCTCGACATGGCCGGCATCACGGCGGATACCCCCGATCCGCCTGGCGGCACGATCGACCGCGATGCCGCCGGGCAGCCCACCGGAGTCCTCAAGGAGTCCGCCATGGGTCTCGTGACCCGCCTCATCCCGCCGCTCGGGCCCGACGAGCGGCGCGAAGGCATCCGCGCGCTCGCCGACGCCTTCAACGCCGAGTGCATGACGGGCGGCAAGGATCCCGGGATCGGCCGCCGCACCTGGGAGGCCTACCGCGATGTCCTCGCCGACGGCGACCTCACGGTCCGCATCTTCGCCCTGTGGGACGGCCGCGACGGGACGCTGGCCGAGGTTCGCGCCTACGCCGACAGCCTCGCGGCCTTCACGCGGCCCTACGAGTCGACCGGGGACGACCGGCTCATCCCCGGCGGCGTCAAGCTGTACATCGACGGGAGCGGCGGCGCCCGCACTGCCTGGCTGTACGAGGACTGGAACCGGGAGCGCACGGGGACCGACGCGGGCAACCGCGGATATCCGACGATGGACCCGGATGAACTGCGTCGGCGGTTCCGGGCCTATCACGACGCCGGGCTCCACGTCTCGATCCACTCCATCGGCGACCGCGCGATCGACTGGACCGTCGACAGCTTCGTCGAGGCGCTCGAGGCCACGCCGACCCGCGGGCTCCGGCACGGGATCATCCACTCGAACATCCCCACGGACCGGGCCCTGGACGCGATGGCCGAACTCCAGCGCGAATGGCAGGCCGGCTACCCGGAGCCGTCCCCCACCTTCACGTGGTGGATCGGTGACACCTACGCCGGGAACTTCGGACCCGAGCGAACCCTGCGGCTGAACCCGTTCCGCTCCTATCGGGACCGGGGCATGATCTGGGCCAGCGGCTCCGACTTTTTCGTCACTCCCTACCCGGCGCGCTACGGCGTCTGGGCCTCCGTCGCCCGCCAGCCGCTGCTCGGCGTCTACGGGAGCGACCCCTACGGCACGGCCGAATCCGTCGACGTCGAGACGGCGCTGCGCTCGTTCACGACCTGGGCCGCGCACCAGATGTTCCTCGAGGAGAAGGTCGGAACGATCGCACCCGGCAAGTACGCGGATCTCGCGGTCTGGGACCGCAACCCGCTCACCGTCCCGACGATCGAGCTGCGGGACATGTCGTGCGAGATGACGGTCTTCAACGGCGAAGTCGTCTTCGACCGCGCCGCCGCCCGCACGCCATGACGCGCTCCAGCCGATGCGGTGCGGCCTCGCCGTGAAAGGACAGCAGATGCAAGCTCGACCCCTCGCGACGGAGCGCCCCATCCCGGAGGGTTGGGAGCCGGACCTCCACGCGACCCTTCTCTTCATCGTGCGGGGAGACGAGATCCTCCTCATCCACAAGAAGCGCGGCCTCGGCGCCGGCAAGCTGAACGGGGCCGGGGGCAAGGTCGAACCCGGCGAGAGCACGCTGGAGGCCGCGATGCGGGAATTTGAGGAGGAGCTGCGCGCGCGGCCCGTGGCGCCGCGAAAGGTCGGCGAGGTGGCGTTCGAGGTGCTGAGCGGCATGTCGATCCTGATCCACGTGTTCCGGGCGGACGCCCTCGTGGGAAAGCCGGTCGAGACGAGCGAGGCCACCCCCATGTGGACGCCCGTCGACGACATCCCGTACGACCGGATGTGGGAAGACGACCGCCACTGGCTGCCGCACGTCATCGAGAACCGCCCGTTCGAGGCCTACGCCCGTTTCCAGGGCGACGACATGGTGCACTGCCGCGTGGTCCTTTTCGCCGAAAACGAACGCTTGCCCTGGAAGTTGCCCTGAAGCACCCGCAGCGACCCCGCGCCGGGACGAAACCCGGCCCCGCTTGGCGCCGCGCTGCCGCCGTCTACGTCCGGCCGGCCTGGGCTCTCAGGGCGGCGACCCGCTCCTCTGTTGGCGGGTGGGTGGTGAAGAGGGATGTGAGACCCCGGCGTCGTCCCGCGAAGGGGTTCACGATCGCGAGCGAGGCGCCGGCCGGGTTCACGTTCATCGGGATGCGACGGGCACCGGACTCGAGGCGCTTCAGCGCGCCGGCCAGACCCATGGGGTCGCCCGTGATCTCGCCCCCGGTGCGGTCGGCCTGAAACTCGTTGCGGCGGCTGATCGCCATCTGGATGATGACGGCGGCGAGCGGGGCGACGATGGCCATGACCAGCATGCCGAGCGGGTTGTCGCCGTCGTCGCGGCCCCCGCCGAAGATGAAGCCCCAGCGGGCGATCGAGGCGATCATCGCGATGGCGCCGGCCATCGTCGCCGCGACCGTGCCCACGAGCATGTGCCGGTGCTTGATGTGAGCGAGTTCGTGTGCGATCACGCCGTCCAGTTCCCGGGCCGGCAGCGCACGCAGGATCCCCTGCGTGAAGCAGACCACGGCGTGCTCCGGATTGCGGCCCGTGGCGAACGCGTTCGGCTGCGGCTGCGGCGAGACGGCCACGACCGGCGCGGGCAGGCCCGCCCGCTTCCGTAGCCGCTCCACCCGGTCGTAGAGGTCCGGCGCCTGCGCCCGGTCCACGACCTGCGCCCGGTACATGCGCAGCACCACCCGGTCGCTGAACCAGTACATCCCGAAGTTCATGGCCGCCGACAGCACCAGGAACAGAACGGCGCCCTGCTGCCCGAACAGCATCTGGCCGGCGAACACCAGGAGAAACGTCAGGCCCAGCATGAGGCCGAAAACTCTGAACATCAGCGAACCCTCTCTATCTCACGCTCCGGACCGACTCGTCCGTCGCTCGTGGTACTCCTACACCCGGGACGCCAAGTGGGTCACGCGTCCGCCGCGAGCAGGTCGCAGAAGACGAAGCCGTCCCGTTCGACCACCTCACCGCGCGCGACCGGGATCGGTCGGGGCAGGATCGGGCCGTCCCACACGAAGGTATGGAACTCTCCGTTCTCTCCGCATGGATCCACGTCCTCCGGAAGGTCGGCGACGAACGACGCGTCGAAGGCGCGGCCCGCGAAGGAGGCGTCCAGCACCGCCGGGTTGATGCACACCGCGACGGCCTCGAACCCATCCCGGATGAAGGAACGCGCGAGCGCGGCGGTGGGTTGCTTCCAGATCGGGAACAGACATTCCAGCCCGGAGGCTGCGAGTTGCCGTTCGCGGTATTCGCGAAGGTCCTCCAGGAAGATGTCTCCGAACGCCACGCGACGGATTCCGTCCTCGTAGACGCGGTCGAACGCCTCTCCCATGGCGCGTTCGTAGATCTCGTTGGAGGACTGCGGGGGGACGACGACCTCCACCAGCGGGACGCCCATGGCCGCCGCCTGGTCGCGCACGAGCGCGCGTCGCACGCCGTGCATGCTCACCCGGTCGTAGGCGTCGGTCACGGTCGTGATCAGGGTCTCGACGGTGTAGGTCCCGGACTGCCGGAGCGCGTGCAGGGCCAGGGCGCTGTCCTTGCCGCCGCTGAAGCACATCGCGATCCGTCCCTTCACCCGACGCTCACCCCAGCGGTCACTCCAGGACCGTCGCCTGGAACGCCCCCGTGAGGACACGGCCCTCGCGTTTCACCTGCACCCAGATCGTGTACTCGCCCGGCTGCGGGAACGCGAACGGAAACTCGACCACGCCGGCGGGAGCATCCGTCCCGCCGCCCGCCATCGGCGACCCGTCAGGCGCGAGCACCGAAAGCGACCCCATCGAGATCGTGCCCGCGGGATGCAGGTGCACGAACACGGCCCCGTCGTCCCGCGTGAGCGCGGCGTGGCTGAGCATTCCCATGTAGGGCTCCAGCTCGGCCGGCTTCTCGTCCGGATCCCAGAGCCTGAAAGTGAGAACCGTCTCCTCGTCGACGCGAAGTTCCTGATCCCCCTGCCATTCGAGGATCGAACCGTCGTCCAGTCGCGTCTCCGAGCCCGGCCCGGAGAGGGCGACGGGAACGCCCGTCCATGCCGAGTCGTCCGGGTCGCGCGGCAAGCCCGCTGCCTCCTCCGAAACCCCGAGCGCCGCCGCGTCCACGGTGATCGTGTCGACGACCGTCTGCGCGAAGCCGGACTCCTGCACGATGTCGCCGTAGATGCGGTACTCGCCCGGCGGCAGGTCCGGCCACGGGACGCGGAAGGTGGACGAGTCCACTGGGACGGGGTGCACGTGCGCGAACGCGTCCATGCCCGGCGCGCCGACCACGAACATGTGCATGAGCTTGCCGTGGTCCGGCACGAGCGGGCTCCAGTCCCGGCCCCGCCAGCCGGGATCCGTGATCGCGATCTCGAGCGCGGGCGTCCCTCCGTCGCGCACGATCGCGCCCTCCACGGCGAGGCGCTCGAAGATCCCGCTGCGGACCTCCCGGTCGACGGCTGCCCACCACGCGTTCCCCACGTAGACGAGGCCCGCCATCCCCACGGCGGTGAGGGCCATGGCGAGCCGGGCGCGGCGACGCTGCCGGGAGCCCACCGCCTCACCGGCCGGGATCTGGCTCTCGCGCACCGCGGCCCCCGTAATCGACACGACGCCGGCGACGAGAAGGAGCCCCAGCGCGGCGAGGATCCACCCGAGCCCCGGCGGCAGGTCGCGCACGCCGAGCATGACCGAGGTCACCGGAACGGAGACCTGGCCGCTCCCGCGGCTCCCCTCCACCGCGACCTCGACCCGGTACGCGCCCACCGTCATGAGCCACAGTTCGGCTGCGTAGAGTTCGGGGTCGCCCGCCACGGGCACGGCCTCGTCGGGGGGCGGTGCCCCGCCTTCCGGGGACGCGTCCCAGCGGACGGGGCGCACGGTCACGAGATCCGCCCCGCCCCCCGACACGCGGACGGAGATCTCCGCCAGCCCCGGAATGACCTCGGGGGGACGGATGACGACGGACACGGAGTAGGGGCCCGCCTCGCCCGAGAAGAACACGTTGTTGCTCCCGACATGCCCCGTCGCCACGACGTACAGCCCGACGACGAACGCCGCCGCCCGCGTCAGCCGAACAGCCCCACCGCGCATCGGCCGGGCGGACCGGCTGCACCTCACCGGCGGACGCGCAGCCACCAGTTCCCCAGCCACAGGCCCGAGCGGGCCGAGACGAACGCGACCGGCAGCGCCCACCACGCCGCGGCCAGGAAGCCCGCGGCCGAGAACTCGCCCCCGAGGAACTGGCCGCCGTGCCAGAACACGTCCTCCCAGGCGCCCGGCGCGGCCGTGTAGCCCCACGTGTTGCCCTGGAAGAAGTAGTTCCGCGCCCCCTCCGAGAGCATGAAGTCGGCGAAGAACCACTGGATTACGCCGAAGATGCCCACGAAGGCGACGCCGCCCACGGCCGCGATCCGCCAGTCGGCCGAGGCCCGGTCGGGCGCCTCTCCCGGCGCCGAATGCCGCCGCAGCAGGAGGTCGATCGCGATCGCCGGCACGAACAGGAGGAGCGGAAACTCCGGCGCCACCATGTGGGTGACCGGGCGGAGAATCGGCGCCAGCATCGGCTCCGCCGGAAAGAGCGGCAGCACCCACATCATCGCCAGCGAAACCGCCGTATAGAGCAGCGTCGCGCACGTCGCGGGCCAGCGCATCTGCCCGGCCCGGCCGATGGCGAAGAGAAGGACGGGGAAGAGCGCCGCCATGATGAGGTGGAACGTCGCCCCGTGCATCTGGTTGGGGAACGTGTACTCCATGAGCAGCACGGAGAGCGACAGGATCAGCATCGCGGCGCTGAACACGTACGCCCACGCGAGCTTGCGCCGGCCCGTCTCCGACGCGCGGTTGTGCCACGACAGCGCCATCAGCAGGGCGCCGACCTGGATCGCGTAGATTCCAAGCGCGAGGACGACGTGGGGCGGGCTCAGGATCTCGACATCGAGCCCGTACGCGTTGTGCCACCAGTCGTCGAGCGGCGCGGACGCGAGCATGGCGATCGCGCCCCAGATCGCCACCCAGGCCCCGAGCGGCGCCCGGAACCCCCACAACCGCACGGAACGCCCCACTTCCCCGTCCGTCCCGGAGAACGTCGTCTTGAGCGCGAGCCACCCGCACGACAGCCCCGCCGCCAGCCCGCCCGCGTAGACCAGAATATGAGCGGGCGTGAAGAGCGTGTCCCGACCGATCGTCCGATGCCAGGAGATGTCCCACGTGATGCCCACGATCACGGCCGCCGACGCGAACAGGACCGCGCTCAGATACCACGGGATGCTGTCCGCCGACTCCGCCGCGCCCTCGCGTTCCGCGAAGACCGAGGCCGGTGCCACCGTCGATTCCATCGAAATCCTCTCTCCGGCGCCTCGCGGATCACGAACGCCGAGCTATCGACACGTTTACGCTGCCGTCCGAAGATAGGTCTGGTTCAACCGAGATGCAGGAGATTCAACGTGAGACTGGAGAGATTTGCGGTCCTCGCACTTGGGGTCGCCGGTTGTGCCGGGCCAGACCCGGCGTCGGACCCCGCCGCCCCCGATTCGTCCCCTGCCTCCCTGGCGCCGGACCAGATCGACGCGATTCACGCGATCGCCTCCGCGCCGATCGAGGCGGGCCGCACCGCCGGCATGTCGATCGCGGTCGTGCGGGGGACGGACACGCTCCTGATCGAGGAGTTCGGTCACGCCGACCTCGAACTCGGCGTGCTCACGCCGCCGGACGCCGTCTACGAGGTCGGATCCGTGACCAAGCAGTTCACCGCGGCGGCCGTCCTCCTCCTGCAGGAGGAAGGGAAGCTCTCCCTCGACGACCCGCTCACGAGGTGGCTGCCCGACTACCCCCTCGGCGACCGGACCGTCACCGTCCGCCGACTCCTCGACCACACGTCGGGCATCAAGGGCTACACCGAGATGGAGCACCTCTGGGTCGAACTCGCCCCCCTCGACCTGCCGCGCGACACCCTCGTCACGCTCTTCGCCGCCGAGCCGTTCGAGTTCGAACCCGGCACGGCGATGACGTACAACAACTCGGGCTACTTCCTCGCCGGACTCGTCATCGAGGCGGCGAGCGGGATGAGCTACGAAGCCTTCGTCGAGGAGCGACTCTTCGGCGAGGCCGGGATGGAGAACTCCCGCTACTGCCACAAGGACGAACTCACCCCGAACCGCGCGAAGGGATACGAGCCGGGGGACGACGGGCTGCACCCCGCCCCGTACCTGGACCACCAGTGGCCCTACGCCGCGGGATCGCTCTGCTCCACGGTGCGCGACCTCGTCGCCTGGAATCAGGCCCTCCACGGAGACGGCGAGGGTGGCGAGATCCTGAGCCCGGAGAGCTACCGGCTGATGATCACGCCGGAGCCCCTGCTCGACGGCACCGACCTGCGCTACGCGAAGGGCCTTTCGGTCACGGATCGGGACGGGACCCCGCGGATCGGGCACGGCGGCGGGATCTTCGGCTACGTCTCCGACCTCCGCTACGTCCCGTCCGAGGACCTGTCCATCGCCGTGCTCATCAACACGGCCGGTGGTGCCTCCTCCGGCGGGATCGCGGGCCGGATCGAAGATGTCGTGCTCGGGGAACTCGCCGAGCCCGCCGCGACTCCCTTCGAAGGCGATCCCTCGCCCTACGCCGGCCGCTACGAAGGCCCCGCCCGGGGCCAGCGCATCACAGCGACCGTGGCGGCGGAAGACGGACAACTGACGATCGCCACGGGAGGCGGCGACCCGGCCACCCTCTCGTGGCTGGGCGGCGACGAGTTCGCCGCTGGGCGGACCCTCTACAGCTTCATCCGCGGAAGCGATTCCGAAGGCGCCGCCGGCGGGGCCTCCTTCGATGAACTTCGGATGGACGTCGTATCGGGACACTTCGTCCTGCGGAGGGTGACGCCATGACCGATCCACGAAACCTCGCTCGCAGCGCGGGACGCGTTCTCACCGGAGGACCGATCCTCGCCGTCGCCGTTCTCGCCGCCATGTCGGCCCCCTTCGCCACGTCCGCTGCGGCGCAGGACCTGGCTCCGCTCGTCGGCGCGCAGACGAGCGAACTCGCGGCCGTCGTCGAACGCTACAGCACCGACCGGACCGCGCTCGGTCGCCGCTGGAACGTCTCCTACTCGTCCGAGCGCAACGCGCGCTTCCGCGACTTCTTTTCGGGCTGGCAGCGGGAGATCGACGCGCTCGACTTCGAGGCGCTGAGCCTCGAGGGGCGCGTGGACTACGTCCTCCTCCTCAACGAACTGCGCTACCAACTCGACCTCCTGACGCGCGAGGCGGGGCTCGCCACCGAGATGGACGGGTTCATCTCCTTCACCTCGCTCATCGTGGATCTGGAGGAACGCCGGCGCCGCCGGGAGCCCGTGGAGTCGGAGTCCGCCGCGGCCCGTCTCGCGGAACTTCCGGCCGAGATCGAGGCCGCCCGCGCCGAGGTCGAGGCCCGGCTCGAAAGCGGAGAAGACGTGTCCCGGATCGTCGCGCTGCGGGCGGTCACGGCGCTGGCCGAGCGCACGCGCCTCCTCGAGGACTGGTACGAGCACTACGCCGACTACGACCCCGTCTTCACCTGGTGGAACGAGGATCCGTACACCCGCGCGAAGACCGCGCTGGACGGCTACGCGACCTTCCTCCGCGAGACCGTGATCGGCTACCGGGCGGGCGAGGACGAACCGATCGTCGGCGACCCGATCGGGGCGGAGGGGCTCGCCGCGGACCTGCGCCACGAGATGATCCCGTACAGCCCCGAGGAACTGATCGCGATCGCCGAGCGGGAGTACGCCTGGTGCGAGGCGCGCATGATCGAGGCGTCGCGCGAACTCGGCTACGGCGACGACTGGCGGGCGGCGCTGGAGTACGTGAAGACGCTGCACCGCGACCCCGGCGACCAGCCGCAGATGATCCGCGAACTCGCCGATGAGGCGCTCGCCTTCGTCACCGAGCGCGACCTCGTCACCGTCCCCCCGCTTGCGGACGAGATCTGGCGCATCGAGATGATGTCCCCGGAGCGGCAGAGGGTGTCCCCTTTCTTCCTCGGCGGGGAGGTGATCTAGGTCTCCTTCCCCACGGACGGCATGGAGCACGAGTACAAGCTCATGAGCATGCGGGGGAACAACGAACACTTCTCCCGCGCGACCGTCCACCACGAACTCATTCCGGGGCACCACCTGCAGGGGTTCATGACGAGCCGCTTCAACTCGCACCGCAGGGCGTTCTCCACGCCGTTCTGGGGCGAGGGGTGGGCGCTCTACTGGGAGATGCTGCTCTGGGATCTCGGCTTCCCGTCGACCGCCGAGGACCGGATCGGGATGCTGTTCTGGCGCATGCACCGCACGGCCCGGATCATCTTCTCCCTCTCCTTCCACCTCGAGCGCATGACCCCGCAGGAGGCGATCGACTTCCTCGTGGAGCGGGTGGGGCACGAACGGGCCAACGCGGAGGCGGAGGTGCGGCGGAGCTTCAACGGCTCCTACTCGCCGCTGTACCAGGTCGCCTACATGATCGGCGGGCTCCAGATCCGGGCCCTGCACGAACAGCTCGTGCAGTCGGGGGAGATGACGAACCGCGCCTTCCACGACGCGATCCTCAAGGGTGGCCGGATGCCGGTGGAGATGGTGCGCGCGCGCCTGCTCGGCGAGGCGCCGCCGAAGGACTTCGAGTCGGAGTGGCGCTTCGAGGGCGACCCGCTACGCCGCACGACCTCGGAGGAGCCGACCTCGAGCGGACCGAACCCGCGGGAGACCGCACACTGACGCGCTGAAAGGACGACCCATGGCTCGCGACCCGCATACGACGGTGATCACCGGCATCCTCCTCGTTCTTGGCGCTGCGGCCAGCGGCGGAAGCGAGTTGCACGCGCAGAACGGCGGCGAGGAGGGCGCCCTCTCGATCGACCAGCTCCTCTCCATCGAGTCCGTCGTCGGGGGCGCGCCCGCCTGGTCGCCGGACGGCTCGGCGATCCTGTTCGAGTCCGGGCTCACCGGCGGGCTCATGACCCTGTCGCCCGAAGGCGGCTTTCCGACGCGCGTGCCCGTGGACATGGGCAGTTCCGGCCACTTCCTCAGCTCGCAGATGCCGGCCTGGTCGCCCGCCGGGACGTGGATCTCCTACGTGTCGGACAAGAGCGGCGCCCCGGAGATCTGGCTCTGGTCGGCGCGCGACGGTGCGGACGTACAGCTCACGGATCTCGGCGCGCGGATCAACTCGATGAGCTGGTCTCCGGACGAGCGCTCGATCGTCTTCGCTGGCGACCGGTACGGGAACTACGACATCTGGAAGGTGGATGTCGCCACGCGCCGCGTGGACCGCCTCACCGAGGACAAGCGCTACGACGTCTTCCCCACCTGGACGCCGGACTCCCGCCACATCCTCTACGTCCGTCTC